>DATMJO010000030.1:0-10137 GCA_035553855.1 Thermoleophilaceae bacterium | reverse complement strand
CCGGGCCGATCATCACGAGGCAGCGGCCCGCGACGCCGTACTCCTCGGACCACACGCCGTACGCCTTCGCCACCTCGCCCTTGGGATGGAAGTCGGCGAGCAGCGGGATCGTGATCCCCAGGTGCTCCCGAAACGCCTTGTGGGCGAAGGCCGAGTCGACCGAGACGCCGTAGAGGTCGACGCCCGCGTCGCGAAGGTCCCCGAGAACCTCCTCGTACACGTTCAGCTGGTCGGTGCAGACCGAGCTGAAGTCGTTCGGGTAGAAGGCCAGCACGGTGGTGCGGCCGCGCAGATCCGCGAGCGAGACCGTGTTGCCCTCGTGGTCGGGCAGCGTGAAGTCCGGCGCCGGGGAGCCGGCCTCGATCATCGCCGCAGGCCGAGCTGGCCGATGAGCGCGCGGTAGCTCTCGAGGTTGCGCCGCTGCAGATAGCGGAGGAGCCGCCGGCGCTGGCCGACGAGCATGAGCAGGCCGCGACGCGAGTGGTGATCCTTCTTGTGCGAACGCAGGTGCTCGGTGAGATGGTTGATCCGCTCGGTGAGCAGGGCGATCTGGACCTCGGTCGACCCGGTGTCGTTCTCGCCCTTGCCGAACTTCTCGACGATCTCGCGCTTCTTCTCGACGGTCAGGCTCATCAGGCGGGGAAAGGTAGCAGGGACCTCGGCCTACGCCCCCTGCGGGATCGTCGCCTCGCAGATCCGCTTCGCGTCCTCGACATCGCGCTGCATCTGCCCCACGAGCAGCTCGACGGAAGCGAAGCGCTTCTCCCCCCGCAGGCGCTGGAGGAACGCCACGCGCAGGACCTGCCCGTAGAGGTCGCCCGTGAAATCGATGAGGTGAGCCTCGACGAGCAGCCCGCGCCCGGTCTCGAACATCGGCCGCACCCCCACGTTGACAGCGGCCGGATGCCCGTGGGCCCAAGCCGCGTACACACCGTGGCCCGGCGCCACGAGACGGTCGTCGGGCACGATGTTGGCCGTCGGGAACTCGAGTTGGCGGCCACGCTGGTCGCCCGTGACGACCTCACCCTCGAACAGGAACGGGCCGCCCAGGAACGCCGCGGCGCGCTCGACGTCGCCGGCGGAGACGAGCGCGCGGATCTGGGTGGAGGAGACCGTTTCGCCGCCCGCCTCGACCAGCCGCACGACGCGCGTCTCGAACTCCGGCCGCGACTCGAGGAACGCGGCGTCGCCCTTCGCCCTGTGGCCGAAGCGGAAGTTCTCGCCGACCGACACGTGGGTGGCCCCGAGCCGCCCCACCAGGACCTCCTCCACGAACCACTCGGGCGGCTGGGCCGCGAACTCGCGGTCGAACGGGATCACGACGAGCTCGTCCACCCCGAGGCCGGCGATCAGGTCGCGCTTCACGTTGAAGGAGGCGAGCAGCTTCGGCGGCATGTGGGCGGGGCTCACGACCTCCTGCGGGTGCGGATCGAAGGTCAGCACCGTGTCCGCCCCCCGGATCACCTCGCGATGCCCCACGTGCACGCCGTCGAAGGTGCCGACCGCGACGCGCCGCTGCCGCGGCTCGGCCTCGTCCAGGCGCACGACCCTCACGACGCGAGCACCAGGAAGGGCTTGAGCTCGCCTTCGTGCGGCTGCGCGAGCGCGACCAGCTCTCCGCCGTGGGTGAGCCGCACCGGATCGGCGGTCGCGGTCCCACCGGGAACGGCGACCCCGTGGCTCGCCCGCTCGGCCTGCTCCGCGGGCAGGGCATGCTCGGGCAGGAAGGAGAGCGCATCGGCCAGGGGCACGATCCGGTCCTCGTCCGCGTCGGCAAGCCGGAACGGCCCGATCGCCGTCCGCTCGAGCTCCTCGCAGTAGGCGTCGCCGAGATCGGAGACCAGGGCCCGGATGTAGGTGCCCGCGGAGCACTCGATCTCGAACGTGGCCCGGCAGCGCGCGAGCGAGAGCCGCTCGGCCCTGTGGACGGTCACGGGACGGGCCGGAAGCTCGACGTCCTCACCGCGCCGCGCCAGCCGGTAGGCGCGCTCGCCTCCGACCTTCACCGCCGAGTAAGCCGGCGGGCGCTGGAGCATCTCCCCGGTCGGGATGCGCGGGTCGTCCGGCATGCGCCCGGTCTCGGTCAGCTCGCCGTCGCGGTCGCCGGTGGTCGAGGTCCAGCCGAGCCGGGCGACCGCCCGGTAGGTCTTCGGCAGGGCCATCAGGAAGCGCTGCGCCCGCGTGGCCTGCCCGACGAGCACGAGCAGAAGGCCGGTTGCGAACGGGTCGAGCGTCCCGGCGTGGCCCACCTTGACCCCCCGCCCCAGGCTGCGCCTGACCCGGGCGACCACGTCGTGCGAGGTCACCCCGGAGGGCTTCGCGAAGAGGATCACGCCGGCGGAGGCCATGGCGCGGAGAAAGGCTACCCGCAGGTCAGGCCTGCTCGCGGATCGCGGCACGAAGGCGCTCGGCGAGATCCTCGAGCGGAAGCTCCGTGGTGAAGCCCGCCGCCTGGCGGTGCCCCCCGCCCCCGTGCTCGCGCGCGATCGCGGAGACGTCCACGCTGCCGTCGGCCGCGCGCAGGCTCACCTTGCGCAGCCCGGCCCGGTCCTCGGCCAAGAGCTCGCGCACGACCGCCGCCACCTTCGTGCCCTCGACGGCCCGCATGTGGTCGACCACGCCCTCGGTGTCGGACTCGATCGCGCCCGTGTCGGAGTAGTCGAGCTTCGTGAGGCTCGTGATCGTGAGCGCGCCGTCGTCGAAGCGCTCGATCTTCCCGAGCGCCCGCGCGAGCAGCTCGAGCCGCGGGTAGGGCATCTGCTCGTAGAGCTTGCGGTAGATCGCGTGCGTGTCGACGCCGGCCTCGATCAGCTCTGCCGCCATCCGATGCGCGCGGGCCGTCGTGTTCTCGTACATGAACTTGCCGGTGTCGGTGACGAGGCCGACGTAGAGCGCCTCGGCCATCGGCTTCGTGAGCTGGGCGCCGAGCTCGGCTGCGAGCGTCCAGACGATCTCCGCGGTACAGGAGGCGTCCGGGTCCACGAGGTTGACGGTGCCGAAGCGCGTGTTGTCGTGGTGGTGGTCGATGTTGACGATGTGGGTGCCCTCGGTCCTCAGGAAGTCGACCGGCATCCGGTCGATGTTCCCGCAGTCGAGGAAGACGACGACGCGCTCGGCGATGTCGTCCGGCGACTCGTGCACGACCTCGCCGAGCGAGAGCGACCGGTACTCGTGCGGGAGCGGGAACTCCTCCGGCGCCATGTACATCAGCGCGTCCTTGCCCAGGCCGGTCAGCAGCCGGTGCATCCCGAGGAGCGATCCGAGCGCGTCGCCGTCCGGGTTCTCGTGGGTCGTGAGGAGCAGCTTCTCGGCCTGGCGCAGCTCCTCCAGGACCTGGTCGATCTCTGTGCCCACGCTCACCGCTCGCCGCCCTCGTCGAGAAGCTCGGTGATGCGCATGCCGGTGTCGATCGACTCGTCGTAGACGAACTCGAGGGTCGGCGTGCGCTTCAGGCGCAGCTCGCTGCCCACGTAGCCCTGGAGCCGGCCGTGGGCTGCCCGAAGGCCCTCGAGCGTGCGCGCTCGCTCCTCGTCCCCGCCGAGGACGCTCACGTAGACGCGCGCGTGGCGGAGGTCTGGACTGGTGTCGACGGCGGTCACGGTCACAAAACCTATGCGCGGGTCGCTCAGCGCGTCCGCGAGGCGACTGGAGAGAACCTCCCTGACCGCCTCGTTCACCCTCCGCATCCGGGAGCCGGGCATCCTAACCCCCCAGGACCTCGTCGGAGGACAGGAGGCCGCGATCTATACGAACTCCATCCGGGAAGCGCGACTCGACGAAGCGGCCGAGCTTCGCGGCGGCGTCCTCGACGGTCCCGGCGTCGGGCCCGACGAGCGCGGCGGACAGCGTCGCCCGCTGCCAGATGTCGTGGTGATCGGTCTCCGAGACCGCCGCGCCGAAGCGCCGCCGGAGCTGCTCCTTGATCGAGGAGACCTCCTTGCGCTTGCCCTTCAGGCTGGCGTTGTCCGGGAAGTGCAGGTGAATCTCGAGGAGGCAGACGAAGGCCATGAGCGCGGCGCTCAGAGCTCTCTCTCCACCTGCTCCGTCTCGTACACCTCGATGACGTCGCCCTGCTTGACGTCCTGGTAGTTCTCGAGGGTGACGCCGCACTCGTAGCCCGACTCGACCTCCCGAACGTCGTCCTTGAAGCGGCGCAGCGTGCCGATCCGCCCGTGGTAGACGATGGTTCCGTCGCGCACGAGCCGGCAGGTGGCGCCACGGCGCGCCTTGCCGTCGGTGATGTAACAGCCCGCGATCGTGCCGACGCGCGATGCCTTGAAGATCTCGCGCACCTCGATGGTCGCGACGCTCTTCTCGACCTCCTCCGGCTCGAGCAGGCCCTCCATCGCCTTGCGAAGCTCGTCGACCATGCGGTAGATGACCGAATAGGTGCGGATCTCGACGCCCTCGCGCTCGGCGACGTGGCGCGCCTGCTGGACCGGACGCACGTTGAAGCCGATCATGATCGCGTTCGAGGCCGAGGCGAGCATCACGTCGGACTCGGCTATGCCGCCCACGCCGTCGCGGATCACGTTGACCGTGACCTCCTCCTGCGGGAGCTTCGCGATCTCGTCGAGGATCGCCTCGAGCGAGCCCGCCACATCGGCCTTGACGACGAGGTTGAGCTCCTTGAGCTCGCCCTTCTGGGCGCGGTCGAAGATGTCCTCGAGCGAGATCTTCACGCCCGCGCGGCGGGCGAGCGATTCGGTCTTGAGGCGATGGGCGCGGTCGGCGGCCTCGGAGCGCGCGACGCGCTCGTTGGTCACGACCCGCACGCGCTCGCCGGCCTCGGGCACGCCGTCGAAGCCGAGCACCTCGACGGGGTCGCCGGGCTTTGCGCCCTCCACCTTCTCGCCGCGGTAGTCGTGCATCGCGCGAACCCGGCCCCATGCCGCTCCCGCGACGAGCGCGTCGCTGACCTTGAGCGTGCCTCGCTGGACGAGAACCGTGACGACCGGGCCGCGGCCGGGATCGAGCCGGGACTCGACGACCACGCCGGAGGCCTCGGTGTTCGGATTCGCCTTCAGCTCCTGGATCTCGGCGATCGTGATGATGTCCTCGAGCAGCCCGTCGAGCCCGTCGCGGGTCTTGGCGGACACGTCGCGGAACTCGGTGTCGCCGCCCCAGTCGGAGGGCGTGAGGCCCTGCTGGGCGAGCTCACCGCGCACGCGGTTGGGATCGGCGCCCTCGAGGTCGATCTTGTTCACGGCGATCATGATCGGGACCTCGGCGGCCTTCGAGTGGTCGATCGCCTCGACGGTCTGCGGCATCACGCCGTCGTCGGCGGCGACCACGATCACCGCGATGTCGGTGACGCTGGCCCCGCGGGCGCGCATGGCCGTGAAGGCCTCATGGCCGGGCGTGTCGAGGAAGGTGATGGTGTGGCCGTCGTGGTGGACCTGGTAGGCGCCGATGTGCTGCGTTATCCCGCCGGCCTCCCCCGCTGCGACCTCCGTCTCGCGGATGGCGTCCAGCAGCGAGGTCTTGCCGTGGTCGACGTGGCCCATGATCGTTACGACCGGAGGGCGCCCCACGAGGTCGTCGGGGGAGTCCTCGAACGCGGGCTCCTCCTCGACCTCCTCGTCCGCGTGGACGATCTGGACCTTCTTCTCCAGCTCGTCGGCGAGCACCTGGATCGCGTCGTCGGAGAGCGTCTGCGTGAGCGTCGCCATCTCGCCGAGGCCCATCAGCTTCTTGATGATCTCGGGCGCCGGGAGGCCGAGCGACTCCGCTACCTCCTTGACCGTGGCGCCGGACTGGATCTGGGTGGGCGCCTCTTCTTCGACTACGACGGGAACCTGGGGCTGGTCCTCGAGATCGACCCATGGCGTGCGGCGGCGCCGGCCACGCCCGCGGCGGGGTGGCTGCTGCTGCTGGGGCGGCGGGGTGCGCTCGCGCCTGCCGGCGGCGGAGTCGATGACGACGCGCCGGCGGCCCCCTGCGGGGGCCTGGCCCGGGCGCCGGACCGGGCGCTGGCGCTGCCCGCCCTCGCCCCCGGCCTCGTCCGGCTTCGCCGCGGGCTTTTCCCCGTCCGCGGGCGGCTTCGGGGCATCCGCGGCGGCGTCGGCGGGCTTCGGCTTGGCCGACTGCGAGGCCGGGTCCGCCACGGGTCGCGCCGGGCGGGCGCGCTTGGGCTCCGCGTCGTCCTGCGGCGTCTCCTTCGCCACCTTGCCGTTGCCGAACGCCATCGCGATGTCGTTCTCGTCCACGCTCGAGGCAGCGGCCTTCACGTCCAGGCCGGCGGCCTGGAGCTTGGCGATCACCTCCTTGCTGGAGATGCCCTTCTCCTTCGCTATTTCGTGGACTCTCTTCTTTGCCATTCGCGTATGAAGTCTATGGACTCGGTCGTGATGGACACAGGCGCCCGGAAGGCCCGGGCGAGCCCGCCGTGGCGAACTGCCCGCTCGGCGCACTCCGCCTCGCGGCAGATGTAGGCCCCCCTGCCCGGCAACCGCGCCTCCTCGTCGGGGACGGCCTCACCGGCCTGGGTGCGGACGAGGCGCAGCATGCCCTCCTTCGCCGCGCGCTTGCGGCAGCCGGCACAGCTGCGCTCGGGGCCGCGGGCTACGCGGCCGTCTCCGGCTCGTCGTCGCCCGGGCCGTCCTCGGCCCCGGCCTCGACGGCCAGTTCCTGGTCGTCCTGCTCGATCTCGCCGCCGGCCTCCGGCTCGGCGGGCTCATCCGCGGCGCCCCGCGCCGCGTCGGCCTCGGGCTCGGCCGGAGGATCCGCCTGGCCGGTCTCCGCCGGCACGGCGTCTGCGGCCGTCTCGGCGGCCGCCTCCTCGGCTGCGGGCTCCTCGTCCTCGGGCTCGCCGGTGACGTGATCGCTGCCCGTCCCCTCGAGCTCCTGGTGCGCCTCGAGCCCGCAGTAGCGGGAGCCCGGAAGGGAGGCGTTGGGGCAGCGCTTGCCGGTGGACATGATCGCCGCGCAGCGCCCGGCGACCTCCTCCTCCTCGAAGCCCATCTCGGCCTCCTCCTCGGCGAACTCCGTCTCCGAGCGGATGTCGATGCGCCAGCCCGTGAGGCGCGCGGCGAGGCGGGCGTTCTGGCCGTCCTTGCCGATCGCGAGCGAGAGCTGGTCGTCGGGCACGATCACCGTCGACTGCATGTTCTCGTCGTCGACGAGCACCTCGCGCACGCGCGCCGGCGAAAGGGCCTTCGCGACGAAGCGGGCAGGCTCGTCGTTGTAGGGGATGATGTCGATCTTCTCGCCGCGCAGCTCGGAGACGACCATGCGGACGCGCGAGCCGCGGGGCCCGACGCAGGCGCCGACGGGGTCCACGCCGTTCGCGTGGGACACCACCGCGATCTTCGAGCGGTAGCCGGGCTCGCGTGCGACGTTCGTGATCTCGACGAGGCCGTCGGCGATCTCCGGGACCTCCAGCTCGAACAGCGCGCGGATCAGCTCGGGCGAGCGCCGCGACACGATGATGCTCGGGCCCTTGGCCTGATTCGAGACGTCGGTGATGATCGCCTTGATGCGCTGGCCGTGGTCATAGCGCTCCTGCGGCACCTGCTCGGACTTGGGCAGGAGCGCCTCGACGCGCTCGCGCAGCTGCACGAGCGTGTAGCGCGAGTCGGTCTGCTGGACGATGCCGGTGATCAGCTCGCCCACGCGGTCCTGGTACTCGTCGAACATCATGTCGCGCTCGGCCTCGCGGATCCGCTGGAGGATCACCTGCTTGGCGGTCTGGGCGGCGATGCGCCCGAAGTCGTGAGGCGTGACGTCGCGCTCCTCGATCTGGTCGCGGTACTCCGCAAGCTTCTCGGGGTCGAGCTCGGGCTCCTCGGGCTCGCGCAGCTCCCCCGTCTCGGGATCGACCGTGGGCTCCTCGACCTCCACGTCGGCGAGCAGCTTCTCCTCGAGATCCGGCGGGATCAGCAGCTCGTAGACCCGGAACTCACCGGAGTCGTGGTCGATCTCGACGCGGGCGTACTTGGCGGCGCCGGGAGTCTTCTTGTATGCGGACAGCAGCGCGTCCTCCAGGGCCGCCACGAGGCGGTCGGCGGAGATGCCCTTCTCGCGCTCGAGGACCACCATTGCGTCCACGATCTCCTTCGACATGGCTCAGCCCTCCAGCAGGTTGCTTCGGTTGATGTCCGCGTACGGAATGGCGACGACGCCGCCCTCGGCCGCGACGGTGACCTCCTCGTCTGAGGCGCCGACGAGCTCGCCGGTGAAGGTGCGCCGGCCGTCACGCGGCGCGACGGTCTTCACCCGCGCCTTGCGCCCGACGTAACGGCGGAAGTGGTCCGGCTTCGTGAGTGGGCGCTCGGGTCCCGGTGAGGACACCTCGAGCCCGAAATCGTCGAGCAGGTCGCGAAGCTGCCTCGTGACGCGCTCGCACAGCTCGAGGTTGACGCCGCCGGGGTGGTCCACCACGAGGCGGACGCGCTCGGCCGCGACCTTCTCCGCCAGCAGCACCTCGACCTCCGGCTCTGTCTGCCGGAGACGTTCCTCGATGGTGCGCTGGATGTCGTCTGTCATTGGCTCCTGAAACGAAAAAAGGTGGGCCGCGACGCCCACCTTCAGGTGCGGCCTCGGCCGCAGATGAAGATTCCTTACGGCCGCGAGTATAGCCGGGGAGCCGCCTCCGGCCGGGGCCGCTCAGACCTCGACGACGAGGGTCACCGGGCCGTCGTTCGCGAGGTCGACGGACATGCGCGCCCCGAAGCGCCCGCCCGCCCCGCCGAGCGCGTCGCGGACCCGCTCGAACAGGGGCTCCGCCTCGGCCGGCGGCGCCGAGGCCGCGAAGCTCGGCCGGTTGCCGCGGGAGGCATCGCCGCACAGCGTGAAGTTGGGAACGCAGAGGATTCCGCCGCCGGCTTCGGCGACCGACAGGTTCATCCGGCCCGCGTCGTCCTCGAACACCCGCAGGGCGAGCAGCTTGCGCGCCATGCGGTCGGCCTCGGCGGGCCCGTCGCCGCGGGCCACGCCGAGCAGCACGACGAGGCCCGGGCCGATGCGGGCCACCTCCTCGCTCCCGCTGCTGACCACCGCCCGGGAGACCCTCTGCACCACTGCGCGCACGAGCGGCAAGCGTAGAGTCCGCCGCCGCATGGCAGCCGTCGACGTCGTGGACGCATACATCGCGGGGCTCCCCGAGCCCGGCCGGAGGCTCGCCCACGGCGAGTGGGGGCTCACGATCGGCGCGGATGCCGCGGGCGGCTGGCCTCTCGAGGTGGGGCTGCGGGTCGCCGACGGGCTGCTGCGCGTCCAGGCGTTCGCGCTCGCGCACGACGATGGCCTCGACCCGTGGGGCTTCCTCTGGGTGAACCGCTCGACCCGGCTCGTGCGCTTCGCCTGCACGCAGTCGGGCGACATCTGGGTGCACGGCGACCTTCCCGTGTCGGCCGTGGACGAGCGCATGGTCGACCGGCTGCTGGGGCTCGTGACCGAGGCGGCGCTCGTCGCGCGCGGCTATGCAGCCGGGCGCGACCCCGGCGGCGAAGCCGGGACGGGCTGGCTCACGCCGCGCTGAGCCGGTCTCGGTATGCGCGGTAGTCGGCGCGGTCCGGGCGCATGCACGCCGCGAGTGCGAGATGCCTGCGGGCCTGCGCGGCCCGGCCGCTCTTCTCGAGCGAGCGCCCGAGGCAGAAGTGCGCGAAGTCGTTCACGGGGTGGCGCTCCACCACCTCGGCGAACTCCTCGGCGGCCGCGCGGTAGCGGCCGCTGCGGAAGTAGGCCCGGCCTAGCGCCTCGCGGATCGAGCTCTTGTCCGGCTCGAGCCTGCGGGCGCGCTCCAGCGGGATCGCGGCGGCCGCGAAATCGCCGGCTTCGAGCAGCGCGCTGCCCCGGATGAAGAGGTCGTATGCCTGCTCTCCGCGGCCCTCCTGGACGCTTCGCTCGGGCCCCTCGGTCACCCTTCCGAGGGTAGCGGCCGCGCCGGTTCCTCCCGGCTCGCGCGCAGGCGCTCGATCGCGTCGACGATGGCCTGCGCGATCTCGGCCTTCGGGGCGCGCGCGACCGCCTCCCGCGCCTCGCGCGTGACGATCGTGACCTCGTTGTCGTCGGTGTCGAAACCGATGTCGCGGCGCGAGATGTCGTTCACCACGACGGCGTCGAGCCCCTTGCGCTCGAGCTTGCCGGCAGCGCGCTCCACGGCGCCCTCGCCGCGCTCTCCGCGGAGCGGCGGCC
>DATMJO010000029.1:0-10792 GCA_035553855.1 Thermoleophilaceae bacterium | reverse complement strand
AACCTGATCTTCGACGCGCTCGACGCTGCCGCCGCCTGATCTCTCGAGCGCCCCGCCGCCGGAGCCGGGGCCGGCCGACCACGCCAGGGGCGAGGGGATCCTCGTCGTCGAGTACGGCGACTACGAGTGCCCGTTCTGCGCCAAGACCGACCGCCTCCTGGCCGGGCTTGACGTACGGCGCGTCTTCCGGCACTTCCCCGTCGTGTCGAAGCACCCTCGGGCGCGTGTGCTGGCGCACGCGGCGGAAGCCGCGGCCCTTCAGGGCGCCTTCTGGGAGATGCACGACTCGCTCTACGCCGACCAGGGCCGCCTCGACGACCCGCACCTGTGGGAGCGCTGCCGCCGCCTCGGGCTGGACCTGGAGCGCTTCGAGCGGGACCGCCGCTCCGGCGTCGTCGCCGAGCGCGTGGAGCGCGACTTCCGGGCGGGCATCCGGGCGGGAGTGGTGACGACGCCGGCCCTGTTCGTGGACGGCACGATGCACGCGGGCGTGCCGGACGAGGCCCTGCTCTCGCGCCTGGGGTGAAAAAAGGTCCCTGGCACCTTTGTTGGGCGGGTCGGAGCCGACCGTCGTTCAAGGGGGGCGAGAAGCTCGCACGTTGCGGCTTCAGTCGGTGATCCGCGGTTCGTCGGGCGGAAGGGCGTCCGCCGTGACCGCTAACTTCGATCGGGAGATCATCGCCATGAACGAGAGCCACTTCAACGAGATCGAGCGAGCGCTGCTCCACATCTCCGACGCCCGCGAACGCACGGCGCGCGCGGCCACCGCGCTGGAGAAGGACGGGGCCGAGGGGCATCTCAGCGCCGCGCTCAGGGACGCGGAGGAGAAGCTGGGCGAGCTCGGCAAGGTCCTCACCCAGCGCACCTACTTTGCGGTGAGCGAGGATGGCTCGCCGGAGCAGGACCGGCTCGCCGTCTGAGCGTTCACCGGACGTGGCTCTGACCGGCGAGGAGATCCGCGCTCGCCTCGCCGCATTTGCCGCACGCTGGAGCGTCTATGAGGGGACCGAGCGTGGTGAGGCCCAGACCTTCCTGAACGAGCTCTTCGCCTGCTACGGCCGGGAGCGCTTCGACGTCGCCGCGCTGGAGGACCCGACAGCTGGCGGCTTCATGGACCTGTTCTGGCCGGACGTCTGCATCATCGAGATGAAGGCGCCTTCAGAAGCGCGTCGCTTGAATCGCCACCGGGCGCAGGTGCTCGACTATTGGCGGCGCTCGGCCGACGCGGCGTCGGGCCGCGCCGCGCCGCCGTACGTGGTGCTCTGCGCGTTCCGGCGGCTGGAGATCTGGGAGCCCGGGCGCTTCCCAGACGGGCCGCGGGTCGAGCTCGATCTGATCGATCTACCCGAGCAGTACGAGGTGCTGCTGTTCCTCGCGGGAAGCGAGCCGGTGTTCCTGGGTGGCCAGACCGCCGTCACCCGCGACGCGGTCGCGTCGGTCACCGAGCTGTTCCACCGGCTAAGCGAGCGGCGGGCGGCTGACCGCGATGTCCTCCGCGACTTTGTCCTCCAGGCGATCTGGTGCATGTTCGCCGAGGACCTCGGCCAGATCCCGGAGCATCGCTTCACCCGGCTCATCGATGGGCTGCGCTCCGATAAGCGGCGCTCGAGCGCGGACGACCTCGGATTGATGTTCGAGCGTCTCGACGACGCGACCGCAGACCGCTCCCACGGCCTCTACGCCGGCGTCCCTTACGCGAACGGGGGCCTGTTCGAGCGGCCTGCCCACGTCCATCTCGAGCCCGAGGAGATCGACCTGCTTCGACTGGCTTGCGGCTTCAACTGGCGGGAGGTGCAGCCCCAGATCTTCGGCTCACTGCTCGAAGGAGCGCTCGGGCACGAACAGCAGTGGCAACTCGGCGCCCACTACACGCACGAGGCCGACATCCAGAAGGTCGTCCAGCCCTCGATCGTCCGTCCCTGGTCCGAGCGGATCGACGCCCTCACGACTCCGGCCGACGCGGCCGCGGCCCGCGAGGATCTGATGCGCTACGTCGTGCTCGACCCCGCCTGCGGCTCGGGGAACTTCCTGTACGTCGCCTACAGGGAGTTGCGCCGCATCGAGGACCGGCTCCGCCGGCGGGAGGCCGACCTCAGGCGCGACGCCGGGATGCAGGAGCAGGGGACGATCGACTTCTACCCGCTGCAGAACATATGCGGCATCGAGCTCAACTCGTTCGCCGTGGCGCTCGCGCGGGTGACGCTGTGGATGGGCCACAAGCTGGCCGTGGACGAGCTCGGCCTCGCCGAGCGAACGTTGCCGCTCGAGGATCTGTCGGGGCTTCGCGCAGGAGATGCGCTTCGACTCGAGTGGCCACGGGCCGACGTGATCATCGGTAACCCACCGTTCCACGGATCGCAGAACCTGCGGCGCGAGCTGGGTGACGAGTACGTCGAGTGGTTGAGCCGGGAGTTCCGCGTGGGGATCAAGGACTACTGCGTGTACTGGTTCCGGCTCGCCCACGACCGGCTCGCCGATGGGGACCGGGCGGGGCTCGTGGGCACGAATTCGGTGAGCCAGAACCGCGCGCGCGGCGTGAGTCTCGACTACATCGCCGACAACGGCGGGGTGATCACCGACGCCGTGTCGAAGCAGCCGTGGCCGGGGCAGGCGGTGGTCAACGTGAGCATCGTGAACTGGGTGAAGCAGCCGGAGTCGCCGCCTGGGCGCTTCCTGCTCGACGGCGAGGAGGTCTCAGGCATCTCGCCGAGCCTGCGTGAGGCGGGCTCGCTCGAACCGGTGCGCCTCGCGGCCAACCGCGGGCGCTCGTTCCAGGGGCCGATCCCGGCCGGTGACTTCTACCTCACGGCCGAGGAGGCCGAGGGGCTGCTCGCGCGGGACGATGCGCCGTACGCCGACGTGGTGCGCCCCTATCTCATCGGCGATGACATCGCCGAGGACCCGGCCCAGGGGCCGCGGCGGTGGATCGTGGATTTCGACCGTCGCTCGCTGGAGGACGCGATGCGCTACCCAGCGGCGCTCGACCTCGTACGCCAGCGCGTCAAGCCCGAGCGCGACCGCAATCGCGACCCTGGGTTCCGGGAGCGCTGGTGGCAGTTCGGTCGGTCGCGCGGCGCGATGCGGGCCGCCGTTGAGCCGCTGACGCGGTTCATCTGTGGCAACAGGATCGGGAAACGATTCCTCTACGTCTGGGTCGACGCGGCGACCTGCCCGAGCGACTTGACGATCGTCTTCGCCTTCGACGACGACTACTCGATGGGGATTCTGCTCTCCTCGGTTCACTGCGAATGGGCGCGGCGTCGATCGTCCACGCTCGAAGACCGCCCTCGCTACACACCCACAACGGCCTTCGAGACCTTCCCCTGGCCGGATGCGACGCAGGCGGCGCGTGACGAGATTGCCGGCCTCGCGCGGGCGATCGTCGCCCGCCGCTCCGAGGTCTGCCGCGATCGGGATATCGGGCTCACCGACCTGTACAACGCCGTGGACGAGGGCGCCTACGCCGATCTGCGCGACCTGCACGCAAGCCTCGACATCGCCGTGGCTCACGCGTACGGATGGCCGGCGTCCGTCGTCGCCGACCTCGATGAGGTCTGCCGCCGCCTGACGGCTCTGAACGCGGAGATCGCGGCTGGCGAGCGCTCATACGTTCCGTTCGCCTCCGCCTGACGACCACGTCCAGCGTTCGTGAAGCGCCAGCAGGGGACCAGGGCAGGCGTTCAACGTCGCGCAGGGGGTCACCCCTGACCCGAAAACGCTCTGCGCCGCCTCGGTCCGGCCGGACGGGCCACTGCTAGCATCCGCGCGGACTCCATACAGAGAGATCAGAACCAGAAGCGCCGCCAACCGGAGGCGGTCGAAAGGAAACAAATGAATACCGATGTGCACCGGGTCTCAGTAGAGATCGGCGGAGAGCAGATCACGCTCGAGACCGGCAAGCTCGCCAAGCAGGCGGGCGGTGCGGTTGTCATCTCATGCGGCGACACGATGGTCCTGTCCACCGCGACGGCCGGGAATGTCCGCGATATCGACTTCCTCCCTCTGACGGTCGACGTCGAGGAGCGCATGTACGCCGCAGGCAAGATCCCCGGCAGCTTCTTCAAGCGCGAGGGCCGCTCGGGCGAGAAGGCGACGCTGATCGCCCGCGCGATCGACCGCCCGCTGCGGCCGCTGTTCCCGAAGGGCTGGCGCCGCGAGACGCAGCTCATCTCGATCCCGCTCTCGGTGGACCACGTCCACCCCTACGACATCCTGGCCATGAACGGCACGTCCGCGGCCCTGATGATCTCCGAGATCCCGTTCCCCACGCCGGTCGGCGCAGTCCGCATCGGCATGGACGAGGACCGCGGCTTCGTCGTGAACCCCCCCGAGGAGGAGGGCGACAACAGCGCGCTCGACCTCGTCGTGGCGGGCACCGAGGAGGCGCTCCTGATGGTGGAGGCCGGCGCCAACGAGGTCACCGAGGCAGAGATCCTCGATGCCCTCGACATCGCCCACTCCGAGATCAAGAAGCTCTGCCAGGCGCAGCGCGAGCTGCAGTCGAAGTGCGGCAAGGAGAAGATCGAGGTCGAGGTTCCCAAGGCCGACGAGTCGCTCGTCGCCGAGATCAAGGAGCGCTTCGGCGCCGCCCTCGACGCCGCCACCCAGGTGGAGGACAAGCTCGAGCGCCAGGACGCGACCAAGAAGGTCGAGCAGGACGTCATCGAGGCCTTCGCGCCGGCGGCGGACGCCGACCCGGACGAGGCAAAGGCGCGCAGCGCCGCCGTCCAGCTCGCGTTCGACTCGATCGAGAAGGCGGTCATCCGCCAGCGCATCGCGGTCGACAAGAAGCGGCCCGACGGGCGTTCCGCCGACGAGATCCGCCAGATCTCGATCGAGGTGGGCGTCACGCCGCGCACGCACGGCTCCGCGCTGTTCACGCGCGGCCAGACCCAGGCGCTGTCGGTCGTGGCGCTCGGGACGACGCGCGAGTCCATGCGGCTCGACACGCTCGGCCTCCAGAGTGAGAAGACCTACTGGCACCACTACAACTTCCCGCCCTTCTCGGTCGGGGAGGCGGGCTTCATGCGGGGCCCGAAGCGGCGTGACATCGGTCACGGCGCGCTCGCCGAGCGGGCGCTCGTACCGGTCGTCCCGACCGTCGAGGAGTTCCCCTACACCGTCCGCGTCGTCTCCGACATCCTCGAGTCGAACGGCTCGTCGTCGATGGCGTCGGTCTGCGGCTCGAGCCTCTCGCTCATGCAGGCGGGCGTGCCGATCAAGGCCCCCGTCGCCGGCATCGCGATGGGCCTGATCAAGGAGGGCGACGACTACGTCGTGCTCTCCGACATCGCGGGCGTCGAGGACCACCTGGGAGACATGGACTTCAAGGTGGCCGGCACCGCCGACGGCATCACGGCGCTGCAGATGGACATCAAGATCTCGGGCGTCACGTTCGAGATCCTGCGCGACGCGCTCGAGCAGGCCCGCCGTGGCCGTGAGCACATCCTCGGCAAGATGGCCGAGGTCATCACCGAGCCGAGCGCGGAGCTCTCGCAGTACGCGCCGCGCATCACGCAGACCACCGTCCCCGTGGAGAAGATCGGCGCGGTCATCGGCAAGGGTGGCGAGACCATCCGCGCGCTCCAGGAGGAGTTCGAGGCCGAGATCGACATCCAGGACGACGGCACTATCCGCATCTACGCCCAGACCGGCGAGAAGGCCGACGCGCTCAAGGAGCGCATCGGGCAGATGACCAAGGAGGTCGAGGTCGGCGACGAGTTCACCGGCAAGGTCGTGAAGACGACCACCTTCGGCGCCTTCGTCGAGCTCGCCAAGGGCACCGACGGCCTGCTCCACATCTCGAACGTCGCCCCCGGGCGCCGCGTCGACACCGTGGAGGAGGTCCTCGAGCGCGGCCAGGAGATCGCCGTGCGCGTGGTCGAGGTCGACCGCGAGCGCGGCCGCATCGGCCTCCGCCTCGCCGAGGACCCGGACGTCCAGGGCAAGACCGCCGACGAGCTCGCCTCCGTGGGCACGGGCGACAAGGGCCCGCGCCGCGAGGGCGGCGGCTCCGACCGCCCGCGCCGCGATCGCGAGCGCCGCGGCCCGCGCCGCGACGGCGGGAACGGCGACCGCCGGTAGCGAAGGGATGGGAGAGCCCGCGGGCCACAGGCTGACCGAGCTCGACTCGGGCGTGCGGGTCGTCACCGAGGCTCTGCCCTCGGTGCGGTCCGTCGCGCTCGGGTTCTGGATCCGCACCGGGTCCCGGGCCGAGACGCCGGAGCAGGCGGGCATCTCCCACTTCCTCGAGCACCTGCTGTTCAAGGGCACCGACCGCTTCTCCTCGACGGAGATCGACCAGATCTTCGACGGGATGGGGGCGGAGGTGAACGCGGGCACGGGCAAGGAGACCACCTCGGTCTACTCGCGCTTCCTCGACCAGCACCTGGACCGCGCCTTCGACGTGATGAGCGACATGGTGCTCCGCCCGACCTTCCCCGACATCGACTCCGAGCGCCAGGTGGTGATCGAGGAGATCGCGATGTACGAGGACGAGCCCTCGGACAAGGTCCACGACGTGCTCGCCCGCGCGGTGTTCGGCGACGAGCACCCGCTCGGGCGCCCGATCATCGGCACCGCAGAGGTGGTCGGGAACGTGCCGGTCCCCGAGATCGCTGCCTACCACGGCCGCCACTACGTCGGGCGCAATCTCGTCGTCGCCGCGGCGGGGAACATCGACCACGACCGCCTCGTCGCGCTCGTGGAGGGCGCCTTCGCGCCCGAGCGCGGGGACCCGCAGGGCTTCGAGGCCGCCCCGTCGGCGAACGAGCCGCGCGTCTGCTTCCACCGCAAGGAGACCGAGCAGTGCCACGTCGCCGTCGGCGGCCGCGGCATCGCCCGCGCGGACGAGCGCCGCTTCGCGCTGCGCGTGCTCGACGCGATCCTCGGCGGTTCCAGCAGCTCGCGCCTGTTCCAGGAGGTCCGCGAGAAGCGTGGCCTCGCCTACGCCGTCTACTCCTACGCGAGCCAGTTCGTGGACGCCGGCCAGGTCTCCGTCTACGTGGGGACCCGCCCGGACCGCGTGCCGGAGGCGCTCGAGGTGATCGCCGCCGAGCTGCACCGCCTGCAGGAGGAACCGGTCTCCGCCGAGGAGCTCACCCGCGCGAAGGAGAACCTGAAGGGCCGCACGGTGCTCGGCATGGAGTCCACGAACGCCCGCATGAACCGGCTGGGCGCCTCCACGCTGATGGACGTGCCGCTCTTGTCGCTTGACGAGATCATCGCCCGCATCGATGCGGTGGAGGCTGCCGAGGTGACCGAACTGGCGCGGGACGTCTTCGCCCCCGGCCGGATGTCGGCCGCGGCGGTGGGCGCGGACGAGAGCGCCTTCCGCTCCTCGCTCGAGCCGCTCAATCCGGGGCTCGCCCAGGTCGCATGATCAACGTCGCCGTCTCCGGAGCCGCCGGTCGAATGGGCCAGACGGTCTGCGGGGCGGTCGAGGGCGCCGACGACATGGCGCTCGTCGGGCGGGCCGATCCCAAGCTCGGCACCGCGCTCCAGGACGTCCTCGGCGACGCCGACGTGGTCGTCGAGTTCAGCACGCCGGACGCCGCCCTCGCCAACGCGCGGGCCTGCCTCGAGGCGGGCGTCCATTGCGTGACCGGCACGACCGGCGCCGACTACTCGGAGCTCGCCGGCGTGGGCAGCGCGAACCTCTTCGTGGCCCCGAACTTCGCGATCGGCGCGGTGCTCCTGATGGAGGCCTCGAAGCTGATCGCCCGGCACATGCCCGACTGCGAGATCGTCGAGCTGCACCACGACCACAAGCTCGACGCGCCGTCGGGCACCGCGCTCCGCACCGCCGAGTTGATCGAGTCGGCCGGGGGCAACGTCCACCAGCCGATCCACTCGATCCGCCTGCCCGGGCTCGTCGCGCACCAGGAGGTCGTCTTCGGCGGCCTCGAGCAGACGCTCACGCTCCGCCACGACTCGATGGGCCGGGAGTCGTTCATGCCGGGCGTGCTGCTGGCCGTGCGCAGGGTGGGCACCCTCGAGAGCTCACCGGTCGTCGGCCTCGAGAACCTGCTCTAGCTAAGGGGAGCCGTCCGGCGGCGGCTCCTCGCCCTCTTCTGCTCCGCCACCGCCGCCTCCGACGGGCGGCGCCACCGGCGACGGCGCCGGCGCGGCGGGCGGCGCGACCGGCTCGGCCGGGGGCGCGACGGGCACGGAGCGGCCGTTCGCGGGCGCGCGGGGCGCGGGAGAGGCCGCGGGCGGGCCGGCCTCCTCGGATCCGGAGGGAAGATGGACCGGGAAGGCGGGATCGATGAACTCCAGCCGGCAGCGGGACCCGCCCAGCGCGCGGAGGGCGGTGTCGACCGCGTCGCGGTCGAGGTCGAACGAGGTCCCGCGGGCGTTGTTGCGCCTGACCGCGGCGAGCAGGTCCTCGGGGCCGGTCGCGCGGTTGAGAGCGTCGCGGTGCAGGAGAAGGCGCTTGCGGTTGCGCTCCCAGGCCTCGACCGCCATGGCCTGCGTTGCGCGGGTCGCCGCGGTCGGCGGCTCGACAGCCCTGAAGGCAGACAGGAGGAAGCGCTCGGCCGCGAGACGGCGGTTCACCTGGGCGCGGAGCAGATCGACGCGCCCCTGGAGCGCCCGGGCGCGGGCCAGCCGCCGCCCGTAGCGCGCGTCGTCCCGGGCCACCTGCCTGCGCCGGGCGTTCACGTCCGCGCAGACCCCCCCGATCGCCGCCTGGTAGGCGGTCGCGGCCGGCTCGTCGCCGTCGCCCTTGCCCTCGTCGACGTCGGCGAAGGGAAGCACGGTCGCTCCCGTCCAGGCGGCGGCGATCGCGGCGAGCATCGCGCCGAGCGCGAACGCCCGGCGGCGCCAGGGACCGCGCCCGTTCACGGCGGGCTCGGCCGCCGCTGTGGCGGCGGACGGCGCGGACGCCGAAGCCGCGAGGCCGCGTGCCACCGTCCGCTCGGCCTCCATGACCGGGAGGCCCGCCACGGCCGCGTCCACGGCACGCGCCAGGTCGCCCGCCGACGGGAAGCGCTCGTCCGGGTCCTTCGCAAGGGCCCGCTTGACGATCGGAGTCAGCTCAGGCGATCCCGGGACGCCCTCGGGCAGCGCGGGCGGGGGCTCCTTGAGGTGGGCATAGGCGGTGGCGAGCGGGGAGGCCCGCCTGAACGGGGGCTCTCCCGCCAGCGCGTCGAACAGGACGCAGCCGAGCGAGTACACGTCCGAGCGGGCGTCGACCCGGCCGCCCTCGAGCTGCTCGGGCGGGGCGAAATCTGTCGTCCCGACGAAGCCGCCCGTCGCGGTCATGCGATCGTCGGGGTCGACCGAGCGGGTGAGCCCGAAGTCGGTCAGGAACGCGTGATCGCCGGCCTCGGTCTGGGCGACCAGGATGTTGGCGGGCTTCACGTCGCGATGCACGAGCCCGCGCGCGTGCGCCGCGTCGAGCGCCGAGGCGACCTGCCCGACGATCGTGGCGGCACGGTGCGGATCGAGCCTGCCCTGGTTGTCGAGCAGGGCGCGCAGGTCCGTGCCGGGGACGAGCCGCATCACGATGAAGAGCCCGTCCTCGTGATCGCCGGCCTCGTACACCGGGACGACGTGGGGGTGCTCGATCGCGGCGGCGGACTCCGACTCGCGCGCGAAACGGGCGCGGAACTCCTGGTCGGCCGCCAGGTGGGGCTGGATCAGCTTGAGCGCGACGTCACGCTTGAGGCGCAAATCGCGCGCCCGGTACACCACGCCCATGCCGCCGCGCCCGAGCACGGACTCGAGGCGGTAGTTGCCGAGCTGGGTGCCGAGGGGGATGGCCATGGGCGCCGCCGGGCGGCGTCTCCAAGCTAGCGCCGCCGCGGCCCTGCGGCAACGGCCTCCGGGCGAGAGGTCAGGGCACGACGTGAGTCCCTGAGCTCCGCGAGCAGCCCCCGGGTGATCTCGGCTCAGTCGCCGGGAATCTCGAAGCGGTCTCTGAGCGCCTCCCTGACGCCCGCGACGCGCTCGGCGACCTCGGAGGAGGGCACTGGGGACGCGGGCAGCGCCGCTCCCTGGGGGAATGCCCGAGAGCGGAGGCTCCGCAGGGCGTCGACCACGTCGGCCCGCCGCGGCCCGAGGTCCCCCGCGAACTCCCTGGCGACGGCCTGGGAGCGCACCACCAGGCCGTAGGCATGCCGGAGCTCGGCGATCCCGCCGCGGCCGTACTCGGTGTCGAGAAGGTCGAGGACCTTCGCGAGCACGCCCGCCTGCACCGCCGGGTCGAGCCGGGCGGACTTGGGCGCCACCTCCTCGCGCACCCCGTCGAGGAGCTGTCCGTTGAGGGGCGCCAGGCGGTCACGAACGGCGTCGAAGGTGGCCGCGGCGCGCATCTGCTCGTCGACCCGCTCGAACGCAACATCGACCTCGCGCCCGAGCACGCGATCGCCTCGGTGAACCGCCGCTGCGCGCTCGCGCCAGAGCTCGCGGGCCGTCGCGAGCTGCTGCCGGGCGCCGTCGCGCTCGCCCGTCGCGTACACCTCCGATGCCGCGGTGATCCCCCGCGCGCTGCGCGGATGAGAGCGCGGCCGGCGCTCGTCCTCGCCGCGCTGGCGGGCCTGGCGGGCTGTGGCGGCTCGGGCGAAGCCCCGCCGGACGGCCCCCCGGCGGAGGTCCACGGGCCGGCCGTCGTGGACGCTCTCACCCACGTCGAGCGCATCCGCGGGCGGCTCACCGCGGCATCGGAGGTGTACGCGACGGGCGAGCGCGACGGCGCCCGGCAGCAGCTCGCGACGGCCCGCGAGCTCTGGCGCGAGCGCGCAGCGGCGGTTCACCGAGGCGATCGCGTGCTCGGGCGCGAGGTCGATGT
>DATMJO010000028.1:0-5950 GCA_035553855.1 Thermoleophilaceae bacterium | reverse complement strand
CTCATCAGCTGCCACCGCGACGGAAGATGCGGCGGAGAATGCCTGGCTTGTCGCCGCCCCAGGGCGGCGACAAGCCAGGCATTCTCCGCCGCATCTTCCGTCGCGGTGGCAGCTGATGAGACATGGGCACCGCGCCCGCACGGGCGCTGGACCAACTTCAAGAGGGGGTAAGACAACGTGGCGGACCTGATCCTTGAGATCGTGGAGGGCAACGACGCGGGCAGGCAGCTCCCGCTCTCCGGCGCGCTCGACATCGGACGTGACCCGTCGATGCAGCTCTCGCTCGCCGACGACACGCAGGCGTCCCGCCGTCACGCCCGCATCTCCCTGCAGAACGGGCAGGCCGTCGTGGAGGATCTCGGCTCGACGAACGGCACCTACGTCAACGACCAGCCTGTCCAGAGCCCGCGGGCGCTCGCGCCGGGTGACCGCGTGCGAATCGGCCTCACGGTGGTCGAGCTGCGCGACCAGGCCCAGGTGGCGGCGCGCCCCTCGGCCGTCCAGCCGGTCCCACAGATCACGGCCGTCGGCCAGGACGTGCTGCAGCCGGCTACGCCGCAGGAGCTCGCCCCGCCGGTCGCGGCGGCATCCAACGTGCCGCAGTTCGCGGTCGAGGAGTCGGAGCCCGCGTTCGTGCCGCAAGAGGTCGTCGGCGACGTCGAGGCGCAGTCGGACTACGAGGCGGTCGCCCGTCTCATCGACACCCGGGCGAAGGCGCAGACGAACCGCGCCGTCTTCATCCTGCTCGGGCTCGCCGGAATCGCCGTCGTGGTCGTCTTCGGAATCGCGAAGGACGACGCGGCGCTCGTGCTTCCCGGCCTGCTCTAGCCCTCCGGGCGTCCGGGCCGCCGCGTGCGGCCCGGACAGCCGGGCTACTCGAACGGCGCGACGATGTAGTAGAGGACGACGCCGGCTGCGGTCAGAACCGTGACGGCGGTGGCGAACAGCGTGGCCTCGAGCCGGGTCGCGGCCGAGCCCTTGATGCGCGAGCCGGCCGGGTTGAAGACCGTCTGGTCGCCCGGCGGCGGCACCACCCGGCGGATCGCGGACGGGGCGAAGTCCGGGCGCGGCACGTCGCCGCGCTGGTCGGGACCCCCGAAGGGAACCGGAGGCGTGGGCGCGGGCGGCGGTGACGGCGCCGGGGGCTGAGGCGCGGCGGCCGCGGGCTGAGGCGCGGCGGCCGGGGGCTGAGGCGCGGTCGGTGGGTCCGGCTGCACCTGCCCCACGGCGGTCACCTGCGGGGGCGCCGACGGTGCCGCAGCGGTGGCCGGGCGCGCGGCCTGGAGCCGCCAGACGGTGCCGCCGAAGCGGACCTCGTCGCCATCGGAGAGGTTCCGGACCCCCTCGATCCGCTCGCCGTTGACGAATGTGCCGTTGGTGGAGCCCAGGTCCTCGATCGCCACCGCGTCGTCGTCGAGGCGGCGGATCGAGGCGTGACGGCGCGAGACCTCGGGATCGCTGATGTTGACGTCGCAGCCCTCCCTCCCGATCGTCCGGCCGGCGTCGGCCGGGTGCTCGGTGCCCTCGTTGGGCCTCTGCTCGACGAAGATCAGGTCGCTCACTTGCTCACCCTCCCGGGCTCGGTGTCATCCCCGCCGCTATCTGGACCATCCGCGCGTACGCCGTGGCGGTCGGGGGTCGGTTCTCAGGTTCCTTCTCGAGCGCGCGGCTCATCGCCCACGCCACATCCTCCGGCACGTCGCTGCGCTTCTCGCGGAGGTCCGGCGGGTCGTCCTGCAGGTGTGCCCAGAGGATGCGCATCCCCTGGCGATCGGCGAACGGGGGCGCGCCCGTCATGCACTCGTACATGACGCAGCCGAGCGCGTAGACGTCGGTCATGGCGTTCACCTCGCCGCCCCGGATCTGCTCGGGGGCCATGTAGTCCATCGACCCGAGCGCCTGACCGGGCTTCGTCAGCGCGCTGGCGTCCCGGTCGTGGTCCTTCGCGAGTCCGAAGTCGGTGATGAACGCCGTGCCGTCCTCGGCGAGGAGGATGTTGCCCGGCTTGACGTCGCGGTGGACGAGGCCGCCCTCGTGGAGCGCGTCGAGGCCGCCCGCGACCTCGACACACATCCGGATCGCGTCCACGAGCGGAAGCTCCTTCTCGCGCTGGATGCGATCGTCGAGCGACCCTCCGCCGATGTAGCGCTGGGCGAGAAACGGGATGCCCTCGTGCTCGCCCCGTTCGACGATGGGCACGACGTTCGGGTGGTCGACGCGCTGGGCGATGTCGGCCTCGCGGACGAAGCGCTTGCGGAACACGTCGTCGGTGGCGAGATCCGCCTTGACCAGCTTCAGCGCCACCGCGCCGCCGTCGGGGCCGGTCGCGTAGTAGACCCGGCCCATTCCGCCCTCGCCGAGCATCCGCTCCACACGGAACGGGCCGATCGTGTCGCCCTCCTTGGGTTGATCGGGTGCGGACAAGACGCCGAAAGCGCCGCTCAGCTCGAGACGGGCGTCGGGGCCTGATGCACGCCCGAGGGAGCGGGCAGGCTCTCGAGCGGCTTCGCGTGGACGCCGGACGCGGCACGGACCAGGTCACCCGGGCCCTTGCGCGCCTCGCCCGCGGAGGCGAGCACCGGAAGCGCCACCTGCTGCGGGGGAATCGACCACGCCGTCTGGCGGAACTCGCCGGCCGACTCGAGATACGTGAGCGACATGATCGGCAGGATCGCGATTTTGATCGAGATCGCCGCGATCCACGAGATCCAGTAGAAGATCGTCGCCTCGACCACGGACACGTTCGGAAAGCCGCCCAGGTACTGCGTGATGGCGAGCAGCAGCCCGTACTCCGCCAGGGCCAGGACGAAGGTCATCCACGGCGGCTGGTACTTGAGCACGACCGGGTAGATCGCGGTGTCGAGGAAGACCCCCATGAGCAGGAAGACGCCGATGATCACGATCCAGTCGAGGTGGCCGGAGGCCAGCGTGAAGATGAGGCCGATGACCGCGGGGCCGAGCAGGATCGACGTGACGCGGGTGTGGACGCGGCCGATGGGTGTGGGACACATGCCTTTCGCTCCTTTCCCGCTCTAGGCGAGCTGCTCGGTCTTCTGAACCTGGCGAAGCGCCGCGACCGTCTCGCGGGCCAGCCCCAACTGCATCGACATGCGCGAGCCGAACGGCCGGACGTTCAGGCCCTCGGCCCTCACCACGTCCCCGACAAAGCGTCGCGCGATGTACTTCAGGCCCGCGATCGTGTCGCCGTTGGGGACGACCGTGTTCGCGGTGATGCCCATCAT
The DNA here is from genome assembly GCA_035553855.1 of Thermoleophilaceae bacterium. Taxonomy (GTDB): domain Bacteria; phylum Actinomycetota; class Thermoleophilia; order Solirubrobacterales; family Thermoleophilaceae; genus JBBDYQ01. The sequence goes on along the minus strand of DATMJO010000028.1, from coordinate 2,708 downwards.
GCACAGCCGCGAGTCCTCGCGATCGAGCGGCGGGACGCCGCAGTTGGTCTTGATCTTGATGCGCTCGCGCTCGACGGGCACGTTGTAGGTCTGCGCGAGGCGGCGGAGCAGCGGGATCGACAGCGCCGACTTCACGAAGCCGGTGCCGCAGACGATGCCGGTGACGTCGAAGGTGAGCGACTCCTGCGAGTCGTAGGGCTGGAAGTCGACCGTGAGGCCGGCCGGGCCGGGCCTGATGTCGGTGAGGTTGCCGATCGCCTCCTCGAAGAGCCCCTGCGCCTTGCCCTGCTTGATCTTCTCCCCCCAGCCGCGGCGCGTGGGCGAGGTGCCCTTGAGCGACTGGGCGAGGAAATCGAGGCGCTGGTCGAACGAGAGGCCCTGGAACGCGTCGATGCCGCTGCCGTCGAACAGGCAGCGCGGCACGTTCAGGTCCTGCTCCTCGGGGTGCGGGTTGCGGCGAAGGGCGATGCACTGCGCGCCCGCGTCGATGCAGTTGGCCCACTCGTTCACCGACGCGATGCCCGAGCCGACCACGATGTAGCGGCCGCCGCGGAAGTACTGCTTGGCCTCGTACGCCTGGATCACGCGGTCGCGGGTGGCGGGGTTCTCCTTCGCACGGCCGTAGATCCCGGGGAAGGCCAGGGGGCCATGTCCGACCGCGAGCATCGCGTGCTTGCAGCGGCCGAGGATGTTCGCGTCCTCGTCGTACAGGGTGAAATGTGGCGGCGGGCCGCCCTCGCGCACGACCCAGCCGACCTTCACGCCGCCGACCACGCGCTCGGCGTAGCCCAGGCGGCGGGCCACCAGCGTGGCCTCGGTCATGATCTCCGGCACGCCGGGGTTGAACTTGCGGCCGGTGGAGCGCAGCAGCGGCGTGGGATCACGGCGCGCCCAGGCGTCCATCTGTCCGAATGTCGGCCAGTCCGCGGGAAGGAAGTGCGACTCGGACTCCGACCGCAGAACGGTCTGCCCGAGGTTCCACGCGAATTGCTGGTAGGTCTGGATCGGGTTCGTGTTCTCGCCGAAGATCCCGATCTGGTCCGGCCTGAAGCCGAGGTACAGCGCGGTCGTGTAGACGAGCAACGCGCCGAAGCCGTCGCCGATGACGCCGATCACGACGTCCTGCGGATTTCCGTTCTGCGTGTTCAACTGTCCCCCAAGAGACGCGTGTGGTACCCGATTGTCCGTCGCGGCGGCTAGCCTATATCGCGTTGCGGCCATCGTGGAAGTGCGAGCGCAACTTTTTCTCGTCCCGCAAGTTTCTGCCCTTGATCCCTCCACCTCGAGCCTCACGGAGAACGGACTCGCTCATGACCCGCATGCGACTTCTCGCGGCACTGGCAGTGGCCGCCACATCATCCCTCGCAGTTCCCGCCGGTGAGGCGGCCGCACAGGCCCCGCCGTCGAACGACCATTACCTCCAGCCGGTCTTCCTCAACGACGAGGGATCGCCCTTCCCCCGGCCGCCGGCGGTGCCGGGCTACTCGGTCGACACGACCGCGGCCACGACGCAGGACGACCTCTTCAACCCGAACGGCAATGGCGGCGCCGGCAGCGGTGGCGGCTCCGAGCCGAACCAGTGCGGCCAGAGCGTCTACGGCAAGACCGCGTGGACCGTCTTCTACGCGGACCGGCCCGGGCGGATCGACGTCTCCACCGCCGGCGCGTTCGACTCCGTCATCGGCCTGATCCCGTTCCGCAGCCCGAACGACCCGGCTCCGCTTCTCAACGCGGCCGTGTGCACCGACCGGCTCTCCGGCTTCTCCGAGAGCTTCTCGGAGCCGCCTGTCGTCGTGCAGGGCCTCTGGTACGCGGTGCAGGTGGGCGGCTACCTCGACCCGCAGACCGGCGCCATCGGCGGTGGTCCCGTCGAGATCAAGTTCGAGTACCGCAAGCCGCTCACGGTGAGCGGTGACGCGATCCTGCGCGGCGCGCCCACGAGCCGCGGCGTGCGGCTCCGCGAGCTCGAGGTCAACCGGGTCGCGCGCGGCGCGCGCGTCCAGGTTCGCTGCCGGCGGGCCCGCTGCAGCGTCACGCGGAACGCCGGCGCGAGCGCGAGCGTCTTCGAGCGTCCGGTCGGGGCGTCTGATGCCTCGGTGGCGCGATCGGGCGGCGCCTCGGCGGGCATGTCAACGGCCGATGACGGCTACACGATCCGCGTCGAGGAGTCGGCGTCACGCGAGTCCCGGCCGAAGGCACGCGCGGCGCGGACCTTCCGGCTGCTGCGCGGCAAGCAGCTCGACAGCGGAGCGAGCATCGAGGTGCGCATCACCGAGCCCGGCAAGATCGGCAAGTACTTCACCTGGGGCGTGAGGCGCGGCAGCGTCACCAAGAAGACGCAGCGCTGCATGCAGCCCTTCTCCTCGCGCCCGCTGAGGCGCTGCGGATGAACGGGCGGATCATCGGCGGCATCGCCGCGGCGGTCGTGGCCTTCGGGGCCGCGTTCGCAATAGCGAAGGCGACGGGTGGCGGCGAGGAGAGCTCCTCGGGCGGCGGCACCGCCGTCGAGGAGATCACGCTCGACGCCTCCTCGCCCCGCGCCGCCAACCTCGAGTCCGCGGGAGCGATCCCGTCGCTTCGCGCCGCTCCGCGCCGCCGCTCGAGCGGCGGTGGGGGCGGGGGCTCGCCCGCCCCCCGGGCGACGGCACCGTCGGCACCGTCGGCGCCGAGTCCCGCTCCGGCTCCCGCTCCCGCGCCCAGTCCCCCCC
>DATMJO010000027.1:0-32615 GCA_035553855.1 Thermoleophilaceae bacterium | reverse complement strand
CGGTGATCGCCACCGTCCCGGTCGGGCGGGCGCCGATCCCGCGCGCGCGATCACGGCGTAGGGCGCCCGCCCGACCGGGACGGTGGCGATCACCGTGTTGGTCGAGGCGTCGATGACCGACACCGAGTCGCTGCTCTGGTTCGACGAGTAGACGCGCCCGCCGCCGGGGGTGACCGCCCCACTGCCGGGGGCGGAGCCGACCGGCACCGTGGCCACCACGCCGTTGGACGCCGTGTCGATCACAGAGACCGTGTCCGCACCGAGGTTCATCACGTACAGGCGGGCGCCGTCCGGCGACAACGCCCCGCCCACCGCCTGCGCGCCGAGGTGGAGGGTCGCGACGACGCTGTTCGTCGCCGTGTCGATCACGACCACGTTCGGATTCCCCCTGCTGAGCGCATACACGCGGGCGCCGTCGGGCGAGGCCAGGACCGCCCCGGTGGAGAGGCTCGCGGTGACCGTCGCCACCACCGTGTTCGCGGCGGTATCCACCACCGACACGGTCCCGTCGATCTCATTCGCCACGTACAACCGTGCTCCGCCGGACGCGACCGCCAGTGAGAACGGCCTCCTCCCCACCGTGATCGACGCCGTCAGCGCGTCGGTCGCGGTGTCGATCACGCTCACCGTCCCACCCCCGGCGAAATCGCCCTGCGCGACATAGATACGAGCGCCGTCCGGAGAGACCGCGACGGCGTTCGGGAAGTGGCTCACGGGGATCGTCTTCACGACCGTGCTCGACGCGGTGTCGATGACGGAGACGCTCGAAGACCCGGAGTTCGCGACGTACAGCCGCGCGGCGTCGGGACTCAGCGCCATCCCGATCGGCTCCGAGCCCACGGCGATCCTGCCCAGCTCGGTGTTCGAGGTCGTGTCGATCACCGACACCGACGACGCCGCGTAGTTGGCGACATAGACGGTGTCGGCCGCCGCCACGGACGGAGCGGCGAGCGCCGCAGCCAGCGATAAAACCGATGCGATCCTGCGTGCGAGCCTCATTCGCCGCGATTGTGCGAACCGCGCGGCGATCCGTCACCCGGAACCGTCCCTGAAGTTTTCGGGCGAAGACCCTGAAACTACGGGCTCAGCGGCTCTCGACCGGAAGCTCGACCGGCACGTACTCGGTGGAGATCGCCTCGATCTCCTCCTCGTCGAAGCCGGGCTCCTCGCGGGCGCAGACGATGCGGAAGCGCCCCGTGCCGACGTTCGGGTCGGGGCGGATCGGCAGGCCCTTGATCGAGTCCCAGCCGAGCCGCTCGACCTCGAACGGGTTCATCGCGACCGCGACTGCCGGGAACGGGCAGCTCGCGTTGTGCTGGTCGATCGCGGCCGAGATCGCCGCGAGGTTCTTGGCCTCGGAGCCGTTCACACCTGCTCTGCGACGGTGCCCGTCGCATGCTCGATCGTCCGCTTGAGCCCCTCGCGCACGTCCACCTCGGGCTCCCAGCCGAGGAGCTCGCGCGCCTTCGAGATGTCGGGCTGGCGGATCTTCGGGTCGTCCTCGGGGAGCGCCTCGAACACGATCTCGGACCCGGACCCGGTGAGCTCCACCACGAGCTCGGCCATCTCGAGCAGCGACATCTCGACGGGGTTGCCGATGTTGACCGGCTCGTGCACGCCCGACTCCGCCAGCGCGACGAGGCCGCGGATGAGGTCGTCGACGTAACAGAAGCTGCGGGTCTGGGAGCCGTCGCCGAAGACGGTGACCGGCTGGCCGATCAGCGCCTGGCGGAGGAAGGTGGGGATCGCGCGGCCATCGTTGGGCCTCATCCGCGGGCCGTACGAGTTGAAGATGCGGGCGATGGCGGTGTCCACGCCCTGCTGCCTCAGGTACGCCATCGTGAGCGCCTCGGCATAGCGCTTGGCCTCGTCGTAGACGCCGCGCGGGCCGATCGGGTTCACGTTGCCCCAGTAGCTCTCGGGCTGCGGGTGGATCAGCGGGTCGCCGTAGACCTCGGAGGTCGAGGCGAGCAGGAAGCGGGCGCGCTTTGCCTTCGCAAGCCCGAGCGTGTTGTGCGTGCCGTACGCGCCCACCTTGAGCGTGTGCAGCGGCAGTCGCGCGTAGTCGATCGGGCTCGCGGGCGATGCCAGGTGGTAGACGAAATCCACCGGCTCGTCGAGCTCGTAGTGCTCGGTGATGTCGAGCATCTCGAAGCGGAACGCGCCGTCACGGATGTGGCTGATGTTCCCGAGATTGCCCGTCTCGAGGTTGTCCGCGCAGATCACGCGATGGCCCTTCGCGAGCAGGTGGTCGCACAGGTGCGATCCCAAAAAGCCGGCTCCGCCGGTGACCAGACACGTCGCCATACGCGAAGCAGCGTACTAGGGGAGCATGGAGCCGAGAGCAAGGGACCCTGCACGAGGAGCGGCATGAGCGAGAAGTGGAACACCGACCGGATCCCGGACCAGACCGGCCGGACCGCGGTCGTGACGGGCGCCAACTCGGGCCTCGGCCTGCACTGCGCGCGCGAGCTCGCGCGGGCGGGCGCGCACGTGGTCATGGCGTGCCGCAACCTCGAGAAGGGCGAGCTGGCACTCCAGGAGGTTGAGGCGGGCGGCTCCGCCGAGCTCGCTCCTCTCGACCTCGGCAGCCTCGCCTCGGTCCGCGAGTTCTCGGCGAAGCTCCACGAAGCGCACGGCGGCATCGACCTCCTCGTCAACAACGCGGGCGTGATGGCGCCGCCGCGGCGGGAGACCGCCGACGGCTTCGAGCTCCAGTTCGGCACGAACCACCTCGGGCACTTCGCACTCACCGGCCTCCTGCTCGACATGCTCGAGGGGCGCGAGGACGCGCGCGTCGTGACCGTCTCCAGCACCGCCGCGCGCACCGGCAGGCTCGACTTCGACAACCTCCAGCGCGAGCGCCGCTACTTCCGCTGGACCGCCTACGGCCAGTCGAAGCTCGCGAACCTCGTCTTCACGATCGAGCTCGAGCGGCGCCTGTCGGCCGCCGGCTCCACCGTGAAGAGCATGGGCGCCCACCCCGGCTACGCGGCCACGAACCTGCAGTCGGCGGCAGCCCCGCTGCTCGACCGGATAGTGATGAAGGTCGGGAACGCCGTGGCCGCCCAGAGCGCCGAGATGGGGACCCTGCCGCTCCTCTACGCCGCGACCGAGCCGGGGCTCCCCGGAGGAAGCTACGCCGGGCCCGACTCGCTCGGCGAGCAGCGCGGGCACCCGATGATCGTCACGCCGGTCGCCGCGGCCCGCGACGAGGAGACCGGGCGCAGGCTGTGGGAGGCCAGCGAGTCGCTGACCGGCGTCGCCTTCGGGCTGCCGGCACCCGTGTAACGCCGCCGGGGCGGGGCGAGTCTCTGGCTCGCGGACCCGACCCTGGAGGCTCGATGCCGGACCTGACCGAGAAGCAGGAGGAGCTCTGCGCGACCTCGCGCTGGGACTTCTCCGACCTGAAGGCCGTCTACATCAACTGCACGCTCAAGCGCTCGCCCGAGCAGTCGCACACGCAGGGCCTGGCCGACCGCTCGATCGCGGTCATGGAGCGCAACGGCGTCGCCGTCGAGGTCGTCCGGGCGATCGACCACGAGATCGCCACGGGCGTCCAGCCCGACATGACCGAGCACGGCTGGGAGCGCGACGACTGGCCCGCGATCTTCGAGAAGGTCATGGCGGCCGACATCCTCGTGCTCACGGCGCCGATCTGGCTCGGCGAGAAGTCGTCGGTCTGCACGAAGGTGATCGAGCGCCTCTACGGCAACAGCCACCTCCTGAACGACGACGGCCAGTACGCCTACTACGGACGGGTCGGCGGCTGCCTGATCACGGGCAACGAGGACGGCGCGAAGCACTGCGCGATGAACATCCTCTACTCGCTCCAGCACCTGGGCTACACGATCCCGCCGCAGGCTGACTCCGGCTGGCTCGGGGAGGCCGGGCCGGGCCCCAGCTACCTCGACGAGGACTCGGGCGGCCCGGAGAACGACTTCACCAACCGCAACACCACCTTCATGACGTGGAACCTGCTGCACCTGGCGCGGATGCTGAAGGACGCCGGCGGCATCCCCGCCCACGGCAACCAGCGCTCGGAGTGGGACGCGGGCTGCCGCTTCGACTACCCGAACCCCGAGCACCGCTGAAGCGCCGCGCCGCCCCCGGGCGGGGGTAGGGTGCGGCGCATGCAAGTCCGCCTGCTCGGCCGAAGCGGCCTGCGCGTCTCGGAGATCTGCCTCGGCGCGATGACCTTCGGCGGCACGGCCGACGAGGCGGAGGCGGGGCGCATCCTCGACCGCTACGTCGAGGCGGGCGGCAACTTCATCGACACCGCCTCGAACTACACCGACGGGGCGAGCGAGGAGATCGTCGGCCGCCTCGCCGCCGAGCGGGGGCGCGACCGCTTCGTGATCGCCACCAAGTACACGGGCCCGATCCGCCCGGGCGACCCGAACGCGTTCGGCAACCAGCGCAAGAACCTCGTCCAGTCGCTCGACCAGAGCCTGCGCCGCCTGCAGACCGACCACATCGATCTCCTCTGGGTCCACATCTGGGACGCCACCGTCCCGGTCGCCGACCTCATGCGCGCCCTCGACGACCAGGTGCGCGCCGGCAAGGTCCTGCACGTCGGGATCTCCGACGCCCCCGCCTGGGTCGTGGCCCGGGGGAACACCGTCGCGGAGCTGCGCGGCTGGAGCCCGTTCTGCGCGATCCAGGTGGAGTACTCGCTGGTCGAGCGCTCGATCGAGCGCGAGCTCGCGCCGATGGCCGACGCGCTCGGGCTCGGCGTGCTCGCCTGGGGGCCGCAGGCGGGCGGCCTGCTCACCGGCAAGTACGCGGACGCCTCCTCGCAGGCCGGGCGCCTCGACCCCGATGACCGCCGCATGACCGACGAGAACTTCCGCATCGTGGAGGCGCTGCGCGCCGTGGCGGACGACCTCGACGCGACCCCGGGCCAGGTGGCGCTCGCCTGGATCCGCGCGCAGCAGCCCGACGCGATCCCGATCGTGGGAGCGCGCAACGTCGGCCAGCTCGACGAATCGCTCGCGAGCATCGAGGTCGGCCTGCCGCCGGAGCACAAGGCCCGCCTCGACGAGGCCAGCGCCATCCCGCTGGGCTTCCCGCACGAGATGCTCGCGCGCTTCGGCATCGGCACGATGCGGCCCGCGCCGATGGACGCCTGAGCGCCCCGGGCAGGACTCGAACCTGCGACCCTCGGATTAGAAGTCCGACGCTCTATCCAGCTGAGCTACCGGGGCTCGACGGGAGCGTAGTGCGGCGCACGGCGCCTCAGTCGTCGTGGCTCCAGATCGGCGCCGTCGCGAAGACCTCGCCCTCGCCGCAGACGGTGAACCCCGCGCGACGGTAGAGGCTCACCGCCATGTCGGTCGAGTGGAGCACGACGCGGCGGCAGCCCGACTCGCGGGCGTGGCGCAGCAGCAGGCGCGTGAGCCCGGCGGCGACACCCCGCCCGCGCGCCGCGGGCAGCACGCTCATCCCGTAGATCCCGGCGACGCCGGGGGGCGCGGCGAACGAGAGCGCTCCCTTCGCCACGGGCTCGCCGTCCAGCAGGGCGAGGAAGCGCCGGCCGGGGAAGCCCGACGGGATGACGTTCCGCTGGATCGCCGCCACGGCCTCGCGCTCCTCGGGCGGCACCTCCCAGTAGGAGATCGTGAGGTCGCTGTAGGCCCGCACCGTGTCCGCGTCGCCGACCTCCAGGATCGTGAGCCCGGACTCGGCCGGAGCGTCGACGAGCTCATCGAGGTCGCGATACATGAAAGTGACCCGCTCGACGCGCTCGAGCCCGAACGCGGCCAGGCGCTCGGCGAGGTCCGCCGGTGTCGCGGTCGGGTGCACCGCCCACCACACGTCGGCGCCGCGTTCAGCCATCCGCCCCAGGACGCGGCCGATGGCCTCGTCGGCGGCTGAGCCGTCCGGGAGCCGGCTGCGCACGACGCCGTTGTACGGCAGGTGGCGAATCCCGGTCTCGAACCAGACAAGCCCATCCTCCTCGTGGACGCTCCCGCCGGGCAGGCGCCCGAAGTGGCTCCAATGGGTTGCGAGCGCCGCTTCGCCCTCCCCGAGCGGGTCGGGCGCGTCTCCCGCGACGCCTACGGGACGACCTCGAACGCGCCTCTCATCCACGGGTGGATGCGGCAGAAGTAGGCGTACTTGCCCACCGCCAGGTTCGCGGGCGTGGACGAGACCGGATTCGGGCTGCCCCCGTCCACCGGGTCGTAGCCGAGCGTGCCCGAGTCCCAGAGGCCGTCGGGGAACGGGTGGTTCGCGACATAGCGGCCGTTGCACGGCCACTCGCAGGTGGTCGCCGTGTGGCGGATGCCCGCCTGCTGGTCGCCGTTGACGAAGGTGAGCGACTGCCCCTGCTCCACGCGGACGGGCGCTCCGGACTGCCCCGACAGCGAGCGGTCGCCCGGCAGGTAGAGGAAGTCGGCGATGTTGACCACGTTCGTCTGGACGCCCGGCCCGCGGTCGGGCTCCGGGCGGTCGCACTCCTCGCCGCCGTACTCGAGGCCGCAGAAGATGTCCGGGTGGTGGCCGAAGGGCCGGTTCGGGACGCCCTGGGCCGGATCGGGCTTGACGCGCGACCGGTGCCTGTGGACGAAGCGCTGGACCACGCGATGGCGATGCACGATGCGGCGGCCGTCGCGGCGATGCGCGTGCCGGCGGCGCACGACCCGGCGGTGGCGGTGGCGCTTCACCCGCACGTCGGCTGGTGGCTGGTTGATCAGCGTCGGCGCGCAGCCCTCGGCGGGCGGCTGCGCCTCGTCGATGTAGAGGCCCTCGTGGGTCATCACGTCGTACCAGCCGTGATCGCGGTTCTCGTACACGCCCGTGATGCGGATGCGGTCGCCCTTGCGGATCGGCGCGCGCCACGCCGGGTTCGTGACCGACATCTGGAAGTCCTCGGAGAACGGCGCGTTGCGGAACAGCGCCTCGGACACGAGCAGCGTCGTGCCGCCGTAGCCGCGCCCGTCGTCCTGGCATGGTCGCTCCCTGCTTCCCAGGTTCTCGACGTGCACCCGGATCCCGCCCGGGTGCAGGTGGCCGCCCGTGCCGATGATCGTGCCGTCGACCGTGGAGGTCCACTCGATCGGGCGCGGCTGGTCGCGCGTCGTCTCGAAGATGCCGTCGCCGTCGGGCTGGCGCGGCACGTCGTAGGTGCGTCCGAAGAGCACGCCGGAGAGGTCGTGGTGCGGGCGCCCGCCGAGCGCCGCAAGCTGCTCCTTGGTGCCGTGCTTGAACTTCACGTCGAGCACGATGTAGGTGACGAGCGGCTGCGCGGTCTTGTTGTGCAGCATGTAGATCATCAGCTGCGGCCCGCCCGTCCCGACGTACTGGCCGTAGATCGGCCCGTTGGGATCGGCGTTGGAGCGCTCCTCGAAGTCCGCGCGCGTCTCCTCGTCGCCGTTGCCGAAGATCCACTCGGTGTTGCCCTGGGTGTAGTTGTCCTCCTTGTTCCCCGGGTCGGCGGCGAACCAGTGCGCGTGGTGGATGTGCGCCTCCTGGTGGGAGGGCTCGGTGAGGTCCGCGGCCCTGCGGAGGCCCGGCTCGATCGCGAGGATGAAGCCGTTGTGCGCCGGCAACTCGACATCGACCCGGTTGGCGTCGTGCCCGGGCGGCACCGTGTAGGGGCCGAAGATGAACTGGTACTCCTTGACCGTCCCCGGCGGCTGCGGGACGAAGCGGTCGCCGCGATGGGAGATCGCGTCGCCGGGGTTCTTCGGCGTCGTGTTGTCGGAGGACGCGGCTGGGGCCAGCACCGCGAGCGCACCCGCGCATGCGATTCCGGCGATGACCCTGCGTCGTGCTCCCATCTGCGTTCCCCCGTCGGCGCGCCGAAGTGTACGCCCCGCCTAGGCTGCGCACAAATGCCCGCCCGTCTGCTCGCAATCGCCGCCGCCCTCATGCTGCTGCCCGGTGCCGCCGCGGCGGCCGAGACCGTGGACGCCGGTTCGCTGCGCGTGAGCGTCGAGCAGGACCCCTGGCGGCTGGTCTTCTCCGACTCGCGCGGGGTGCTGCTCAGCGAGGCGGGATCGAGCGGCGCGGGCTCCGCCGGCAAGCTCGGCTTCCAGGGCACCGGCGGCGTCTGGCGCCACGCGACGCGCGTGACGAGTGAGAGCCGCGACGGCTCCGCCTACACGGCGACGCTCGCCACCGACGACCCGGGCGGCGCGACCATCGCGGTGCGCGTCGAGCCCTCCGCCGACGGGGTGCTGTCGGTCACGGCGACGGTGTCGGGCGGGGCGACGCGCACCGGCATCGCGTTCGAGACCGCCGCCGGCGAGCGCTACCTCGGCTTCGGCGAGCGCTCGAACGCCGTCGACCAGCGCGGGCGCGACGTCGAGAGCTTCGTCGCCGACGGCCCCTACCTCCGCGCCGAGCGCCCGTTCGTCAACGCGTTCGTCCCGACCTACGCGAACCGCGACCGCGACGAGTCCACCTATTACCCGATCCCGTGGCTGCTCTCGACCCGCGGCTACGGCGTCCTCGTGGACGGGCACGACCTCACGATGCACCGCCTCGGCACGGGCGCCTCCTCGCTCTGGAGCGTCGAGACCGACTCTCGCACGCTCGTCCTCCGCGTCTTCGCCGGCCCGCGCCCGGCCGAGGTGCTCGAGCGCTTCAGCGCCTACGTCGGGCGACAGCCGCCGGCGGCCGCGCCTTTCTTCTTCGGCCCCTGGTGGCAGCCGAAGGACGGCGAGCAGCGCTCGATCGACGTGATGCGCGAGGCCGACGCCCCGGCCTCGGTCGTCAACACCTACACGCACTACCTCCCCTGCGGCGACCAGCGCACCGCAGCCGAGCGCGAGCGCACGGCGCGCTTCCACGCCGCCGGGCTCGCCGTGACCACCTACTTCAACCCGATGATCTGCACCGACTACCAGCCGCGCTACGACGAGGCGAAGGCCGCGAACGTCCTCACGAAGAACGCGCAGGGCCAGCCCTACGAGTACCGCTACGCGGTCACGAACCAGTTCGTCGTGGGCCAGTTCGACTTCACCGCTCCGGGCGCCGTGGAGTTCTACGGGCGCCTGCTCCAGGAGGCCGTGGACGACGGCTACGACGGCTGGATGGAGGACTTCGGCGAGTACTCGCCGCCGGACGCGGTCTCGCACGACGGCACGCCCGGCCCGGCGATGCACAACCGCTACCCCGAGCTCTACCACGGCGCCGCGCACGCGTTCTCGAAGGCCGCGCCGCGCCCGCTCGCCCGCTTCAACCGCTCGGGCTGGACGCGCGCGGCGCGCGAGTCGCAGATCGTGTGGGGCGGCGACCCGACGACCGACTGGGGCTACGACGGGCTCGAGTCCGCGCTCTGGCAGGGCCTCACGATGGGCCTCTCGGGCGTGAGCCTCTGGGGCTCGAACATCGGCGGCTTCTTCTCGAACACCGCGCCGCAGCTCTCGCCCGAGCTGCTGAAGCGCTGGGTCCAGCTCGGCGCGGTCTCCGGCGTCATGCGGACGGAGGCGAACGGCGTCACGATCCCGCCGAAATCCCAGCGGCGGGCACAGGTCTTCGACGAGGGCGTGCTGCCGGTGTGGCGCCGCTACGCGAAGTTCCGCACGCAGCTCTACCCCTACCTCTACGCCGCCCAAGCCGAGTACGACGAGAGCGGGCTGCCGATCATGCGCCACCTCGCGCTGACCCACCCGGGCGACCCCGCCGCCGTCGCCCGGGACGACGAGTTCATGTTCGGGCCGGACCTGCTCGCCGCGCCGGTCGTGCGCCCCGGCCAGACCCAGCGCGAGGCCTACCTCCCGCCGGGCCTGTGGGTGGACTTCTGGAAGGCGGTCTCCTACCGCGAGGACGACGGCTCCTTCCCGCTCGGCCGCGCGGTCGCCCTGCGCGGCGGGCGCACCCGGACGAGCGCCGCGCCCGACGACGTGCTGCCGCTCTACGTGCGCGCCGGGGCCGTGATCCCGATGCTTCCGGCCGACGTCGACACGCTCGCCGACTACGGCGACGCGCCCGAGATCGTCAACCTGCGCGAGCGCAACGGGCGGATCCTGCTGGCGCTCCCCCGCGGGCGCTCGCGGGCGAACCTGGGCGAGGGCGCGCGCTCGCTGTCGATGGAGCTTCGCGGCCGCCGCTGGGTCCTGCAGATCCGCGGCGAGCGCAGGCGCACCTGGCGCATCCAGGCGTCCCTCTCGACGCTGCGGCGCTCGATCCGACCCTGCCGCGTGCTGAACGGCCGCCGCCCGCTCTCCCGCAAGCGCTGGCGCTACGACCGCGCCGCGCGGGTCCTGCACATCACTGTGCGGGACCGCTCGCCGCGGATCGACGTCCGCGGCCGCTGCTAGGCGGGCGGCTCGCTCGCCGGGGCGTCCGGCGGCTCGCGCGGGAGCGCCTCGATCTCGGCGGTCTCGAGCGGAAGGCACACCTGGCAGAAGTCCACTCCGAACGGAGTGAGGTGGATGCTGCGTCGCACGGTCCTCGCCCTGCCCGCCTTGCGCATCGCGTCGGCCACCTCGGGCTGGGCCTCGAGCACCTGATAGCGCGAGATGTCCGGCACCGCCTCGCGGGAGAACCAGACGAGGCCGAGCCGGAAGAGGTTGTTGAGGTAGGCGGGAACACGCTCGAGGTGGCGGCAGCCCGACTGCGGGCCGATCATCGAGAGGCCGGGCGCGACGAGCTGCGAGGTGACGTACAGGGGTCCCGCCGCGCGCACGTCGACCGCCGCCTGCGGCCCCTCGAGCGCGAGCATGCGCAGGATGCGCCCCTCGTCCGGGGCGAGCTCGGAGAGGATCCGGGCGTAGGCGGGATGGGCGTCCTCCTCGAAGCGGACGTCCGCGGACTTGCGCAGAAGCTCGGCGCCCTGCTGGCGAAGCGATGAGGGCGCGCCCTCGCGGGTCGCCTCGGCTGCGGCAGCCCGCGCCGCCGCCTGGCGCGCAGGCGGCGAGGCGCGGTCCTCGATGTCGCCGAGGCCGAGCAGCCGGCGCGCGTACTCGCGCATCTCGGCGCCGGCGGCCCCGAGAACCTCGCCCGGCGGCTCGCCCGAGACCGCCGCGCCGAGCACGCGCCCGTAGGCCTGGAGCGTGGACTCGGCCCCCCAGCGCGCCGTCCGCAGCGCCGCGACGGCGGCGATCCGCGCGAGCCCGGGCGCGGCCCGCAGAAGGCTCTCGTCGCCCTCCGGAACGTGGTTGTCGCCGGGCTCAGACACCGAAGATCGCCAGGTGGACGAGGCCCGCGAAGAAGCCGAGCACCGCGCCGTGGAGCAGCAGCAGCCACTCGTCCTCGCGCATCGCCGAGCGGAGCATCTCGGCGAAGTCGGCGGGCGCCATCTCGAGCATCCTCCCCGCGATCAGCCGGCGCACGGCCTCGGACTGCCGCTTGTTGAACTCCGGGTCCGTGAGCGGGGTCATCGTGTAGTCGACGGCCTCGACCGCCACTGACTCACGGATCGCGTCGTACTCCCGCGCGCCCACAGCGGCGCGCACGGCGTTTCGCGCCGAGCCGACCGAGCGGTCCACGGCCGGCCGGAGCGCCGTCTCGATCATCTGGCGCGTCCTGTCCGAGCGCGGCCCGGCGAGCAGCTCCTCCCCGATGTTCCCGATCGTGACGATGTCGTCCGAGATGATCTTCGCGTAGACGTCGGCGACCTCGGGCTGGCGGCGCATGAAGAGGCCGTGCATGGTGAACGGACCGACCTTCCGGGGCTCGAGCGGCTCGAAGATCATCCAGAGCGCGAGCCAGTTCGTGACGTAGCCGATGATGACGCCGAGGATCGGCAGCACCCACCAGTAGTGGAAGGCCTCCGTCACGAGGATCGTCGGCAGGCCGAGCGCGAAGCCGAAGAAGAAGCCGAAGTTGATGATGAAGCGGAGCTCGCGCTTGCCGACCTCGAGGAAGATCCGGTTGGCCAGCTCGGGGTTCGCCTCGATGCGCTTGATGACCATCAGCTTCACGTCGAGCAGCTGGTCGATGTTCTCGCCGATCTCGTCCGTGACCGTCTTGACGATCTCCGGAAGCTGCGCCTGGACCCGCTCGTGGACGGCCTCGCGGATCCGCGGCGGGAGCGTCGCCCAGAGCTGCGGGTGCTCGCGGGCCATGATCCGCTCGACCACCTCCCGGATATCGCCGCGGGCGGTGGCGAGGATGTGCTCGGCGATCTTGTCCGGCTCGAGCTGGCGGTAGAACTCGGCCGGGCTGCCCAGCTTTGCGATCCCCTTGTCGACCGCGATCGAGCCCATCTTCGCGGCGCGCGACGGGATGATCCCCTGCCAGCCGACCCCGCCCTGCATGACGCCCGGGATCTGCTGCACCCGCCGGGGCAGGAGGTTGGCGAGCGGCGCGAGGCCCGGCAGCCGGAACCCCTTGAAGACGATCGGGTAGAAGAGCATCCAGATCCCGCTCCAGTTGGTGATGTAGCCGATCGCGCCGGTGAACAGCGGGATGGATATGAGGCCCCAGTCCATTGCGGTCGCCTCGAAGCATCCCCGCTTCACGGGGCGGGGGCAACCCTCGACCGGCCCGGCAAACCGGTTAGCTATAGTAATTAGCGATGCTAAGTACCGTGACACCCGACACCGAGATCGCCGCCCGCCTGCGCCTGGCCATCACGCGCACCGCGCGGCGCCTGCGCCAGGAGGCCGGCGACGACATGAGCCCCTCCGCCGCGGCGGCGCTCGCGACGATCGAGCGCCACGGGCCGCTCGCGCCGAGCCGCCTGGCCGAGATCGAGCGCGTCAAGCGCCCGACGGCGACGCGGGTGCTGGCGCGCCTGGAGGAGGCGGGGCTCGTCGAGCGGGCGCCCGACCCGGACGACGGGCGCTGCTCGCTGGTGAGCGTCACCGCCGAGGGAAGGCGCCGCCTGAAGCGGATCCGCTCGCGCAAGACCGCCTACCTCGCCCGGCGGATCTCGAAGCTCGACCCCGCGGACGCCGCGGCGCTCGAGCGGGCGGCCGAGGTGCTCGAGCGCGTGCTCGACGAGGACCGCCCGTGAGCCGCGCGCTCCGGCAATCCTTCGACTCCCTCAGCGTCCCCAACTACCGCCGCTACTTCACCGGCCAGGTCGTCTCGCTGACGGGCAACTGGGTCCAGACCGTCGCCGAGGTCTGGCTGGTCCTGAGCCTGACCGGGAGCGGCACCGCCGTCGGCCTGCTCGCGGCCGCGCAGTGGGGCCCGATGCTGGTCCTCGCCGCCGCCGGCGGCCTGCTCGCCGACCGTTTCCCGAAGCGCCGTCTCCTGATGCTCACCCAGGTGGCGATGGCGGCGCCCGTCGTGAGCCTGTGGGCGCTGACCTCCACGGGAGCGGTGGAGGTCTGGATGGTCTACGCGCTCGTCCTCGTACGGGGCACGGTGAACGCGGTCGACTACCCCACGAGGCAGAGCTTCGTGATGGAGATGGTCGGGCCCGCCCGCGTCGTCAACGCGGTCTCGCTCAACAGCGTGCTCGTCCATGTGGCGCGCATCGCGGGCCCCGCCATCGCGGCCGTCCTGATCGCGGTCCGCGGCGTCGAGCCCGCCTTCCTGCTGAACGCCCTGTCCTTCGTGGCGATGCTGGTAGCGCTGCGGCGCATGGACCCGGCCGCGCTCGCCACCGTCGTGAGGGCGCCGCGAGAGCCGCGCGCGCTGCGGGCCGGCGTCGCGTACGTGCGGCGCACGCCGGAGCTGCGGATCCCGCTGATGATGATGGCGCTCGTCGGGACGCTCAGCTTCAACTTCCAGGTCATCCTGCCGCTGTTCGCGAGCTTCACCTTCGACGGCGGCGCCTCCGCCTACGCCGCGCTCATGACCGCGATGGGCGCCGGGTCGGTGGTGGGCGCGCTCGTCACGGGAGCGCGCGGACGGGTGAGCCCGCGGCTGCTCGTCGTCTCGGCGGCGGCGTTCGGCGCGCTCACCCTCGCGACGGCGGGGGCGCCGAGCCTCGTCGTGGCGGCGGCGCTGCTCGTGCCGCTCGGAGCGGCGAGCGTGACCTTCGCCGCGAGCGTGAACTCCTCGCTCCAGCTCGCCGTGGAGCCGGTCATGCGCGGGCGCGTGATGGCCCTCTACGCCGTGGTGTTCGTGGGATCGACCCCGCTCGGAGCACCGCTCGCGGGCTGGCTCTCGGAGGCCGTGTCACCCCGGGTCGCTCTGGCGCTTGGAGGCCTGGCCGCGCTGGCCGCGGCGGCGGGCGCAACAGCCGCCTTCGCCCGGATGCAACAAAGGTGCCAGGGACCAAATTCCCATACCGGTCCCCGCATGAACAAAAGGTGCCAGGGACCAAATTCCCACCCCGCAACAAAGGTGCCAGGGACCGAACTTTCATCCCGGCCTCGGCGCGCCGGCGGGCGACCGTCGCGGGCACTGCCGCGCGAGCGGCTGACAAACGGGCGAAACGGCCCAAAAAGGGGCCGATCTGCCGTACAGTCATGACGACGGGCGGACTCGATGACTGGCCTCAACGAGCCCAAACTGCCGCGGTCCGCGGCGCCCGGGCCGCACGACCTGCATCACGCGGCCCCGGCGACGGCCCTGCCGTTCTTCCGGCACTGGGTGGCGGCGCCGACCCTCACGCGGCGCCAGCGGGTCGTGGTGGCCGTCCTCATCGCGGTCACGCTCGCCGGGCTCGTCGTCGCGCCCTTCACCGCGCTGTCCGCCCTGATCGCCGTGGTCACGGTGATCTTCCTGGCGACGACCGTCCTGCGGATCACCTACCTCTACCGCGGCTACCGGCGCGTCGCCGAACGCGACCCGTACGAGCTGGCCGAGCGGGCCGCCGCCCTCCCCGCCGCCGACCTGCCGATCTTCAGCGTGCTCGTGGCCCTCTACAAGGAGGCGAACGTCGTCCCCGCGCTGCTCGAGGCGATCGGCGCGATCGACTACCCCGAGGACCGCCTCGAGGTGATGCTGCTCGTCGAGGAGGACGATCCCGAGACGCAGGTCGCCTGCGAGCAGCACGCCCGCCCCGGCTGGCGCGTCCTCGTGGTCCCGCGTGGTGTGCCGAAGACCAAGCCGCGCGCGCTGAACGCCGCCCTCCCCCACGTCCGCGGCGAGTTCTTCACGATCTACGACGCCGAGGACAGGCCCGAGCCCGACCAGCTCCGCAAGGCCGTCGCCGAGTTCCGCTCGCTGCCCGATCGCGTCGCCTGCCTCCAGGGCCGGCTCGACTTCTACAACACCGACCAGAACCGCCTGACCCGCTGGTTCACGACCGAGTACGCGACCCACTTCGCCCTCTATCTGGAGGGCATCGCCCACTACCGCCACGCGATGCCGCTCGGCGGGACCTCTACGCACTTCCGCACGGACATCGTCCGCGAGGTGGGCGGCTGGGACTCCTGGAACGTCACCGAGGACTGCGAGCTGGGCATCCGGCTCTCCGCCGCGGGCTACGAGTCGCACACCCTGGACTCGGTCACGTGGGAGGAGGCGTGTCCCGTTGCGCGCCACTGGGTGAGGCAGCGCTCGCGCTGGATCAAGGGCTTCGCCCAGACCGCGCTCGTGATGACGCGCGCGCCGATCCGCACCGGCCGCGCCATGGGCTGGCGCAAGTACGCCGCCGCGCTCATCTCGGTCGGCGGCGTGCCGATCGTGCAATGCCTCCAGGTCATCTTCTGGAGCGGCGTCTGGTTCTACTTCGTGCTCCGCGGCGCGGGCGCGGACGTGACCCCCATCGAGCGCCTCTTCCCCGAGCCCCTGCTCTCGATCGGCATGGCGCTCCTGCTCGGCGGCAACTTCGTGATGTTGCTCGCCTTCGTCTCGTCGGTGTACCAGCTCGAGCGGGACACGCTCGTCCGCTACGCCGTCACCGTGCCGGTCTACTGGCTGATGATCTCGATCGGCGCGTGGAAGGGCGTGTCGCAGCTCGTCTTCAAGCCGCACAAGTGGGAGAAGACCCAGCACGGCCTGGCCGTGGGCGACACCGCAATCCCGGCCGCCGCGCCGCTCCGTCCGGCCGTCGTCGCGGAGGCGCTGCCGGCGGAGGCGCCCGCCCTGGCTCCGCCCGAGCCGGCACTGCCGGAAGCGCCCGCCGTCCCCGCGTTCCTCGCCGAGCCCGAGCCGCAGCCGCTCGCAGCGCCCGAAGCAGAGCCGCTCGCCGTGCCCGAGCCGGAGCCGGTCCCCGTGGCGGCGCAGCCCGCGGAGGCCGAGCCCGTGCTCTCCGAGGAGCAGATGCGCGAGCTCGAGGAGGCACTCGAGCTCTCCCCCGAGGAGGCCGACGAGGCGGCGGAGCTCGTGCGCGAGATCTTCGCCGGGGCCGGCGACCCGGCGGCCACCGCGCAGGAGCCCGAGCCCGCCCAGGAGGCCGCGGGCGCGCTGCCGCCGCTCACGCGGACCGCTCCGGTGGCGCCGGGCGCGCTGCCGCCCCACTCCGCGTCCCCGACCGGGCTTCCGCCGCTTCGGCCCGCCCTGCCGCGGCTCGCCCCCGGCCCCACGATCGTCTCGGTCCGTCCCGTCGAGGACGTGGCCGAGCTTGCGCGCGTCATCCGCGTCCTTCGCCGCGCGCCGGGCGTGCTCGACGTCTCCGCCTCGGTCCTCTCCCGCGCGGGCGGTAGCGCGCTCATCACGGTCTCGGCAGCCGGCACGGCGCCGCTCGGCGAGCACCTGCGCGAGGCCTACGGCGAGGAGATCGCCTTCGATGTGAGCGAGCCGGGCCGGCTCGGCGTCCGCCTGCCGCCCCCGCGGCGCATCCCGGAGCCGCCGTCCGCGACGGCTCCCGCGAGCGGAGCCCCGCGCGAGTTCGCCCGCCCGCTCGCGCCGGGCGAGACTCCCGAGCAGCGCGTCGTCCGCCTCGGTCTCGTCGGCGATCTCGAGCTCGCCCGCGAGGTCGCGGCCGCCACCGGCCGCAGGGTCGTCCGGATCGACGATCTCCGGCCCGACCCGATGCTCTTCCTCTACATCCCGCTCGCGCGCGCGGAGCGGGCACGCGCGGTGCCGCTCGTGATGGTCGGCGACACGCTGACGATCGCCAGCGCAGGCGCCGACCCCGAGCTGGGCGACATCGAGGCGCAGTTCCCGAACCTCCACGTCGAGCTGGTCGTCGCGCCGCACGGCGACGTCGACCGCGCGCTCGCGGCCGCCCGCGAGGAGGCCGCCGCGACGGCAGCCCACGCCGGGCTCCCGCGTCTGGTGCGCGATCCCGAGAAGGTGCCCGCGTGAGCGCGACCGGGCTCCCGCCGCTCCCGGGCACCGCCGCCCAGGCGCGCACCCGCGAGCGTCGCTCCGCCGCCGCCGGCTGGCTCCAGCTCCCGCCCACGCCCGGCGGAGTCTTTCGCCCGGCCGACCCGTGGCTCGTCGTCGCGCTGCTGTTCGCGCTCGTGCTGCTCGTGGTCACCGCGGTGCTCGCCGGGCAGGCCGACCTGATCCTCGCCTACCAGGACGCCCCCTCCCACGTGGTCACGCCGCGGCGGGTGTTCGACAACGCCGAGGCCTCGTTCGCCCAGCTCGGCACCCACTGGACGCCGCTCTACCACGTGCTGGTGCTGCCGTTCGTGTGGCTCGACCCGATCTACGAGAACGGCGTCAGCGGGACGATCGTGTCGATCCTCGCCTCGCTGGCCGCCTGCTGGTACCTCTACCGGCTCTGCCTCATGGCCGGGACCTCCCGGCAGGCCGCGTTCGCCGCCGCGGTGATGCTCGCCGCGAGCCCGAGCTTCCTCTACGCGGGCGTCATCCCGATGCTCTACGCGACGATCATGGCCGCCACCACGGCGAACGTGTACTACCTCGCGCGCTGGGCGCAGCTCGGCGGAGGCTTCACGCTGCTGGCCGCGGGCCTATCGCTGTCGCTCGCGACGCTCGCCCACTTCGACACGTGGATCCTCGCCCCGCTCGAGCTCGCCGTCGTGCTCGGCATCGCCCGGAGCCGCTGGCGCGGCACGAAGCGGATCGAGTCCACGGTGCTCCTCTGGCTCGTGGCGGGCGGCTACGGCCTGTTCCTGTTCCTGCTGATGAACGTGATGATCTACGGCGACCCGCTTGCGTTCCTCGGCGGCACGATCGACGACACGACGACGGTCTTCAACGTCTCGGAGCCGGGTCTCGACGGCGCATCCGCCTACCCGCACGCCGCCTATCTCAACGCGGGCCCCGCGCTCGTCGCGGCGGGAGCGGTCGGGCTCGTCCTCTACCTGCTTCGCGCCCGCTCCGACGCAAGGCTGCTGATACCGCTGCTCCTGCTCTACCCGCTCGCGTTCTACACGGTCCAGGCCCTCAGCTCCGGCAGCATCATCATCCCCGGCGACGGCCTCGGCGACTGGCGCAACCTCCGCTACGGCGTCACGATCCTCCCTGCTCTCGCGTTCTTCGCCGCCGCGGGGATCCGCAACCACGTGGGCGTCGCGGTGGTCACCGCGCTCGTCTGCGCCGGCGGCGTGCTCATGGCCACGAGCGGCCAGGTCGCCGCCTGGGAGGACGCCGAGGGCGACGTCCCCTACGCGCCGAGGATCGAGCGCGCGGCCCAGTGGATGGGCGAGCACGCGACGGCGGGCAGGATCTACTTCCCCGCCCATCACGAGTTCCTCGACCGCCTGCAGCTCCAGAGCGGCCTCGACTCGAGCCGCTTCATCGACGCGAACGACTCGAAGCTGTGGAAGAAGTTCCGCCGGCGGCCGCACGCGCTGATCGAGAGCGACGTGAAGTGGATCGTGTGGCTGCGGGTGAGGGCGCCCGAGCGGGTCCGGCCGGCGCTCGCCGCGACCGGCGCGAACCTCTGCTTCATAGACGAGGTCCCGGACTCGGGCCGCTACCTGATCAGGATCTACTCGACGGGCGAGTGCCCCGCGAAGGCGCGGCACACCAAGGCCCCGCGCGACTGACTGCGCGTCAGGCCGCGGCCCACTCCCCCACCTCGGCGAAGCGCACGCCGACACCCCGCCGCTCCGCGTGGCGGGAGATCCGCTCGGCGGCGTCCGTCACCGGCCGGTAGTAGTCGGGGTGCTCGTAGGTGCGGTCGAAGTGGATCGGCACGAGCGTCCCGGCGCGAAGCGCGCCCGCGGCCTCGACGCACTGCTCGGGAGTCATCACCGCCGGCACCTCGGCCGCGGGCTCCCAACCCGGGTAGCTGATCTCCACGCCGTTTCCCGGGAGAAAGGCCACGTCGATCGCCCCGTGCGCGCTGGCGCTCCCCCACCAGAAGCCGTGCCACATCGTGTCCCCGGCGTGGAGGATGCGCCGGCCGCCCGCCTCGACGAGCCACGACACCTGGGGCGAGCCCAGGCCGTCCGCCGCCGGCAGAGCGGTGATCGCGAAGGGACCGGCCTCCACGCGCTCGCCCGGCCGGCAGCCCACGACCTCGAGGCCCGTGGCGGCGAGCGCGGCCTCCGCGTCGCCGGTGGCGACCTCGTCGAGAGCGCTCGGGACGGTGTCCGCGATCGGGCGCAGCACGCGGGCATCAGGGGCGCATGCCCGCTCGATGGCCGCGACGTCGGCGTGGTCGCGATGGAGGTGGGTGATCAGCGCCGCCCGGGCGCCGCCGCCCTCCGGGTGCAGGAAGGGCTCCCGGTCGTCGCTCAGGAACGCCGTCAGGAGCCCCGGGTCGAGCACGTGGTCGATCACCACCGTCTCGCCGTCGAACTCGATCTCCACGCCCGCCCAGCCAAGCCGCCGCCAGTTCATGCTCGCCCCTTCGTCGAATAGAACACGATCGTACGCTATTCTTGCCGGTATGCCAAGGAGCTCCCGAGAGGATGCGGCGAGGACACGCGCGGCGGTCGCTTCGAGCGCGGCCGATCTCGCGTCGGCGGAGGGCCTCGCGTCCGTCAGCCTCGGCCGGATCGCCGAGCAGATCGGGATCTCCAAGAGCGGGGTCATCGGGCCCTTCCGCTCCAAGGAGGAGCTTCAGCTCGCGACGCTGCGGGCAGCGGCCGAGCGCTTCAGGGCGGAGGTGTGGGAGCCCGCGGCGGATCTGGAGCCCGGGATCGAGCGCCTGCGCGGCGTCATGGAGGCCTGGTTCTCATACCTCGAGCGCGACGTCTTCCCGGGCGGCTGCTTCCTCACCGCGGCCGCTCACGAGTTCGACGGGCGGCCGGGCCGCGTGCGCGACGCGATCGCCCGCACCTGGGAGCTCTGGCTCGGCGTCCTCGAGGCCGAGGCCCGCACCGCGCAGGAGGCCGGCGCGCTTTCGCGCGACCGGAGCGCGCGTCAGGTCGCCCTCGAGCTGAACGCGCTCGCGATGTCGGCGAACATGGCGAAACAGCTCCACGGCTGGCCCGACCCGACGGCCCACGCGAGGGAGGCCGCCGGGCGCGTCCTGGGCTGAGCCGGATCGGGGTGCCCGGATTCGAACCGGGGACCTCCGCCACCCAAAGGCGGCGCGCTACCAGGCTGCGCCACACCCCGCGACGGTCAGTGTAGGGACGGGGGTGGCGCGGGGTTCAAGCCGGCCGTACCGTTGAGCCGATACAGGCCCGGAAGGCAGGCGCGCCTTCCACTTGGAACTCGCACGCGCCGGACTACGAATTGGCTTCAACCACTCGCCCCGCGCGGGTGCTCACTCTCGGCACCCTGCTCGCCGCCCTCGTCGCGGCCCTTCTCGCCGCGCCCGGCGGCGCGGCGCCGCGTGCCGTGGCCTCCCAGGACGTGCACTGCGCGGGCGCCGACGTGCTCCCGCAGGACGCCCTCCCCCTGGCGGCCGAGACGGCGACGCTCTGCCTGCTGAACGCGGAGCGCCGCGCGCGTGGGATGGCCCGGCTCGGCATGAACCAGCAGTTGCGCCGCGCCGCGCTCGGCCACGCCCGCGACATGGTCGATCGCGGCTACTTCTCCCACGAGTCCCGCGACGGCCGCGATTTCGTGGACCGCATCGTTCGCGCGCGCTACGTGCGGATGTCGGACCCGGGGTGGCTGCTCGGCGAGAACCTCGCCTGGGGCGCGGGCAGGCTCGCCTCACCGCGCGAGATCGTGCGTGCCTGGATGGCGAGCCCCGGGCACCGCGCGAACGTCCTGCGCCGCCGCTTCAGGGACGTGGGGATCGCGGTCGTCGCGGGGACGCCGGTCGAGGGCACGGGCGTCGGGGCGACGTACGCCACCGATTTCGGCCGCCGCCGCCGCTGAGGCGCCGCTACTCGACGACGACGGTGCCCTGCATGCCCACGCTCGCGTGGTGGACGCAGAGATACCCGTAGACCCCGGGCGCGGGGAACTCCCTCGTGAAGCTCTCCCCCTCCCCGTGGCGGACCAGTTGGGGCTGTGCCGGTGCGAAGCCCGGAGCCCCGGCGGTCCCGGAGCCGTCCGTGAAGGTCACCGAGTGGCAGTGGTCGACGAGCCACGACCAGGTGACCGACTCGCCGGCCTCGACCGTGGTCGTGGCGAGCCCGCTCTCCGAGTCGATGAAGCTGAAGCCCGCGACCGCGACGTCGCCGCCCGCCGTGCCCGGCGCTTCGCCGAGCGCCTGCGCGCAGTCGTGACCCAGCGGGTCGAAGGACGGGGTCAGCGGGAACAGGTGGATAGCCTGCGCCGGCGCGGCGGAGACCGCCATCGCCGCCACCGCGAGCGCCGCCACGGTCACGGCACGCAGCCTTCTCGTGTGATCTCCCCCGCCGGTCACGGGACGATGATTGCGCACCGGAGGCGTGGCCGCAACCGTCCGGGCACTGACAGGCCGGTCGAGCGAGGCGGCGCGCAGCCGATGATGACGAGTAGGGACACGGCCCCACGGACGGGGCCCATCGGACCCGACAGCCAGGGACGGCACGACATCAACATGCCAATCGCCCACCTGCCCAAGGCGCTCGCGCTCGCCCTCGTCCTCGCCTCGGCGGGGCTCGCCGCCCAGGCCCCGTCCGCCGATGCCGCGAGCGTCGCCCGCCACGCCGCGTCCTGCAGGGGCGCGGACGGCAACCCGCTCACGACTGCGACGAGGAGTGTCCGCCGCGCCACCCTCTGCCTTCTGAACGCCGAGCGCCGCGGCCGGGGGCTCGGGCGCCTGAGGAGCAACTCCCGGCTCGCCCGCGCGGCCGCCCGCCACGCGCGCGACATGGTGCGCAACGACTACTTCTCCCACGACTCCCTCGACGGGCGGGACTTCGTCGACCGGATCCTCAACACGAACTACGTCAAGGCGACCGACCCCGGCTGGGTCCTGGGCGAGAACCTCGCGTGGGGCTCGGGCCGGACGGCGACGCCGCGGCAGATCGTGCGCGGCTGGATGGCCAGCCCGGGGCACCGCCGCAACATCCTGGGACGCCGTTACCGGGAGGTGGGGATCGCGGTCGTGCGCGGGGTGCCTCAGCCCGGGGCCCGGCGCGGCGCGACCTACGCCACGGAGTTCGGCCGCCGCCGTCGCCGCTGATCCCCGCCCGCTAGGGTGCCCCGCCCATGGCCACCATCGAGCCACTGAGGGCGCTTCGCTACGACCTCGACGCCGTCGGCTCCCTCGACGCGGTCGCTGCGCCTCCCTATGACGTGATCGACGAGCCGATGCGGGACGCCCTGCTCGCGAAGAGCCCCTTCAACGTCGTCGAGGTGGACCTCCCACGCGGCAACGGCGGCGACCCCTACCTCCACGCCCAGACCACGATGGAGGCATGGCGCTCCCAGGGCGTGCTGGTCCACGAGCGCGAGCCCTCGCTCTGGGCGCTGACGCAGGACTTCACCGGCCCCGACGGGCGCAGCTACACGCGCCGCGGCTTCTTCTGCCGCGTGCGGGTCGAGGACTACGGCCCCGGCCGCATCCGCCCCCACGAGCGCACCCACCCCGGCCCGCGGGAGGACCGCCTGGCGCTCACGCGGGCGACGCGCGCGAACCTCTCCCCCATCTTCAGCCTCTTCTCCGACCCCGAGGACTCGGCCTGGGAGGCGCTCGCCCTCGCGACCGAGACCGAGCCCTACGGCTCCACGACCGACGCCGACGGCACCGTCAACCGCGTCTGGCGGATCCCGGACGCCGACGCGATCGCGGGCGTGCAGGCGATCCTCGCCGACCGCGAGCTGCTGATCGCCGACGGCCATCACCGCTACGAGACCGCCCGCGTGTACGCCGAGGAGATCGGCGGCGAGGGCGAGCACCGCTACGTCCTCATGTTCCTCTGCGCTCTCGAGGACCCCGGCCTCGCGGTCTTCCCCACGCACCGCCTGCTCACCGGGCTCTCGGGCAACAGCGAGCGCCAGGAGGCGCTTCGCGACGCGATCATGCGCGACTTCGACGTCGAGGAGATCGAGCGCGAGGCGCTCGAGCCGGCCGCCGGAGAGCCAGGCGTCCGCTTCGGCTACATGGACTCGCACCACCGCAAGGCCTACAGGCTCGCGCTCAAGGACCAGGCGACGGCGGACGCGGCGCTCGAGGGCCGCTCGGAGCCCTACCGGCGGCTCGACACCGCCGTGCTCGAGGCCCTGATCCTGCGCGCGGCGCTCGGCATGTCCGACCACGACATCGACGAGAAGAACGGCCTCGACTACTCCAAGGACTTCGCGGACGCGCTCGATGCCGTGGAGACGGGCCGCGCCGACGCCGCCTTCTTCATGCGCTCCACCCCGGTGGACCAGGTGCGCGAGGTCGCGGCCACCGGCGAGTCGATGCCGCCCAAGTCGACCTACTTCTTCCCGAAGATCCCCACGGGTCTCGTGTTCAATCTGCTCGAGTAGCGACATGAAGATCTACACGCGCAAGGGGGACGACGGCAGCACGGGGCTCTGGTACGGCGGGCGCGTCCAGAAGTCGAGCCCGCGGCCCGAGGCCTACGGCTCCGTGGACGAGGCCGCCTCGGCCCTCGGCGTCGCGCGGGCGCTCGCCTCCAGTGACCGCGAGCTGCACGACCACATCCTGCGCCTCCAGCGCGAGCTGTTCATCGCCGGCGCCGAGCTCGCCACCGCGCCCGATGCGGCCGGCCGGCTGGAGGACGGCGTCTCGAAGGTCACGTCCGCCATGGTGGAGGAGCTCGAGCCACTGATCGACTCCTACATGTCGCGGGTCGAGCTGCCGCCGAAGTTCGTGATCCCCGGCGGGACGGAGCTGTCGGCCGCCCTCGACGTCGCCCGCACCGCGGTCCGGCGGGCGGAGCGCCGCGTCGTGGAGCTCAAGGCCGCGGGCGATCTCGCCGACGACGTGGTCGTGCGCTATCTCAATCGGCTCTCGGACCTCGTATTCGCCATGGCGCGCTACGCGGACTCGCCGGAGCCCGAGCTTTTCGAGGGGAGAGGATGAGAGCCATCGCACGCCGCGTCGGCGGCAAGCTCAGGCAGGAGATCGAGATCGGGGAGCACCGCGTGGTGAGCGACGAGCCGCCGTCGGTGGGCGGCGACGACAGCGGGCCAAGCCCCCAGGAGCTGCTCGCCGCGAGCCTCGCGAGCTGCACCGCCATCACGATGGAGATGTACGCGCACCGCAAGGGCTGGGACGTGGGCGACATCGTCGTCGACGTCGGCTACGAGCCCGCGCAGCGCGGCTCGGTCACCCGCTTCGACATGGTCGTCCGGCTCCCCAAGGAGCTGCCCGAGGAGCAGCGCGAGCGGCTGATGCAGATCGCCGCGAAGTGCCCGGTGCATCGCACGCTGGAGGGCGAGGTCATGTTCGAGGAGCGGCTCGAGCTGGCCTGACCATGGCGACGCCGGCCGAGCTGCGGGCGCTCCTGCCGGGCGCGGAGGAGGCGCACGCCGAGGAGGCCCCCTTCGCGGGCGACAAGGACGCGGCGGTGCTCGTGCCGCTCTATCTCGACAGCGGCGAGTTGCACGCGGTCTTCACGAAGCGGCGCGAGGACATGCGCCGCCACGCGGGCGAGATCTCGTTCCCGGGCGGGCGCCCGGACTTCGAGGGGGAGACGCTCGAGGCGACCGCCCTGCGGGAGGCGCACGAGGAGATCGGGCTGAGCCCCGCGGACGTCGAACTGGTCGGCGGGCTCCCACCGGTCGGGACCTTCGTCACCAACTACACGATCCACCCGTTCGTGGGCGTGATCCGGCCGGGCCACGCATGGGTGCCGCAGCCGGCCGAGGTCGAGATCGTGCTCGAGCTGTCACTGCCGGCGCTCGTCCGCGGTCACGAGATGAAGCGCCTGCCCCGCAAGGGCGTCCCGATCAGGACCCCGACCTACACCGTCGGGGACCATCTCGTGTGGGGCGCGACCGCGCGGATCGTGCAGTCGCTCCTCGAGCGGCTCGCGCCCGTGATCCGCGGCTAGGCGACCGCGACCCCGTAGAGGGCGACGAGGCTCCCGAGCCCGAGCAGCGCGGCGCCCGCGGGCGCCGACAGGCCTCGCCCCCAGCCGGCGTTCTTCTCCGCCGCCATGAGCGCCCCGAGAATCAGCATCCAGGCGATGTTGCCGACGCCCACGGCGAACATCACGAGCATCAGCGCCCAGCAGCAGCCGACGCACCACAGGCCGTGGGCGGCGCCGAGCCGCAGGGCGGCGGCGCGGCGGTCGCCGCCACGCCAGCGCGAGGAGAGGAACAGCCGGGGCGAGCGGCACTTCGAGAGACACGCGGCCTTCAGCGGCGAGAGCTGGTAGGCGCCGGCGAGCGCGAGCGTCGCGGCGGCGATCGGCCAGGCGGCGGCCTCGCCCACCAGCGCGTGCACGCCCAGATCGCCCGCGTGCAGCGCCGCCCCCACCGCCGTCCAGACGCCGAGGTAGCCGGCCACGGCGAGCGCCACGAGGGCGGCCGCGTCCTCGCGGGGCGCGACCATCCTGGCGAAGAGACCGAGCAACGCGGCGCTCGTGGGCAGCATCATCGCCACCACCATCAACGTCCAGGCGCCGACGTACGGGACGAGCGCGGCCGCCGAGTCGAGCCCGGCGAGATCGGCGTGGGGCGAAGCGCCCCACGCCAAGATCGCCGCCCATGCAGCCGCGCTCAGTGCGACGAGCGCGGCGAGCGCCCGTTGCTCAGTGCTCGAAAGCGAACTCACCCTGGATCGCGTTCTTGCCCTCGAGCCTCCACTGGTAGCCGTGCTCCGGGATGTCGACGACCATCTGCGACGCCTTCCCCACCCAGGCGGCCGAGCCCGGGATCGTGGAGAAGATGCTGTCGCGGAGCGTCGTCGTGTCGCCCGCGGCGCTGCGATACGGCGCGACGCGCGCGGACACCTTGCCGTCGACGCTCACATGGCCCTCGCCCTCCTCGAGCCCGTAGTCGATCGGCGCGCGCTCGACCCCGACGAGCTCACCGACCAGCTGCGCGAGGTCGGCGAGCGGCCCGCCCAGCTTCCCCAGGAACGCTGCGCGCATCGCCTCGAACTGCTCGTCGCTCGCCCCCTCGTCCACGAAGCAGAGGCTGCGGAAGTTGCCCTCGAGCACGTTGCCGGGGATCTGGGTGACCCCGAACCAGGTGAGCCCTGAGACGTCCACCCCGTCGATCTCGCCGTCCTCCACGTGGTAGGCGAGGACGGCGTCACAGGTGCCGTTGTCGGGATCCTCCCCCACCCAGCAGGGGCAGAGGATGTCGCAGTTGCACGCCTCCACGAGCGTGCCGCGCATTCGGTAGCTGGCCACCGGAGCCTCCTTCGTCGATCTGCCCCGATCATGACCGAGCGCCCTTTCGTGCGCAATCCGTGGAAATACGCATCCCGCCCGCCCATCGCGCCTGCAACCGGGTGGGCGGCGGTCTATTCTCGGCTCACGATGGAACGCGGCAGCCTCCGCCCGGTACCCCTGCGCCCGCACGGGCCCGTCGATCCCTCCGAGGCGGCCCGCCATGTCGCCGCGAGCCTCCCCGGCCTCGGGCCCGACGCGGCGCGCGCTCTCGCGCTCGTCGAGATCGCCGGCCGCTCGCGCCCCGATGTCGCCGCTGAGATGGCGGTCTCCCCCGCAGATCTCGCCGATCTTCTCCACTCCGCGCGCAAGGCGCTGCGGCGCTCGATCTTCCCGCTCGCGGCCACCGGCTGGTGCGAGCGCGCCGAGCGGTTGCTGTCGGAGCGCCTCGACGGCGTCCTCGACGGCACCGGGCCCGCGCGCCTCGATGTCCACCTCGCGCACTGCGAGCGCTGCGTGGAGCACGAGCGGCGCCTCGCGGGCGCCCGCGAGGGCCTCGTCCGCTCGTTCGTGGAGTCGCATGCGCCCGCGCCGGAGCCGGAGCCCGAGCCCGCGCCGCCCGCGGGGCTGCGCGTGGTCGCCGCCCCGCCTCCCGAGCTTGAGCCCGAGCCCCTGCCTGAGCCGGCGCCGCTGCCCGTGCGCGCCGCCCCCGCGATCGTCGCGGTCTCCCAGGGAAGCCGCGCCTGGACCGCGCTGTACGCCGTGGCGCTGGCCCTGGCCGTCGCCTCCGTCGTCCTGACGGTGCTCGCCGCGACGGGCGCGGTCGAGCGGATCTTCTAGCTCAGCACCGCTCCCACGGCGTCCCGCGCGGCGGCGACCCAGCGGTCTCCGTCCGGCCCGGCCGCGATCACCGCGACCGGCATGTGGAACGTCTCGCCGGCCTTGCGCACGATCGGCTCGCCGGGCCCGCCCTCGTAGACCACGCCGCGAACCGGGGTGTCCACGAGCGTCTCGAGCAGCGTCTGCAGCAGGCGGCCGTGGAGCGCCTCGTCGTCGACCGTGCCCATCAGCCAGCAGAGCACGCTCACGCCGGCGAGATGAGGCGTCAGCGTCGCCAGGCGGTTCGGGTCGCAGACGACGGCCTCGGCACCGGCCGCCTCGATCCGCGATACGGCCTCCGGGTCGCGCGTGGTGCCGCGCACGGCGTGGCCGTCGGCGGCCAGCGCCGACGCCAGCTCCCGGCCGCGGCAGCCGCAGCCCACGATCAGGACGCGCGCCAACTCAGTCGCCGGAAGGCGGGTCGGACTGGTAGCGCGCGGCGCGCTCGCGGATCGCGGCGTCCTCGGCCTCGACCTCGGCGCGGATGTCGTCCTCGGTGATCTCCTCGCGACCGGTGCGGCGACGGCGCTCGTTCTGGGCCTCGAGCATCTGGTCGATGTCCTCGAGCTCGAGCCTGATCTCGTCCTCGTAGGAGCGGGTCGGCCTCCAGTCGAGGACGTCGGCGCCCGTGCCCGGGTAGTAGCGGCCGATCAGCAGGAAGACCCCCACGAGAGCGGCGACCCCCAGGAAGACGACGAGGCCGAAGTCCATCGAGCCAGTCTGACAGCAGGGGCCCGCTCGCCACTACGCTTCCGCCCGATGCCCGACGCCTGGATCGCCGACGCCGTCCGCACGCCCATCGGCCGCTACGGCGGCGCGCTCGCGAGCGTGCGGCCGGACGACCTCGCAGCCCGCGTGATCGAGGCGGCCGTCGAGCGCACCGGCCTCGATCCGGCGGGCATCGGCGACGTCTTCTTCGGATGCACCAACGCCGCCGGCGAGGACAACCGCAACGTCGCGCGCATGGCCTCGCTGCTCGCGGGCCTGCCGGTCGAGGTTCCGGGCGTGACCGTCAACCGCCTGTGCGCGTCCGGGCTCGAGGCGGCCGTTCAGGCGGCGCGGGCCGTCCGGCTCGGCGAGCACGAGCTGGCACTCGCGGGCGGCGTCGAGTCGATGACGCGCTCGCCGTTCGTGATGCTGAAGCCCGAGCGCGGCTTCCCGCGCGGCCCGCAGGAGCTCGTGGACACGACCATCGGCTGGCGCTTCGTCAACCCGCGCATGGCGGCGATGTACTCGACCGAGGGCATGGGCGAGACCGCGGAGAACGTCGCCGAGCGCTACGGCGTCTCGCGCGAGGACCAGGACGTCTTCGCGCTCGAGTCGCACCGCCGCGCGATCGCGGCGCAGGAGGCGGGCCGCTTCGACTCCGAGATCGTGACGGTGGACGCGCCGCAGCCGAAGGGCGACCCCGTCCGGGTCTTCGCGGACGAGGGGCCGCGGCCGGACACCACAATGGAGCGGCTCGCGAAGCTCCGGCCGGTCTTCCGCGAGGGCGGGACGGTCACGGCCGGGAACTCGTCGCAGATCAACGACGGGGCCGCGTGCCTCGTCATCGCCTCCGAGGAGCGCGCGCGGGAACTGGCGCCGGACGGCCGGCCGCTCGGGCGGATCCTCGCGAGCGGGGCGGCCGGAGTGGACCCGGCGTACATGGGCGTCGGCCCGGTCCCGGCCGTGCGCAAGGCACTCGACGCGGCGGGTCTCACGATCGACGACATCGACCTGTTCGAGCTGAACGAGGCCTTCGCGGCGCAGGTGCTCGCCTCGCAGCGCGAGCTCGGCATCCCGCTCGAGAAGCTGAACGTGAACGGAGGCGCGATAGCGATCGGCCACCCGCTGGGCTGCTCCGGCGCGCGCCTGCTCGGGACGCTGTGCTGGGAGCTTCGCCGCCGGGGCGCGCGCTACGGCGTCGCGACGATGTGCATCGGCGTGGGCCAGGGGCTGGCAGCGGTCGTCGAGGCCGCCTGAGCACGGATGAAAAAATGGTCCCTGGCACCTTTCTTTCATCCGCGGTCGGGTGGGACTCGGGAGGCGGCTAGGCTGCCCGCCCCATGATCGACTTCGAGCTGACCGACGAGCAGCGCCTCGTCAAGGAGACCGCCCGCGACTTCGCCGAGCGCGCGAGATCCAGCCGGTGGCGCGCGACAACGACCGCAACGAGCGCTTCGACACGGACCTGGTCCGGAAGATGGCCGACATGGGCTGGCTCGGGGCCATCGTCTCCGAGGACTACGGCGGGCGCGGGCTCGACTACCGCACCTACGGCCTGATCGTCGAGGAGGTCGGCCGGATCGACTCCTCGGCGCGCACGGTGATCTCCGTCGTCACCTCGCTCGTCTGCTCGGGAATCGAGAAGTTCGGCTCGGAGGAGCAGAAGCAGGAGTGGCTCCCGAAGCTGTGCTCGGGCGAGACGCTCGGCTGCTTCGGCCTCACCGAGCCGAACACGGGCTCCGACGCCGCCAATCTCTCGACGCGCGCGGAGAAGATCGACGGCGGCTGGCGGATCACCGGCCAGAAGCAGTGGATCTCGCTCGGCAACTACGCCGGTGTCGCGCTCATCTTCGCCCAGACCGATCCCGAGAAGAAGCACCGCGGCATCGGAGCCTTCCTCGTGCCGACGGCCTCGGACGGCTTCTCCTCGGCGCCCATCCACGGCAAGCTCGGGATGCGCGCCTCGGACACGGCCGAGCTGTCGCTCGACGGCGTCGAGGTCGGCGACGAGGCGATGCTCGGCGAGGTCGGCGACGGCTTCAAGGTGGCCATGTCCGCGCTCGACTCCGGGCGCTTCAGCGTCGCCTCGGGCTGCGTCGGCATCTGCCAGGGCTGCGTCGACGCCTCCGTCGCCTACGCGAAGGAGCGACACCAGTTCGACCGGCCGATCGCCTCGTTCCAGCTCGTCCAGGCGATGCTCGCCGACATGATCGTGGACACCGAGGCCGCCCGCGGGCTCGTCTGGCGCTCCGGCTGGCTGAAGGACACCGGCCGCCCGAACACGATGGAGACCTCGGTCGCGAAGCTGTTCGCCACCGAGGCCGCGATCCGCACCGCCAACAACGCCATCCAGGTGCACGGCGGCGCCGGCTACGTCGACGACTTCCCGGTCGAGCGCCACCTGCGCGACGCGCGCGTCACGACGCTCTACGAGGGGACTTCGCAGATCCAGAAGCTGATCATCGGTCGCGCCGCGACCGGGATCAACGCGATGACCTAGCTGCCGACGGTCCGGCGGAAGAAGACGAACGACAGCGCGGCGATGATCGCCGCGAGGAACG
Source organism: Thermoleophilaceae bacterium (assembly GCA_035553855.1). GTDB lineage: Bacteria > Actinomycetota > Thermoleophilia > Solirubrobacterales > Thermoleophilaceae > JBBDYQ01. The sequence goes on along the minus strand of DATMJO010000027.1, from coordinate 2,176 downwards.
GGATCCCGAAGCCGCCGATGCCGAAGACGGCGAGCACGAAGCCGATGACCGCCACGGCGGCGCTGCCGCCGCCGACGAGGACCATCGTGTAGGCGCGCTTCTCGCGCGCCGAGCGCGAGAGGCCTCCACCGGGTCGAGGGGACATGCTCATCGGGACGAACCCTACCCGGATCACCGGCGCCGTCCTGCCCCACCCCGACATGTTCCGGGCAATCCGGGACGGCGGGCAGTCGATTGGGCATACCATCGACCGCATGGCGACCTTCACCACCGTGAGGGTCGCGGCGATCCAGGCCACTCCGGTGATCCTGGACTCCGCCGCCACCCTCGCCAAGACCGAGTCACTGCTGGCCGATGCCGCGGCTGCGGGAGCGCAGCTCGCGGTCCTCCCCGAGACCTTCCTGTCGGTGTACCCCTCGAACTCGTGGTCGCGCCAAGCGGCTGCGTTCGGCGGCGCGGACGAGCTCTGGGAGCGCATGTGGGAGAGCTCGATCGACGTGCCGGGCCCCGCGGTCGATCGCCTCGTCGCAGCGTGCGCGAAGCACTCGATCCACTGCGCGATCGGCGTCAACGAGCGTGAGAGCGAGCGCCCGGGCTCCCTCTACAACACGCTGCTGCTGCTCGGCCCGGAGGGGCTCCTCTCCAAGCACCGCAAGCTGATGCCGACCCACCAGGAGCGGCTCTTCCACGGCGTCGGCCCCGGCGACGACATCGTGGTGGCGGACACGCCGCTCGGCCGGATCGGCGGGCTGATCTGCTGGGAGAACCGCATGCCGCTCGCTCGCTACGCCCTCGAGAAGCAGGGCCCGCAGATATGGGTGGCGCCCACCGCCGACGACTCGGACGGCTGGATCGCGAGCATGCGCCACATCGCGATCGAGTCGGGCGCGTTCGTCGTGTCGGTTCCGCAGTTCATCCCCCGCTCCGCGTTCCCGGACGACTTCCCGATGCCGCTACCGGAGGGGGACAAGCCTTTCGGGAGCGGCGGAGCCTGCATCGTCGAGCCCACGGCGGGCAAGGTGATCGCCGGGCCGCTGTACGGCGAGGAGGGCATGATCACCGCCGACTGCGACCTGCGACTGGGCCTCCACGCGAAGCGCTGGTTCGACGCCGTCGGGCACTACAGCCGCGAGGAGGTCCTCGGGCCGCTCGCGGCGAACGGCAGCCCGGTCAGCGTGGCGCAGCCCACACCGGGGCCGGCACACCCATCGCACGGTTGAGCAGCCAGCCGGCGAGGGTCACGATCAGGACCCCCACCGCCACGAAGGCCATCTGGTCCGCGTCCGCGAGCAGCCCGGAGGAGACGATGATCGTGGTGGCGCCCGCGGGCGGGTGCGCGGAGCGCAGCAGGCGCAGCACCCCACCGGTGATCGCCACGGAGAAGGCGACGGCGCCGATGCGCGCCGGCTCGACCCCCTCCTCGTAGGCGCTGGGCTCCCCCAGCAGCCCGAACGCCGCCAGCGCGAGCGCGGCGGCGGCGATCCCGACGGCGTGGCCGATCACCGTGTTCCGCGGCGTGCCGACCTCGGCCATCGGCGTCTCGAAGATGAGGAAGGCCGTCGCCCCGAGGCTCGGGAAGAGCAGCGGCTCGCCGAAGGCCCAGGCGGCGGTGCCGGCAACGGCGATGGCCAGCAGCGAGCCGACGAAGGTGTAGATCGCGTTGCCACGGTTCCCCCAGCGCCCGTACAGGCTTCGCTTCAGCCCGTACGAGCCGGGGACGCCGACGAGCGAGCCCTGGCGCTGGAGCACGCGCACCGAGGAGTCGGCGTACTCGGCGATGCGGTCGAGCTGCTCGTCCGGCTGGAGCACCGCGCGAGGATAGAGTCCGCGCCCATGTCCGCGCCACCCGAGCGAATGGGCGTCGTGGGCGCCGGCACGATGGGCGCCGGCATCGCGCAGCTCGGCGTGCTGGCGGGGATCGACACGGTCCTGCACGATCCGGTCGAGGGCGCGCTCGAGCGCGGCGAGTCGAGCGTCCGCAAGGGACTCGCGAAGGGCGCCGAGCGCGGGCGCTGGAGCGAGCAGGAAGCGGAGGCGGCCGCCGCGCGGCTCACGCTCTCGCCGGAGGTGGGCGGGCTCGCGGCCTGCGGCCTCGTGATCGAGGCGGCGCCGGAGCGGCCCGACCTGAAGCGCGACCTCTTCGCCTCGCTGTCGGAGGCATGCGGCCCGGACACGG
>DATMJO010000026.1:0-14218 GCA_035553855.1 Thermoleophilaceae bacterium | reverse complement strand
ACGTGTACGTGGCCGAGACGTTCACCTGCTCCCTCTGGGGCTGGCGGATCACGGGGCCGGGGGAGGTCGAGCAGGTGCCCGGCGTCTTCCCGCACGGGGGCACCTTCATCGGCCGCCCGGAGGGGCTCGCAGGCTTCGACTCCCTGGCGGTCGACGGCGAGGGCCGGGTGTGCGTCGCCACGCTCGCGGTGGGGGGAGCCACGGGCGGCATCACGAGCTACGCCCCGGACGGCTCGTCGGCAGAGTTCACCGACTGCGGCGACCTGCTCACCACGAACATCTGCTTCGGCGGCGAGGGCCTGCGCACGGCCTACGTCACGCTCTCGGCGACGGGCCGGCTCGCAGAGCTCGACTGGCCCGAGCCGGGGCTTCGGCTCGCCTTCACGGCCTGAGGGCAGCCTGAAACAGTGCCAGGCACTGTTTCAGAAGGGCAGCCTGAAACAGTGCCAGGCACTGTTTCAGGCTTGAAGGGGGCTCGTAGGTCAACGCATGGCTTGGCTGTCCGTCTTCCTCTCGGCGCTCGCCATCGCCGTGGGCGCTTTTGCGCTTCGCCACCACCCCCGCTTCCCCTGGCTTGTCGGGGGCCTCGGCGCCGCGCTGCTTACTGCTTGGGTGGCCGTGGCCGTGCTCGTATCCACGGACTACCGAGACGCCGACGGCTTCTTTGACTGCTGGCCGGACTGCACCCCGTGGCAGGACGCGGTTTTGGCGGTCACCCTGGGTGTGCCGGCCATGCTCGCCGGCCTCGCGCTGGGTGGGCTCGCGGCGCGCATCGCGCGGAGGCGCAAGCGATAGGGCGTTCGTTGGTACTCAGACGGCGGCAAGGCTCACCGGAAGCATGGGAAGCGAAGCAGGTTCCCCTGTTCAGCGGTTTCGGAGGAGACTGGCTGGCCGGCCAGTCGGGGGTGCCCGGGTCGGTACACTCGCTTCGCCCGCCCGTCCGAGGAGATGCCCGCATGACCGTCGAGACCGAGTCCCAGGCCAGCGCCAACGGTGACAGCAAGGAAGGCATGATCGCCGTAGAGAACCCCGCCACGGGCGAGGTCGTCGCGCACGTCCCGATCATGGGGCCCGACGAGGTCGAGGCGATGGTCGCGAGCGCCCGCGAAGCGCAGCCCGCGTGGGACGCGCTCGGCTTCGAGGGCCGCGCCGAGGTCATGTACGACGCCCGCGCGTGGCTGCTCGAGAACCGCGAGCGGATGATCGAGACGATCGTGGAGGAGACGGGCAAGACGCGCGAGGACACTGTCCTCTCGGAGATCTTCTTCATCGCCGACTCGCTCGGCTTCTGGGCCAAGCAGGGCCCGAAGTACCTCGCGGACGAGAGGGTCCGCGCCCACTCGCCGCTCCTGTTCGGCAAGCGCCTAGTCAAGCGCTACAGGCCGATGGGGGTCATCGGTGTGATCGGCCCCTGGAACTACCCCCTGACGAACTCCTTCGGGGACTGCATCCCGGCGCTCGTCGCCGGCAACGCGGTCGTGCTCAAGCCGAGCGAGGTCACGCCGCTCACATCCCTGCTGATGGCGGACGGCATGCGCTCGGTGGGTCTCGACGAGCGGCTCTTCCAGATCGCCACGGGCGAGGGCGAGACCGGCTCGGCCCTGATCGACCACGTCGACATGATCATGTTCACGGGGTCCACGCGCACGGGGCGCCGCGTCATGGAGCGCGCCGCGCGGACGCTCACGCCCGTCTCACTCGAGCTCGGCGGCAAGGACCCGATGATCGTGCTCGCGGACGCCGACATCGACCGCGCGGCCAACACCGCCGTCTACTGGTCGATGGCCAATGGAGGCCAGATCTGCCAGGCGGTCGAGCGGGTCTACGTCGAGGCGCCGGTCTACGACGAGTTCGTCGGCAAGGTCGTCGAGCGGACGCAGGCGCTGCGCCAGGGCGTCCCTGGCGCAGCCGGGTCGGTCGACGTCGGCGCCGTCACGTTCGGCCCGCAGATCGACATCGTCGAGGGCCAGGTCAACGACGCCGTCGAGAAGGGCGCCAAGGTGCTCGTCGGCGGCAAGCGCGGCCAGGGGCCAGGGCGCTTCTTCGAGCCGACCGTCCTGGTCGACGTGGACCACTCGATGGAGATCATGACCGAGGAAACCTTCGGCCCCACGCTGCCGATCATGCGCGTCGCCGACGAGGACGAGGCCGTCAGGATGGCCAACGACTCCCGCTACGGCCTCAACTCGAGCGTCTTCACGAAGGACATCGAGCGAGGCGAGCGGGTCGCCCGCCGGATCGAGGCCGGCTCCACCTGCGTCAACGACTGCATCACGAACTACGCGGCCCAGGAGCTGCCGTTCGGGGGCGTCGGCGAGTCGGGCATCGGTTCGCGCCACGGGGCCAGCGGCATCCAGAAGTACTGCAAGACCCAGTCGCTGCTCATCACCCGCTTCGCGGGCAAGAAGGAGCCGTACTTCTACCCGTACACGCCGCGCCGCACCAAGCTGCTCGAGCGGCTGATGATGCTGCTCTACGGGCGCAGGCCGAAGCGCAGGCGCTAGCCGCCGCCTGAGTGGTCGCGATCGCCCTCGGCCTCGGGGCCGCGCTGTCGTGGGGGCTCGCCGACTTCGTCGGCGGCCTGAAGTCGCGCAGCCTCGCCGTGCTGCTCGTCCTGCTGGTCTCCCAGGGAGCGGGCCTGGTGCTCATCACGGCTATCGTCGCCGCGGGAGTGGGCTCGCCCCCGGGCGCCGGGGCGCTCGCGGCAGCGGCGGCCTCGGCGTGCGCGGGCCTCGTCGGCCTCGCCGCGTTCTACCGCGGCCTGGCGATCGGGGCGATGGCGGTGGTGGCGCCGATCTCCGCCACCGCTGCGGTGATCCCCGTGACCTTCGGCATCGCGACCGGCGAGCGCCCGAGCCTGGTGCAGGGGGCGGGCGTCGCGATCGCGCTCACGGGCGTCGTGCTGGCCTCCCGCGAGCCGCCCCACGGCGAGGCCGCCGCCAGACGCGCCAAGGGCGTCGGGCTGGCGCTCCTCGCCGCGGTGGCCTTCGGGTCGTTCTTCGTGCTGATCGATTCGGCGAGCGAGCAGGACGCGGCGTGGGCGATATTCGCGAACAGGGTCACGGCCGTCTCGGTGCTGCTTCTGATCGCGACCGCCCTGCGCCCCGGGTTGCCGAAGCCGGCCGACCTGCTGCCGCTGGCCGCGATCGGGTTGCTCGACATCGGCGCGAACGGCTTGTTCGTGCTGTCCGCCGCCGAGGGCCTCGTGAGCGTCGCCGCGGTGCTGGCGTCGCTCTACCCGGTCGTAGTGATCCTGCTGGCCCGCGCGGTGCTCAAGGAACGCGTCTCGCGCCTCCAGGGGGCCGGCGCGCTGGTGGCGCTCGCGGGGGTCGTTCTTATCAGCGCCGGTTGAGGATCGCGTCGAGCGACGCCTCGGTGTCCGAGAGGTCGCTGAGAACGGCGTCGGCCTCATGGAGGTCCTCCACGCCGAACGGTCCGGTCGCGACCCCCACGGACCGGGCGCCATACGCCCGCGCCGCCGCAATGTCGAGCGGCGTGTCGCCGATCAGGACCGGAGCGAAGTCGCCGCCGAGCTTCGCCCGTGCCTTGCCGACGGCGATCCCGACGAGCTCGGGGCGCATGCGGTGGTCGGAGCCGTAGGCGCCGATCTCGAAGTCGAGATGCCGGTCGAGGCCGAACACCTCGAGCTTGATGCGCGCGTTCGGCGCGATGTTCCCGGTGAGGAGCGACTGGACCACGCCCGGCTCGCGGGAGAGGGCGTCGATCGTCTCGGCCGCGCCCGGCTTCGCGTGCCCGTCGATCGGGATCCGCTCGGCGCGGCGCCGGAGTGAGGCGTTCAGCTCGTCCCCGAAGCGCTGGAGCAGCTCGTCGCTCGCGTCTACGCCGTGGCGGCCGAGGATCTCGTGCGCGATCTCGAGATCGGTGCGCCCCGCCATCGACACGAGCCCGTCGGCGGGCCGGCCGGTCACGGCCTCGTAGGCGTCGGCGAAGGCGTCGCGGCCGTGCGGGACCGTGGTCACGAGCGTGCCGTCGATGTCCCAGAGGACGAGAGTCCGCACGGTCAGGAGAGCTTCACGCCGAGGAGCTCCTCCAGGCGCGGGATCGTGCCGTCCGCGCCGCGGTGGAGCACGGCGGCCATGCCGACGGCCTCGGCGCCCTCGCAGTTCTCGCGCAGGTCGTCCACGAACACGCACTCGGAGGCCTCGAGGCCGACGCGCTCGGCGCCGAGGTGGAAGATCTCGGGCTCGGGCTTGTGGAGCCCCACTTCGCCGGAGATGACGACGCCGTCGAACATCTCCGGGAAGGTCGCGCGGTCGTAGCGCCCGCGGCCCCAGGAGTTGGAGATGAGCCCGGTCTTGACGCCCTGGCCCCTGGCGGCCTTGACCGCCTCGATCATCGGCTCGTCCGGGCCCATGCGCGCGAACAGGCGGTCCACCAGCCCGGTCGGGTCGGAGATCCCGAGGAGCGGGGCGAAGCGCTCCGAGAACTGCTCCTCGGTCAGCTCGCCGCGCTCCAGGCGGCGCAGCTCGCCGAGCGCCTCCGGGTCCTCGCGGAACAGGCGCTTGACCGTCTGCGGGTCGAGCCCCTCCGCCTCGCAGAAGGCGCGGAAGGAGTCGAACACGTTGGTCGTCAGGACACCGCCGAAGTCCACGAGCAGGCCGCGCTTCACCCGAGTGCCACCTCCCGCGCCTTCTCCGCGAGCGCGGGGACGCCCTTGTCGAACAGGCCCAGGAACTCGTCGTCGGAGTTGCCCTGGATGAAGCGCTTGTAGTTGCCCTCCATGAAGACCGCCGCCTTCCAGAGCGCGAGCGCCCCATACCAGTTGAGCGCCGCCATCGAGCGGCCGCTGCGCTCCTCGTAGCGGGCGATTATCTCCTCGCGGGTGAGGAAGCCCTCGCGCCGCGTGACGGCCGAGAGGCTCGAGAACATCGTGTCCTCCGGGTCGCCCGGCTGGATCCAGGTGACCGCGAGGTAGCCGACGTCGGCGAGCGGGTCGCCGATCGTCGCCAGCTCCCAGTCGAAGATCGAGATCACGCGAGCGGGCGCGTCGTCGGCGACCATCGTGTTGCCGAGCCGGTAGTCGCCGTGGACGATCGTCGAGACCGGGGACTCGGGCTTGTTGGCCGCCAGCCAGTCGGCGACCTCCTGGACGATCGGCAGCTCGCGGGTCTTGTTGTGCTCCCACAGCCCGTTGAAGCGGCGGAGCTGGCGGTCCAGGTAGCCGGTCGGCTTGCCGAAGCCCTCGAGCCCGCAGGCCTCCCAGTCGACGGCGTGCACCTCCGCGAGCGCGTCGACGAGTGACTCGGCGGCGCGCCGGCGCTCGGCGGGGTTGTCGAGCGGTGCGGGGATGGAGTCGGTGATGACCGTGCCCTCGACGTACTCCATGACGTAGAAGGGGACGCCCAGCACGGACTCGTCGTCGCAGGCCGAGAGCACGCGCGGCGTGCGGACGTCGGCGGGCGAGATCGCGCTGAGCAGGCGCGCCTCGCGCAGCACATCGTGGGCGCTCGGCGGGAGCGGCGGGCGCGGCGGGCGGCGCAGCACCACCCGCTCGCCGCCGCGACGCACGAGGTAGGTGATGTTCGAGTGGCCCTCGCCGATCCGCTCGGCCTCGACCCGGCCCGACCCGATGCCCTGCGAGTCGAGATAGGCCTCGAGCGGCTCGCGGACGATCAGGGGCGGGAGGTCCTGGCCGGCGGCCTCGTCCGGCGTGTCGACGATTTCGCGCGCGCCCATCGGCGGCGGATCCTATGTAACCCGGCCGCCCGGGCTCAGCGCAGGCGGCACTTCACGCGGCGAGCCGGTGAGGCCCTTCCGCCCGCCCGCACGGTGATCTGCGCGACGTAGCGCCCGCGGCGGGCGCGGCGGCGAGGCATGGGCCATAACTCCGACGAACGCCGCCACGGTGATAGAAACGCACGGTGGCGACCGACCCCAGGATCGGGACCGTGCTCGCCGGCTACCGGATCGAGGCCCCGCTCGGCAAGGGTGGGATGGGCGTCGTCTACCGCGCCGAGCACCTGCACCTCCAGCGCCCGGTCGCGCTGAAGCTGCTCGCGCCCAACCTCGCGGAGGACCAGGCGTTCCGGGAGCGGTTCATGCGCGAGTCGCGGCTCGCCGCCGCGATCCAGCACCCGCACATCGTGACGGTGTACGACGCCGGCGAGGTCGATGGCCTGCTCTACATCGCGATGCACCTCGTCGAGGGGACCGACCTCTCGGCCCTCCTGGCGAAGCGCGGCCGGCTCGACCCGGCGCACGCCCTGTCGGTGGTCGGCCAGGTGGGGTCGGCGCTCGACGCGGCCCACGAGCACGGGTTGGTGCATCGCGACGTGAAGCCGGGGAACGTCCTGATCGCGCCCGAGACGAGCTACCTCACGGACTTCGGCCTGACCAAGCGCACCTCGTCGTCCACGGCGTTCACCCAGACCGGCCAGTTCGTCGGGACGATCGACTACATCGCGCCCGAGCAGATCCGGGGCGAGTCGCTCGACGGCCGGGCCGACATCTACTCGCTCGGCTGCGTGCTCTACGAGTGCCTCACAGGGGACCGGCCCTTCCCGCGCGACTCGCAGATCGCCGTCATCTATGCCCACCTGGAGGAGCCGCCGCCGCGCGTGAGCGCGACGGTCGCCGACCTGCCCGCGGAGGTGGACGAGGTGATCGCGCGCCGCGATGGCCAAGGCGCCGGACGAGCGGCCCGCCACCTGCGCGGCGCTGCTCGACGCGGCCCGCGTCGCGATCGGGCACACCCAGGCGGGCGCGGCGCGCCTCGCCGAACCGCTCCCAAGCGGTCTGGGCGCGGCCGAGGCGAGCTCGACCCAGGCGGGCGACGCCGGGGTCACGCGAGCGCGCGAGGCCGTCCCGACCCGGCCGGACGCCGCCGAGGCGGTGACGCGCTCGCTCCTTCCCGACCCGCCGACCGCGGCGCCAACGAGGCCGCCCGGCGGCCGCCGCGGGATGGTCGTGGCGGCGGTCGCCGCGCTCGCCGCCGCCGTCGGGGTGGCGGTCCTCGTGACCGGGGAAGGCGATGACCCCGCGAATGAGCCGGCCTCCGGCGCCGAGACCGGGGGGGACGGCGGGGAGACGAATGCGGAGGCCCCGCCCGTGCCGCCGCGCCGTGGAGCGCGGGTCGAGGTCGGGGGCGAGCCGTTCGGCGTCGTCGCCCGCGACGGCAGGGTGTGGGTCTCGAACTTGGCCGACGGCACGTTGTCCGTGATCGACGCGGGCAGCCGTCGCCCGGTCCGCGATCCCGTCCGCGTCGGCGGGAGGGTCACGGGGATCAGCGCGAGCGGAGGCACGCTCTGGGCGGCCGACACCGAGAGCGACTCCGTGCGCCCCGTGGACACGGCCTCGTTCCAGGCGGGCCCGCCGATTCCCGTCGGGGAGGATCCCTACTGGGTGGCCCTCGGGGCCGGCGACTCGCTCTGGGTCTCGAACGCGGGCGCCGACTCGATCACCCGGATCGATACCCGCACGCGCGCCGTGGTCGACACGATCGAGGTGGGGAGCGAGCCGCGCGGGATCGCGACGACCCCCTCGAGCGTCTGGGTGGCGAACCACGGCGACGACACGCTCACAAAGCTCGACGTGCGCACCGGACGGGTGGTCCTCGAGGACGTGCCCGTGGGCGAGGAGCCGCGGGGGATGGCGATCAAGGACGGACGCATCTGGGTCGCCAACTCCGGTGACGGGACGGTGTCGCGGCTCTCGAACTCGAGCGGTGAACCTTTGAGCGAGCCGATCGAGGTCGGCGGCAAGCCCTTCTCCGCTTGGGCCGGCGACCGCTACGTGTGGGTCACCGACGAGGAGGGCGGGACGGTCACGCGTATCGACCCGGAGACAGGGGAGATCGCCGGCGACCCGATCAGGATCGGCGACAGCGCCGGCGGCGTGCGAGCCGACGCGGGATCGGTGTGGATCGCCGACCCGGCGGGCGGCTTCGTCGTGAAGCTGAACGAGTAGCCCTTACGCCTCGCTTACGCGCCGGGGCGACGCTGGCGCGCCACCCCGGTTCGCTGCCAGAATCGCCGGATGGAGCACAACCGCGGCAACGTCCTGGTCGTCGACGACGAGCCCACCATCTCCGAGGTGGTCTCGCGCTACCTGGAGCGCGCGGGCTACTCAACCCGCGTGGCTGGGACCGGACACGATGCCCTGCGCCTCGCCGCCGACGACCGCCCGGACCTCGTCGTGCTCGACCTGATGCTTCCCGGCATGGATGGCCTCGAGGTGATGAGGCGTCTGCGCACCAGCGAGACCGGCACCGCCGTGATCCTCCTGACCGCGAAAGGAGAGGAGACCGACCGGGTCATCGGCCTGCGCCTCGGGGCGGACGACTACGTCGTCAAGCCGTTCTCGCCCGCCGAGCTGGTCGCCCGGGTGGACGCTGTCCTCCGGCGCGTGGACAAGGCGCCGGAGATCGAGGAGCCGATCGCCTTCGACGGGCTGGAAATCGACCCGGCGGCGCGGCGGGTCACGGTCCGCGGCGAGGAGGTTCAGCTCACCGCCCGCGAGTACGACCTGCTCGCCTTCTTTGCGCGCCATCCTGGCCAGGTCTTCTCGCGCGACCAGCTCATGGACGCCGTGTGGCAGTACTCGTTCTACAGCGACACCTCCACGGTCACGGTCCACATCCGCCGCCTCCGCTCGAAGATCGAGGAGGACGCCTCCGAGCCCCGCTGGCTTCAGACCGTGTGGGGCGTCGGCTACCGCTTCCAGCCCTGACGATGGCCCGCTCCGCGCTGATCCTCGTCGCAGCCGCAGCCGCCGCGACGGTCGCGATGACGGCCGTGCGCGACCTGGAGGACGGCCTGCTGATGGGCCTCTTCGGGCTCGTCGCCGGGGCCGTCGTGCTCCTGGTCGTGCACGAGTTCGTCGGCAAGCGCGCCACCCTCGGCGGCCTGGGGCGCCAGTTCGGCGCCGGGATCGCGCTCGTGATCGGCCTCACGCTCGTCGGCGTGGCGCTCGCGGGTGCCGCGATGTTCGTCTCCGGCGAGGACGCCGTCGTCTTCAGCATCCTGCTGCTCTTCGCCGGCGTCCTGTCGGCATATGCAGCCGCGATGATCGCGCGTGGGGTGATGTCGGACATCGAGCGGATCCGTCGCGGCCTGATCGCCGTCGGGGCGGGCGAGAAGGCGCCGCCGATCGAGCTGTGCGCCGACGACGAGCTCGGGGAGCTGGCCGAGCGGGCGAACAGCATGATCGCGAAGCTCGACCAGCGCGAGCTCGAGCGCGACCTCGCCGAGGGCGCCCGGCGCGACCTGATCGCGGCGGTCTCCCACGACCTGCGGACGCCGCTCGCGTCGCTGCAGGTGCTCGCGGAGGCGATCGAGGACGGCATGGTCGACGAGGCCACCCACCGCCGCTACCTCGAGCAGATGTCGATCAACATCCGCTCGCTCGGGAACCTGATCGACGATCTCTTCGAACTCTCCCGGCTCGAGGCAGGCGACATCAGCTGGTCCATGGGACAGGTTCGCCTCGACCAGCTGGTCGAGGAGACCGTCGAGGCGGTCGCCGTCCAGGCGCGCCAGAAGGGCATCGACGTGCAGGTGCGCGTCGACGATGACCTCGCACCGGCACGGGCCAACCCGGAGAAGCTCCAGCGGGTCCTCTTCAACCTGGTCCAGAACGCGATCCGCCACACACCGGACGACGGCAGCGTCAGCGTCGCCGCCGCGATGGATGGGAACCGCATCGAGGTCGAGGTGGCCGACACCGGGGAGGGAATCTCCCCGGAGGACCGCCGCCGGGTCTTCGAGCCGTTCTTCCGCGGCGGGTCCGAGGGCTCTCGCACGCGCTCCGGGGCGGGCCTCGGGCTCACCATCTGCCGCGCGATCATCGAGGCTCACGGCGGGCGGATCTGGCTGGACGAGGAGGTCGATGCCGGCACGCGCATCCGCTTCACGCTGCCGCGGGCCGCGCCGACGAGCGGCCAGCTGCCGGTGCTCGACGCCTGACTCTCCTCCAGGGATGAAACAGTGCCTGGCACTGTTTCATCCCTGGCACTGTTTCATCCCGGCTCAGGCGATCTCGTCCAGGTGGCGCACGTTCGCCGCGTCGTCCGGGTCCTCGCTCGGGCCCTCGGCGAACCAGGCGTCGAGGATCTCGCCGAGCACCGCCTCGCTCGTGGAGCGAAGCGAGAGAGCGAGCACGTTCGCGTCGTTCCAGCGCCGCGCGCCGCGCGCGGTCTCGGCGTCCCCGCAGAGGGCGGCGCGCACGCCGGGCACCTTGTTCGCGGCGATCGAGGCGCCGGTGCCCGTCCAGCAGCACACGACGGCCTGCTCGGCCCGGCCCTCGGCCACGTCGCGGGCGGCGGCCTCGCTCGCCCAGGCCCAGTCGTCGCGCCCGGTGACGCTCAGGGCGCCGTGCAGCAGCGGATCGTGCCCGCGCTCCCGAAGTGCCTCGACAACGGCCGAGGCGACGCCGGTTCGCTCGTCGGCTGCGACCGAGATCCTCACGGGAGCGGAGCCTAGCCCTCGGCCGGGCTAGGCTTCTCCGCCGTGATCTGGCTGCTGAGGCACGCCGACGCCGCCGAGGGCACCCCCGACGCCGACCGCCCGCTCACCGAGAAGGGGGAGCGCCAGGCGCGCGCCGCCGGCGCGGCGATGAAGGCGCTCGGCGTGGAGATCGAGGCGTGCATGACGAGCCCGAAGCGACGGGCGCTCGACACGGCCCGCCTCGCCTGCGAGCCGCTCGGGATCGAGCCGCACACCGAGCCCCGCCTCGCCGGCGGTCCCTTCGACGCGGAGCAGCTCTCCGCCGGCCTCGAGCACGTCCTGCTCGTGGGCCACGACCCGGACTTCTCGATGGCGCTCCACGACATGACCGGCGCGCAGGTGCGGATGAAGAAGGGCGGGCTCGCGGGCATCGACACCGGCGAGCTGATCGTCCTCCTGCGGCCGGGGGAGCTGGCCGCGATCGCCGGTGCCTGAGCTCCCAGAGGTCGAGATCACCGCCCGCCGGCTCGACCGGGCCCTCGCCGGAGCCCTCGTGGAGTCCGCGCTCGCGCCGGGCATGGTGACCATGAAGACCTTCGATCCGCCGCTCGACGCGCTCGCGGGCCGCACGCTCGACGGCGTGCGCCGCATCGGCAAGCTGTTCGTCGTCGAGTTCGGCGAGATCTCCCTGCTCGTCCACCTGATGTCGGCGGGGAGGCTCCAGGCCTGGGACAAGCGCGCCTCGCTGCGCGACCGCGCGTCGCGCCTGCTCGTCCGCCTGGCCGACGGACGCGAGCTGCGGCTGCGCGAGTTCGGCACGCAGCAGCGCGCCTGGGCGAAGCTGCTCCCGGCCACGGAGGTCGCGCAGGACGAGATGGTCGCCTCGCTCGGCCCCGAGGCGCTGCCTGCCCCACCGTCCCGCGAGTTCGCCGCCCTCGTCGCCAGTCCACGCCACCTGCACTCGCTTCTCCGCGACCAGCGGGTGATCGCCGGGATCGGCCGCTCGTGGGTGGACGAGATCCTCTGGACCGCGGGACTGTCGCCCTTCCAGGCGGGCGCCGACCTCGCCGAGGAAGACGTAGAGCGCCTGCGCCTCGCGTGCGGGTCGGTGCTCGGTGGGGCGCTCGATCACTACGAGGAGGTCATCGGGGACACCGTCCCCGACAAGCTCCCGATGCCGCTCCAGGTCCATCGCCGCCAGGGCGAGGACTGCCCGCGCTGCGGCACGCGCCTGGAGGCCGTGTTCTTCAAGGACTACGTCATGTCCTACTGCCCGCAGGAGCAGACGGGCGGGCGGGTGCTCAAGGACCGGCGCCTGTCCCGGCTTCTTCGCTGACGCGCGCCCGCGCGGCGAACTCCTCGATCGTCCGCACTACGAGGTCCGGGTCGTCGCCCATCGGCACGTGGCCCGTGCCCTCGAGCGTGCGCCACTCCACGCCCGGCATCCGCCTGAACCCCTCCGAGCAGGTCCTCTCGACCAGCACGCGGTCGAACTCGGGCCACGCGATGAGCACCGGCGTGTCGACGCCGTCGCTCCAGTCCGGAGGCCCCACCTCGAGGATCGACTTCATCAGCGGGAGGTAGACCGAGCAGCCGGCCGACGCGGTGAAGCGCGCCGCGGCCTGCTCTGGGGTGAGCCGGTCGCCGTGCTCCATCATCTGCCCGAGCAGCAGCTTCCGCAGGCCGGGCCGCCGCATCAGGCGGGCAGCCCGCGGCTCGAGGAAGGCGTCGAGGCGGCGGCCGAGCCGGAACAGGAACGCGAGCCTCCTCTCGGCTCTCCCCCCGGCGGCCCAGCCGCCCGCGGGCGCGAGGCAGACGACCGATCGCGCCCTGCCGCGGCGGGCGAGCTCGAGCGCGAGCCAGCCGCCGAGCGAGTTGCCCGCGATGTGCGCGGTCTCGAACCCCGCCTCGTCCATGCGGCTCTCGAGCGCGTCGGCCACCGCGTCCATGGTCGCCTGGCCGGAGAGGGGGTCGCCGCCGTGGTGGCCGGCCAACGTCGGGGCGAGCACGTCGAAGCTTCGCTCCAGCGCGGGAAGGACCGGCTCCCAGACGCGCCAGGAGTTCGCGAAGCCGTGTACCAGTACGAGCGGCTCGCCCGAGCCTGCGCGGTGGAAGGGCTTCACGGCACGGACCCTATCGCCGCCAGCGCGAGGTCCGCGACCTCGTCCGCGCACCCCCAGGACAGCGTGAGCCCGCCACCCCCGTGGCCGTAGTCGTGCACCACGGGCGTGCCGTCGGCGAGCGTGCCGCGCTCCACGCGGACCTCGGGGCGCGCGGGGCGGAGGCCGGTGGCCTGCCCGATCCGCTCGGCATCCCGAAGCGCGGGCTCGAGCGCGACGCAGCGCTCCCAGATCGCCTCGAAGGCCCCGGGATCGGGCTCGTCACCGGCCACGGCCGTCCCGCCGAGGATGCAGACGTCGGGACGCGGGAGGACGTAGGCGAGCTCGACCGGGTCGCTCAGGTCGACCACGCAACGGACTCCCGTCAGCGGCCGCACGAGCACCACGTCGCCACGGACGGGCTCGACGCGGTCGTCGCCCGCCACCTCGCGGGCGGCGAGGCCCAGGCAGTTGACGACGACGCGCCCAGGGCCCCCGAGCTCCTCCAGCGAGGCGATCGCGCGGCGCTCGAAGAACGCCCCCATCGCTCGCGCTCGCGCCATGAGCCATGAGAGGTAGGCCGGCGTCTGCACGAGCGGCAGCCGCGCGACGAGCCCGTCCCCGCCCCGGCCCGCCCCTGAAACAGTGCCTGGCACTGTTTCAGGGGCTCGGACCCGTCCGGCGGGCAGCGCGGCCACCCAGAACCCGCCCGCCCCGATCAGGTGGGCCTCGACCTGCGCGATGGGCGCGCCCTCCTCCGCCTCGAGGCGGTCGAGCTCGCGGAGCGTCGCCACCGCCCAGCCCGCCACGCGCTCCGGCGGGCCGCATTCATACGGGAGCCAGAGCCCGCCCGCGACGGCCGAGACGGTCCGCTCGGGGCTGTCGCGGGCGACGACCGTCACGTCCAGGCCCCGCTCGAGCAGCCGGACCGCGCACGACAGGCCGGAGACCCCGGCCCCGGCTACTACTGCGCGGGCGCCTCGGGCGGGAGCGGCTCCTGCAGCTGCGGGTTCAGCCGCGGGAGCTCGACGGTGCCGCTCGTGAGCAGCGGGTGGTCGACGCGGAACACGTCGAGCCCGCGGCTCCGCGGAATGACGGAGTTCACGTCCTCGTCGAAGTTGTTCGCGTAGATCTCGCCGTTGTAGAAGTAGGAGGCCCAGGTCGCCGCCTCACGGGGCTGCTCGTCGGGAGTGACGGGCTCGCTCGGGATGTAATACGCGATCTGCTCGGGCTTCGACGGGTCGGTGAAGTCGATCACGTTCGTCGCACCCGTGTACCAGGAGGTCACGAGCACGTCGGCGTCGTCGCGGCGCGGGACTACGTTGAACAGGTGGGCGGTGCAGAAGGCGCTCACCCGGCGCTGCGGGAGCTTGAAGGTGCCGCGCGGCTCGGGCGCCTTCGCGTCGGAGACGTCGTAGAAGAACAGGCCGCCGTGGGTGTCCTTGTCGGTGAAGCAGCCCGGGGAGGCCGCGGCGCCGCCCAGCTCGTCCCCCACCACGAGCGTGTTTCCGTCGTTCGAGAACGTCGTCGAGTGGTGGATGTTGATGCGGGGGTCACGGATCGTGCTCTCGATGCTCGGGTTCTCCGGATCGGAGAGGTCCCAGATCTGCGTTTCCGTGAGGCAGGCGGCGGCGGCCTTTTGGTGCTCCAGGAAGACCGTCAAGTCGTGGCAGCCGATCGTCTCGCCGGTGCTCGGCGTGCCGAGCACCGGCGAGA
>DATMJO010000025.1:0-20663 GCA_035553855.1 Thermoleophilaceae bacterium | reverse complement strand
ATCCTCCGATCGGGGCTCTTGGGTTGGCGCCCCAGAAGACTTGTGTGCCGAGCATTCCGATGAGGTGCACGAGCACTGTGTTGAGGACCATTGATTTGGCGGTGGCTGTGCCGACGCCGACGGGGCCGCCGGAGGCGTTGTAGCCGTAGTAGCAGCCGACGAGCACGATCGCTGTGGCCATCGCCATCCCCTTGATCACCGAGTAGAGGAGATCGGGGGGGTTTTGGAACATCCAGAAGATCAGGAAGAACCCGCCTGAGGAGACCTCGCCGATCTGCT
This sequence comes from Thermoleophilaceae bacterium, assembly GCA_035553855.1. Taxonomy (GTDB): domain Bacteria; phylum Actinomycetota; class Thermoleophilia; order Solirubrobacterales; family Thermoleophilaceae; genus JBBDYQ01. The sequence continues at coordinate 20,384 of DATMJO010000025.1, read as the reverse complement.
GGACGACCGCGAGGTAGGAGGCGAAGAACCCGGCGCCGACAGCGGCGATGTACATGAACGGCAAAACCATCCACGCGGCCAGCAGACGGGTCGCGCAGAGAAACGTCATCGAGCTGATGCCCATCACCTCGAGCGCGTCGATCTCATCGGAGATGCGCATCGCGCCGAGCTCGGCGACGATCCCGGTCCCGACCTTCGCGGCCATCATGTACCCGAACGCATACGGCATGATCTCCCGCAGATCGCACCAGGCGCTGAACACCCCGGCGTAGGCGGGGGCGCCCACACTGCGGTTGAAGTAGGCGCCCTCGATCCCGCACTGCAGCCCGAGGATGAACGCGAGGCCCCAGATCACCATCGTCGAGCCCAGGATCAACACCCCGGCCTGGCGCAGCGCCTCCCCGAAGAAACGGAACACCCGCCCCCCGTAGACCTCGCCCATCACCCGCGCGCAGAACTTCGCGATCACCCCGAACCCGGCGATCCAATCCCTGGGAACCGCCAAAAGGCCCCGGCCCATTACTTGATCACCGAGATCTCAGGATGGGTCGCCAACAACGTCTGGGTGAAGACGTAGTTGAACGCGAAGATCCCCAAAAACGCGATCACGACCCCCTGGTTCACCGCACGCCCCACACCCTCCGCCCCACCAGAAGCCGTCATCCCCTTGTAACACGACACGATCGCGATGATCGCCCCGAACAAGGTCGTCTTCACAACCGACCCCCACAGATCCGTCGTCGACGCGTTCGTCAAGAGCGTCGCGAAAAACGGGCCCAACGGAGCATCAAACGTCAACGTCGCCAAAACCCCGCCGAAGATCCCGAACAAAAGCGCATAGATGTTGAACAGGCCCGTCACGATCATCAACGCCAAAAACCGCGGCACCACCAGGTTCTTCACAGGGTCCACGCCCAACACCTGCAACGCGTCCAACTCCTCACGGATCTTGCGCGCACCGAGATCAGCCGTGATCGCCGTCCCCGCCACCCCCGCCAAGATGATCGCCGTCACAAACGGCGCGAACTCCCGAATCGACGCCAACACAAAAAACCCGCCCAAGCGATCGATCGCCCCGAACAAAATCAAGAAATTCCCCGCCTGCAACCCAGGCGCCCCATAACCAAAAGCGATCGTCGAGATCAACAACGGAAACCAACACAACCGCAACGCAAACAAAAACTGCCCCACGAACTCCGTCCCATACGGAAACGGCGGCCGCACCGCAGACACCATCGTCTTGCCAGTCAGGATCATCATGTCCCCAACCTGCTCAAGCAGATTCTTCGTCGGCAAAAACGCCCTATCCGCAACAGCACGAACCACTCGGAGCTCCCTCTGGGGCAGCGATCGCCGCTCCCCCCGTTCGATCGTCGCGAACCTTACGCCATTCCCGAGACACCGGACAAGAGGGAACCGTCGCGCCGCTCGCGCCGAGCTCCGCGGACGAGCCGCCACGGCGGCACGTGACGCCGAGCTGCGCCGCGCCCGCGCACCCGCGTGGTATGTTCGCGCCGCTTTGGAGGCGAGGAGCATCAAGGCGCGCGCGGCGGTCACCGCGTTCACGGCCGCGGTCGCGTTCGCGGGTTGTGGCGGCGGTGGCGAGCGGCAGGACGAGAACGAGCCCGAGGGCACGTTCCGGGTCGACGTCGTGCGCGCGGAGTTCCCGGACGAGCAGAAGCTCGCCAAGCGCTCGAACCTCGAGATCGAGGTCCGCAACGCCGACACGAAGACGATCCCCAACGTGGCGATCACCGTGAAGGGCTTCGACCGGCGCAAGGAGGACCCGCGCCTCGCCGACCCGGAGCGCCCGGTCTTCGTCGTGAACGGCGTCCCGGAGCTGATCGGCGGCCTGCCCGAGAGCCGTGAGGCGGCCCCGCGCGGCGGCGAGACCGCCTTCGTCGACACCTGGGCGCTCGGCGAGCTGAAGCCGGGCGAGTCCAAGACCTTCGAGTGGTCGGTCACCGCCGTGGACGCCGGCCCCTACAAGCTCACCTACTCGGTCTCCGCCGGCCTCGACGGCAAGGCGAAGGCCGTGCTCGCGAGCGGCCAGCCGCCAACGGGCGTCTTCTCCGGCGTGGTCGCCGAGGAGCCGCCGGACTCGCGCGTGGCCGACGACGGCCGCACCGTCATCCGCGAGGACGAAGAGCAGTAGCCCCCTCGCCGGGCTCGTAGCCCCGGCACTGCATCACGGGCAGGCGCGGGTAGCGGGGGAACTCCTCGGGCTGCGCGCGCGAGCGCTCGCACAGCGAGAACGACGATCCGCGCGTGTTGCGGACGACCCGCTGGTGGCGGCAGTGGTCGCAGAGGCCCGCGTCCGGTCGCAAGACCTGGGAGCCTACGGCCCGTGAAGCTCGGGCTGATGCTCGGATACTGGGCCGGCGGGCCGCCGCCGGGGGCGGCGGAGGCGATCGCCGAGGCCGAGCGCCTCGGCTTCGACTCGATCTGGACATCGGAGGCCTACGGCTCGGACGCGCTCACCCCGCTCGCCTGGTGGGGCGCCCGCACGGAGCGACTCCGCCTCGGCACCGCGATCGTCCAGATCTCGGCCCGCACGCCGGCCGCGACCGCGATGGCCGCGATGACGCTCGACCACCTCTCGGGCGGGCGCTTCGTGCTCGGGCTCGGGGTGTCGGGCCCGCAGGTCGTGGAGGGCTGGTACGGCCAGCCGTTCGCGAAGCCCCTCGCCCGCACGCGTGAGTACATCGAGATCGTGCGCTCGATCTGGGCGCGGCAGGGCCCGCTCACCTTCGAGGGCGAGCACCACCGCCTGCCGATGGAGGGCGGCACGGGGCTCGGCAAGCCGCTGAAGTCGTCGATCCACCCGCTGCGCGAGGAGATCCCGATCTTCCTCGGCGCCGAGGGGCCGAAGAACGTCGCGCTCGCGGCGGAGGTCTGCGACGGCTGGCTCGCGCTGTTCCTGTCGCCCAGGTCGATGGGCTTCTACGAGGAGGCGCTCGCCGAGGGCTTCGCGCGCGAGGGGGCGCGCCGCAGCGCCGAGGACTTCGAGGTGGCGGCGCAAGTCCCGGTGATCGTCCACAGCGACGTCGAGGAGGCGGCGGACTGGCTGCGGCCGAACTACGCGCTCTACTTCGGCGGGATGGGCGCGAAGTCGAAGAACTTCCACGCCGACGTCGCGATCCGCATGGGCTACGAGGCCGAGGTCGCGAAGATCAAGGAGCTGTACCTCGACGGCAAGAAGGACGATGCGGCCGCGGCCGTCCCCACGAAGCTGATCGAGGAGATCACGCTGATCGGCCCGGCCGACAAGATCCGCGGCGAGCTGGACGCCTGGCGCGACTCGGCGGTCACGACGCTGCTCGTCGCGGGCGGGCCCGAGCAGCTGCGCACGATCGCCGAGCTCGTGCTGGGCTGAGGGAGCGTCGTTTCTCCCACTGTCCCGCCTCGCCCCCCGTCCGGGTGGGCAGAAACGAACGGTGCCGGCGCGCTCGCGCGGGCTTCACGCCCTCAGCGCGGCAAGAGCGGCGCGATGATCCGGTGGGCCTTCAGCCCGAGTCCCAGCCGCTCGCGGTCCTCCGACGAGGAGGGGTCGAGGCCGGTGAGCTCGCGCACGCGGTCGAGCCGGTAGGCCACGGTGTGACGGTGCGCGTGGATCGCCGTGGCGGTCGCGTTCATGTTGCAGTTGTGGTCGAGGTAGGCGGCGAGGGTGCCCAGCAGGTCGGTGGAGTACTGGTCGTCGTAGGCGACGAGCGGGGCGACCGTGTCCTCGAAGAAGGTGCGCACCTCGTCGGGATGGGAGGCGAGCACGCGGAAGAGCAGCCGGTAGGTGCCGCCGCCGACGCCGCCCTCGGCGGGCGGGGCGCCGCCCGCGGCAGTCACCTCGAGCACGAGCTCGGCCTCCTCGAGCGCGCGGCGCGCATCGGACGGCGAGGCGTACGCAGAGGACATCCCCACCGTCGCGGCGCGCCCCACGCGCGCGGCGACCGGCCGCGCGGCGTCGGCGCCGCCCGGCAGCAGCGCGCGCACGCGGCCGTCCACGACCTGCGCGAGCGAGCCGGGGCGCTCGGCCGCGATCAGGGCGACGATCCGCCCCGGCGCCCGCTCCAGCGGATCGGCGCAGATCGCCACGAACCCGCCCGAGAGGTCGCAGCCGAGGCGCGCCGCGCGGCGCAGCACCTCGGGCCCGTCGAGCTCCTCCCGCGCGAGCAGCTCCTCGAGGAACGAGCCGCGCATCGCGAGCTCGGTCTCCTCGCGCGCGTCGGCCACGGCGACCTCGGTGAGCGCCGCCACCGCCGCCACGTGCAGGAACTCCCCCGCGTCCGGGCGCCCGGGACCGAGGAGCAGCACGGCGCCGAGCACGTCGCTTCCGCTCGCCACTGCGACCTCGGCGACGAGCGCCGGCGGCGGCTCCGGCCTGCCCCCGCCGAGCTTCGACGAGACATAGCTCGCGCACTCCTCCCACGCCGCCGGCGCCGGGCCGAGGCGCGGCACGATGACCGCGACCGGAGCGCCCGCGTGGGCACTCGCGATCTCCGCGATCCGCTCGAGCCCCTCCCCGGCCAGCACGGCGCCCACCATCTCCAGGTGGGCGCCGCGCGGGCCTGCGGGGAGGTCGTGCTCGGGCGTCAGGTGACCGCCAGGTAGCGCTCCAGCTCCCACGGCGTCACCTGTACGCGGTAGTCCTGCCACTCCTTGCGCTTCAGGTCGACGTAGCGACCGAAGGTGTGCGAGCCGAGAGCCCGCTCCACGAGCTCGGACTTCGCCATCTCCTCGATCGCCTCGCCGAGCGTCTCCGGCAGGTTGCCGACGCCCAGCTCGGCCCGCTCGGCCTCTGAGAGGTCGTACAGGTTCCGCTCCATCTGGGGCGGCAGCTCGTATCCCTTCTCGATCCCCTCGAGCCCAGCCTGCAGCAGCGCCGCAAACGTGAGGTAGGGGTTGCAGGAGGGATCCGGGCAGCGCAGCTCCATGCGCGTCGCCTTCTCCTTGCCGGGGTGGTACACCGGCACCCGGACCAACGCGGAGCGGTTGCGCCGCGACCACGCGATGTAGACGGGTGCCTCGTAGCCGGGCACGAGCCGCTTGTACGAGTTCACCGACGGCGCGAACAGCGCCGACAGCTCGCGCGCGTGCCTGAGCTGGCCGGCGATGAACGACTTGGCCTCCTCCGACAGGTACGACTCGTCGTTCCCGTCGAAGAACGCGTTCTCCGACCCGCGGAACAGCGACTGGTGGACGTGCATGCCCGACCCGTTCTCGCCGAACAGCGGCTTGGGCATGAAGGTCGCATAGACCCCGTGCTCCATCGCCACCTCCTTCACGGCGATGCGGTAGGTCATGCAGTTGTCCGCCATGTCGAGACCGTCCGCGAAGCGCATGTCGATCTCGTGCTGCGACGGGCCCACCTCGTGGTGGGTGTACTCGACCGGGATGCCCAGCTCGCGGAGCGTGAACACCACGTCCCGGCGGAAGTCCGACGCCACGTCGAGCGTGGTCAGGTCGAAGTAGCCGCCGCGGTCGAGCACCTCGGTGCCCTGGTCGTCCTTGAACAGGAAGAACTCGAGCTCCGGGCCCAGGTAGTAGTGGTCGAAGCCCATGTCCCCCGCCCGCGCGAGCGCCCTGCGCATGACGAAGCGGGGGTCGCCCTCATAGGGCTCGCCCCCCGGCTTCAGCACGTCGCAGAACACGCGCCCCACCTTGTGCTCGCCGCGCGAGCGCCAGGGCAGGATCTTGAACGTCGACGGGTCGGGCATGGCGATCATGTCCGACTCCTCGATCCGGTTGAAGCCGGTGATCGAGGACCCGTCGAAGCCCATTCCGCTCTCGAACGCCTCGCTCAGCTCGTCCTTGCCCACTGCGAAGGACTTCAGCTGTCCGAAGATGTCCGTGAACCAGAAGCGGACGAACTCCACGTTCTCGTCGCCGACGCGGGCGAGAATCTCGCCCGCGTCGGTCGACGGCCTCTCGATGGTGGCCATCAGGCCGTGACCTCCTCACTGTCGTGTGCCTGGAGCACGGCCTCGCCGGACTCCCCGGTGCGGACCCGGATCGCCTCCTCCACGGGGAGGAGGAAGATCTTGCCGTCGCCGACCGACCCCGTCCGCGCATGGCGGAGGATCACGTCGGTGACGACACCGGTGTCCGTGTCGTCCACCACGCACTCGAGCTTCAGCTTCGGGCGCAGGTGGATGGTCAGCTCCGAGCCGCGGTAGTGCTCGGTGATGCCCTTCTGGCGACCCGACCCCTTCACCTCTGTGACGGAGAGGGACGGAAAGCCGGCGTCCGAGAGGTCCTGGCGGATCAGCTCGAACGCCTCGTGGCGGATGTAGGCGACGACCATCTTCATGCCGTCGCCTCCCCCGCCTGCATCCGGCTCACGGCCGGGGCCGGAACGGGAGCCGCGTAACCCGGGGCTGCCGGGCCGTGCGACGCCGCGCCGATCTCGGGCAGCGGGATGAACTGCTCGGGGTAGCCGTACATGCCGTGGACGGCGATGTCGAGCCCGGCGTCCTCCTCGGCCTCCGAGACGCGGATGCCGATCGTGACCTTCATCAGCCAGAAGGTCGCGAACGAGAGGACGAACACCACCGCGAACGCGGCGCCGACGCCCACCGCCTGCACGCCGAGCTGCGACGCGCTGCCGGAGTAGATGAGGCCGGGGTCGCCGATTCCGTTGTACTCCGCGAGCCGCGGCGAGGTGAACAGGCCGCATGCGAGCGTGCCCCAGACACCGGCCAGGCCGTGTGCCGAGAGCGCGCCGACCGGGTCGTCGAGCTTCTTCTCGATCGCGTACACGCCGTAGACCACGACCACGCCGGCGATTGCGCCGATCAGCGGAGCGGCCCAGAACTCGACGTAGCCGGACGGGGCGGTGATGCCGACGAGGCCGGCGATCGCGCCGTTCCCCGCCATGCCCACGTCCAGGGCCTTCGTCTTCATGTACGTGACCAGCGAGGCGGCGATGACACCGCCGGCGGCGCCGAGCTGGGTGACGAGGGCGACCTCCGCGAAGCGGTTGTCACTCACGCCAAGCGTGGAGCCGGCGTTGAAGCCGAACCAGCCGAGCCACAGGATCAGGACACCCAGGCCGACGAGCGGCATGGAGTGACCCGGGATCGGACGCGGCTTGCCGTCGGGGCCGTACTTGCCCTTGCGCGGGCCGAGCAACAGCAGCGCGGCGAGCGCGCCCGTGGCGCCCACGAGGTGGACCACCGTCGAGCCGGCGAAGTCCTGCACGCCGTTCCCGATCTCCGACAGGAAGCCGCCGCCGAAGATCCAGTGGGCCCCCAGCGGGTAGATGACCGCGGCGAACACGATGGCGTAGATCACGTACGCCGAGAACTTGATCCGCTCCAGCGTGGTGCCCCAGACGATCGCCAGTGACACGGCGCAGAACATGAACTGGAACAGCATGAACGCGGTCGTCGAGCCGTCGACCGATGCGGTCGCCGCCGCGAAGGCCCCGGCCTCGATGTCGGCCGCGCTCCCGATCGTCTCGCCGTAGCTGAAGAACAGCCCGTCGGTGCCGGCGATCGAGCCCGCGCCGCCGAAGGCGACGGCGAAGCCCACGCCCCACCATGCGATGGTCGCGATCGAGAAGTTGGCGAGGATCTTCGCTATCCCCGACCCCACGTTCTTGCCGCGGGAGAATCCGATCTCCAGGAACGCGAACCCTGCCTGCATGAACATGACTAGGACCGTCGCGACGATGATCCACGTCACGTCGAGCCCTCCGGTCACGCTCTCGAGGCCTGCCTGTACCTCCTCGAGGCCGCCCGACTGTGCGGAGGCGGCACCCGGGAGGAAGAGCGCCGTCGCAAGGGTCAGCAACGGTGCTCCCACCCACATTCGTCTCTTCACGGAAGTTCCTCCTCTCGCCGGTTCTTGGCGGCGATTCGCAGTTGTGGAACGTCCGTCACGGTGCCAGCGGGCAGCCGATCGGTCTTTAGCCAGGTGTCGAAGATCTGGCCGGGGACTTTCGCCATCCGGTCGATCAGGGCGCAACAACGGTGCCAGGGACCTTTTTCCCACCCGGCCCCAGCGCGGATCCGGCCCCGCGGGGGCGCTCAGCGCTTGAGGATCACGGTGCGGCGCACCGCGCGCGAGCCCGGGAGGGTCACGCGGACGCTCACGCGCACCGTGCGCGCCCGGCGGAGCAGCCTGCGGCCCGTCCGGGTGGTAGGTGCGCGGAAGCTGTGGGTGCGGCCGGCGAGGATGCGCTCCGAGCCGCGGGCGATCCGGCGACCGCGGCGTGTCGCCGTGGCCGTGCAGCGCCCGGCGCCCGCCGCGCGGCAGCGCACGAGGATGCCGCGGCGGAGGACGGTGCGGATCCGCTGGACGCGCGGGACGCGCACGCTCACTGCGTTGGTCTCGCCCTGACCAGAGCCGCCTCCGGTGCCGCCGCCGCCCCCGCCGCCGCCGGAGGAGCGGCCGAGGCCCGCGACGGCCTGCCGGGCGTTCACGATCCCCGCGCCATACTCGGCGTCGGGGCCGGGGAAGCCGGCGTCGCGGGTGGTCGCGAGGATGCGCTGGACGGCCGCCTGGCCGCGAACGCCCCTGGAGACGAGCAGCGCGGCCACGCCCGAGACGTGCGGGGTGGCCTGCGAGGTGCCGGCCACCTCGGAGTAGCCGTTGTTGGAGTAGGTCGAGAGGATGTTCTCGCCGCGGCCTGGCAGGCCCGACCCGCCGGGCGCCATCAGGCCGAGGCCCTGGCCGAAGCTCGAGAAGAAGGAGCGGTTGCCGCGGCGGTCCACGGCGCCCACGCACAGCAGGCGGCCCTGGGCGGAGGGGTTCTCGCAGGCCGGAAGGCCCGAGTTGCCGGCGGCCGCGACCACCACGCGGCCCGCGTCGAGCGCCCGGTCGAGCGCGCGCGTGAAGGAGTCGCTTCCGGACGCGCCCGCGAGCGGGACCTCGGATGAGAGGCTCAGGTTGATCACGTCGGCGCCCTGGTCCACGGCCCAGTCGATCCCCGCCGCCACGTCGCTGACAAAGCCGGCGCCGTCGTCGTCGAGCACCCGCACCATCAAGAGGCGCGCGCCCGGGGCGACGCTCGCCACGCCCACCCCGTTCCCCTCGATCGCGGACACGATGCCGCCGACGTGGATGCCGTGCGGGTCGCCCTGGGAGGGCGTCGTGTCGCCGCGTGTGAAGTCGCGGCCGCCCGCCACCTGTCCCGCCAGGTCGGTGTGGCCCGCCTGCTCCGGGCCGATCGAGTCGATGATCGCCACGAGCGCGCCCTGCCCGTTCGCGATCGGGCGGGCGCCATCGGACTCGACCAGGTCGAGCCCCCATTGCTCGCTGCGCCTGGGATCCCCCGCCGCGGCCGCCGAGGCGACCGGGAGGAGGCAGGCCGCGAGCACGAGTGCCGCAATCCGCCTCATGAGCCATCGAGTGTAGGAGGGCCGCCCACTGCCAACCTTCACACACTCGTGTCAAGGTTGCGCTAGGATGCGCGGACCGATGCGGGACTACCTCGCCACCGTCCGCGAGCGCGTCGTCATCTTCGACGGCGGCATGGGCGCGACGCTCGAGCAGTTCGACCTGACCCAGGAGGACTACGGCGGCCTCGAGGGCAAGTGCCACGAGGCGCTGATCCTGAACCGCCCGGACGTCATCAAGGGCGTCCACGAGTCCTTCGTCGAGGCGGGCGCGATCGTGGTCGAGACCGACACCTTCCAGGCCTCCCGCCTCAAACTCGAAGAGTGGGGCCTCGGCGAGCACACGACCGAGATCAACACGAGGGCGGCCGAGATCGCCCGCGAGGCCGTCGGCGAGGACCGCTTCGTCGCGGGCTCGATCGGGCCCACCGGCTTCCTGCCCGCGAGCGACGACCCCACGCTCGGGAACATCTCCTTCCGCACCCTCGTCGAGGTGTTCGCGCAGCAGGCCGAGGGCCTCGTCCGCGGCGGCGCCGACCTGATCATCATCGAGACCGCGCAGGACATCCTCGAGGTGAAGGCCGCGATCTTCGGGGCGCGCGAGGCGTTCAAGGCCGCCGGTCGCGCCGTCCCGATCCAGACGAGCGTGTCGCTGCTCCCGAACGGCGGCAAGATGCTGCTCGGCACCGACATCCAGGCGGTGCTCACCACGCTCAGGGCGCTCGACGTGGACGTGATCGGGCTGAACTGCTCGACCGGCCCGGAGGACATGCGCGACGCGATCCGCTTCCTCGGCGAGCACTCCCCGCTGCCCGTCCACTGCATCCCCAACGCCGGCCTGCCGCTCCAGGGTCCCGACGGCGAGACGATCTTCCCCGAGGAGCCCGAGCCGCTCGCCGCCACGCTCGGCGAGTTCGTCGAGCGCTTCGGCGTCTCGATCGTGGGCGGCTGCTGCGGCACGACGCCCGACCACATCCGCGCGCTCGTGGAGCGGGTCGGCGAGCGCACGCCCGAGCCGCGCCCCGAGCCCGGCGAGATCCTCGTCTCCTCGATGATGACCGCGACGCCGCTCGTGCAGGAGCCGCGCCCCACCCTCGTCGGCGAGCGCGTCAACTCGCAGGGCTCGCGCAAGGCCAAGGAGATGTTGCTGGCCGACGACTACGACGGCCTCGTCACCGTCGCCGAGGACCAGGTGACGGGCGGCGCGCACGTGCTCGACGTCTGCGTGGCGCTCGGTGAGCGCCAGGACGAGGACGACCAGATGGCCGAGGTCGTGAAGCGCATCTCTCTGACCCAGCCCGCGCCGATCCAGGTGGACTCGACCGAGCCCGAGGTGATCGAGGCCGCACTCGAGCAGATCCCCGGCCGGGCGATCGTCAACTCGGTCAACCTCGAGGCCGGCCGCGACAAGCTCGACCGCGTCGTGCCGATCGCGAAGGCGCACGGCGCCACGCTGATCGCGCTCACGATCGACGAGGTCGGCATGGCCAAGACGGCCGACCGCAAGGTCGAGATCGCGAAGCGGATCACAGGGCTCGCCTGCGACGAGCACGGGCTCGAGCGCGAGGCGCTGATCTTCGACGCGCTCACCTTCACGCTCACGACCGGCGACGACGAGTGGAAGCCTTCCGCGGTCGAGACGATCGAGGGCATCCGCCGCATCAAGGCCGAGATCCCCGGCGTCAAGACCTCACTGGGCGTCTCGAACGTGTCGTTCGGCGTGTCCCCCGGCGCCCGCGCCGTGCTCAACTCGGTGTTCCTCCACCACTGCGTCGATGCCGGGCTCGACCTCGCGATGGTCAACCCGAACCACATCAGGCCCTACGGCGAGATCGGTGACGAGGAGCGCGAGCTCGCCGACGACCTCGTCTTCAACCGGCGCGAGGACGCGCTCGAGCGCTTCATCGGCCACTTCGAGGAGAAGGGCGAGGAAGAGGAGGACTCGGCCGCCGACCCCACCGAGGGCATGGAGCCCGAGGAGGCGCTCCACTGGCACATCCTGCGCCGCAAGAAGGACGGCGTCGAGGACTGGATCGACCGCTCGGTGGAGAAGATCGGCGCCGTTCCCACGCTCAACAAGGTGCTGCTCCCCGCCATGAAGGAGGTGGGCGACAAGTTCGGCGCCGGCGAGCTGATCCTCCCGTTCGTGCTCCAGTCGGCCGAGGTGATGAAGCGCGCCGTCGCGCAGCTCGAGAACTACCTCGACCGGATCGAGGGGCACACGAAGGGCAAGGTCGTGATCGCGACCGTCTTCGGCGACGTGCACGACATCGGCAAGTCGCTCGTCAACACGATCCTCACGAACAACGGCTACACGGTGATCGACCTCGGCAAGCAGGTCCCCGTCGACACGATCATCAACGCCGCGGTCGAGCACGAGGCCGACGCGATCGGCCTGTCGGCGCTGCTCGTCTCCACCTCCAAGCAGATGCCGCTCTGCATCCAGGAGCTGCACCAGCGCGGACTCGAGTTCCCGGTGCTGATCGGCGGCGCGGCGATCAACCGCGACTTCGGCCGGCGCGTGCTCTACCCCGGCGGGCGCGACTCCGACGAGGTCTACGACCCCGGCGTCTTCTACTGCAAGGACGCCTTCGCGGGCCTCGACACGATGGACCAGCTGATCGAGGGCGAGGCGCGCGAGGCGCTCGTCGAGCGCATCCACTCCGAGGCGAAGACCTTCCGCGAGAAGCCACAGGTGGTGGACGACTCGCTGCCCACGACCGACAGCTCCGCGCGCTCGACGGCCCGCACAGACGTCCCGGTCCCCGCCCCGCCGTGGTGGGGCGTGCGCGAAGTCGAAGCCGACCTCGACGAGGTCTACCCCCACCTCGACCGCCACGTCCTCTTCAAGCTCCATTGGGGCGGGCGCGGCGTGAAGGGCGCCGACTGGGAGAAGCTCGTCGCCGAGGACTTCGGCCCCCGGCTCGAGCGCATGTGGCGCGAGCAGGACTACCTGCGCCCGCGCACGCGGCTCGGCTACTTCCCCTGCAACGCAGACGGCAACGAGCTCGTGATCTTCGACCCTGAGGACCACGACCGCGAGATCGAGCGGCTCGTCTTCCCGCGGCAACCGAAGCACGACCGCATCTGCCTGACCGACTTCTACCGCCCGATCGATTCTGGCGAGCGCGACGTCGTGGCGCTCCAGGGCGTCACCGTCGGGCCCGAGGTGACCGAGGTGATCGAGAAGCTCGAGGCCGACGGCGAGTTCTCCGAGCAGCTCTTCACCCACGGGATCGGCGTGCAGGCGGCGGAGGGCCTCGCCGAGTGGCTCCACTCGAAGGTGCGCAGCGACCTCGGCATCGAGCCCGACCAGGGCCGCCGCTACTCGTGGGGCTACCCCGCCTGCCCGGAGCAGTCCGAGCACGAGAAGGTCTGGCGCCTGCTCGACCTCCAGGAGATCGGCATGTACCTCTCGGACGGCTTTGCCGTGATGCCCGAGCAGTCCACCGTCGCGATCGTGGCGCACCACCCGCAGGCGGTCTACTTCGGCATGAAGTCGGGCTTCATCCCCGAGGATAAGGTGGGCGACGAGGTGATCGCCGGCACCGAGCGCGGCGGCGAGCTGCCGCCGGAGGTCGACCCCGACTCGGACGGCACGGTCGAGTCGGGGTCAGTCCCGGCCTGAGCCGGCGCTGAAACAGTGCCTGGCACTGTTTCACCCTGGCGGGTCGCGGCCTAGGCCTCGGCCTCGGCGCCCGCCTCGCGGCGGCCCACCGACAGCTCCACCGGCGTGGCATGCAGCGCCCGCAGGCGCATGTCCTTCCAGGTGAGGCCTTCGCGGACCAGCGCGGGCATGCCCATCGCGAGCGCGGTGGCGACCTCGACCGCCTGCAGGATCACGCCGTAGGCGAACGCGTCGGTGTAGCCGACGCCGTAGGCAGAGAGCACTGCCACGCAGGCCGCCTGGAACACGCCGATGTTCGACGGCGTGACCGGCAGAACCGCGGTGATGTTGACGGCGAAGAGGACCGCGGCCGCTCCCCCGATGCCGGCCCGCTGATCGAGCCCGAGCGCGACGAGCAGCGCGTAGCAGGAGAGCCACTGGAGCGCCCATGCCGAGAGCTGCATGACCGCGGCCCACGAGCCCAGCCGTGGCCTGCGGAAGACCGCTAGCCCGCGGCGCACGCCGACCATTGCGCCGCGCGCGGCGGCGAGCGCCTGCTGGGCCCGCGCGAAGCGCGAGGGGCGGCCACCGCGGAGGACGACCGGCGCGAGCAGGACCGCTGCGAGCAGCACGAGCGGCGCGAGCGTGAAGACGAGCAGGCGGTCCTCGTTGCCCTGGAACAGCCCCACCGTCGCGAACATCACGGAGCCGAGCACGCACAGGGCCAGGATGTTCAGGAGAGTCTGCGAGACGAGCGTGCCAAGCACGATCGGCAACTGCTCGCGCACGCGCCCCGTGCGCCGCGCCACGATCAGCGCGCGCGAGGGCTCGCCGAGCCGCGCCGGGAGCGTGGCGGACATCAGGACGCCGATCATCGTGCCGCTCGCGGTGTCCCGGCGGCGCACGCGCCCGCCGGGGAGGGCGGCGCGAAGGATCGCGTTCCAGGCTTCCGCCCGGAGCAGCATCGAGGAACACATGAGCGCTAGCGCGACGAGCACCCACACGGGCGTCGCGGCGATCAGGGCGGCGCCGATCGACTCGATGCCGATCCGCTGGAGCGCCATGGCGGCGAGCGCGACGCCGGCGCCCAGGCCGACGATCGTGGCGCCGCGGCGGATCGCGCGGCCGGCGCGCGAGCGCCCGGACGGCGCGCCCGCGGGCTCGGGCGCGGGGCTTCGGCGCGGCGGCGCGGGAGGCGCCCCGTCGGCGGGCCGCAGGCCCCGCGTGCGGGCGGGCGCGGTCCCCGCGATGTCGATCGCGTCCTCGTAGGCCCCGACGATCTGGCCCGTGACCGCGGGCCAGGCGAAGCGCTGGGCGCGCTCGCGGGCCGCGGCGCCCATCCGCTCGCGGCGGCCGGGATCGCCGGCGAGGGAGTGCAGCGCCTCGCCCACCTCGGCCGGCGAGCCGGCGGGGACGAGCAGGCCGTCCACGCCGTCGCGGACGACGTCGCGGTAGCCGGCGATGTCGGATGCCACGACCGGGGTGCCCGCGGCGAACGCCTCCGCCAGCACGATGCCGAAGCTCTCGCCCCCGAGCGAGGGCGCGCAGAGGACATCCGCGCCGGCGAGCAGGCGCCACTTCTCCTCGTCGCTGACGCGGCCGGCGATCTCGACGCCCGCGGTGTCGAGCAGCAGCGGCTCGACCTCGTCGCGAGTGACGCCGGCGACGGTGAGGCGGGCCGGCACGCCGGCGCTCTGGAGCGCCTCGAAGGCGCGCAGCGCGACGGGCAGGCCCTTGCGTTCCTCGGCGCGGCCGACGAACAGGATGCGCAGCTCCTCCGAGGGGTGGCGAACGGGAAGGGTCTCCGGCACGTCGACGCCGTTCGGGATCACGCGGTGGCGGCCGCCGTAGAAGCGCTCGCAGGTCCAGCGCGCGGCCTCCGAGACGGCGATCCGAACGTGCAGGCGGTTGTAGACGCGGCGGGCGCCGAGAATGTTCGCGGCGAGGCCGTTGGCGACCGGGTTGGTCGAGTAGGTGTGGAAGGTGCCGACGAGCGGCGCTGTGGCGTGGTCGGCCGCGAGCCAGCTCACGAGCGGCACGTTCGGCTCGTGCACGTGGACGACGTCGAACTCGCCCCGGCGGAGCTCGTGGCGGACGCGCGCGGCGACCGACGGGGTGATCGCGAGGTTCGAGACCGCGCCGTTCGCGGGGATCCCGACGGTCCGCCCGAGCGAGACGAAGTGATCGGGCACGGGCCGACACTCGGGGCCTGCCCCGCGGTGGGTGATCCGGGCGTGTCGGTCGTCGGGGTCGTAAGGCGCGAGCAGCCGGACCTCATGGCCCTGCCTGATCAGCTCGCGCGCGAGACCCTCGACGTGCCGCCCTACTCCGCCCGGATACGTGTACGAGTAAGGGCAGACGAGGCCTACGCGCACCCGTCCATGGTACCCGCCTCCCGGCGGCCGAACCACGGGCGCCCGTGTGCGTACGCGAGAGCGAACAGGAGCATGACCGCGCCGACCAGCAGGATCAGCGGGCCCGAGTCGTTCGCAAGCGCCCCGACGACGGTCGCGAACCAGCCGCCGATCAGGGCCGCGCGCAGTCCCGGGCTGGTCCCGAGCGGCGCCAGCAGCGCCTTCCTCCGCCAGGCGGCGAGCGCCAGCAGCGCCACGGCGCCGGCGACGCTGAGCGAGCCGCCGGCGAGGCCGCCGAAGGAGATGCGGAAGCGGCGCTCGACGACCTCCACCAGGTCGCCGGGGCTCTCGGCGTCGAGGACGGTGCGGCTGAGATGCGCGCCGCCCCCGCTCAGCAGGTCGAGCGCGACGAGCGCGACGAGCGCGGCCGCCGGGGCGGCGACCGCGATGACGAGCGCCCGGCGGCTCGGGCCGCCCGGCAGCGAGGCGAGCACGGCGGCCGCGCCGCCGGCGGCGAGCGTGATGACGCCGCCGACGTCGGCTCCGAGGCGGCCCCAGCCGATGACGAACGCGGCAATCGCGGTGCCCGCCGCGAACGCGCGCGGCGCCGTCCGGTCGCGCCGCAGCGCCACGGCGCCGCCGATCCCGAAGATCACGCTCAGCGCGAGGATCGTCTCCAGCTCGTTGCCGATGCCGAAGAAGCGCGCCCCGCCCTTCGGGTTGGGGCCCGTCACGGCTGCGTCGATCAGGAGCGACCCGGCGGCGAGGTCGATCGTGTGCGCAAGGAAGACAACGGCCACGGGCAGCGCCGGCCCGCGCGGCCACGGAAGCAGCCGGTCTGTGGCGGCGGCCAGGACGAGTGAGCCGCCGAGGATGATCGCCACCTCGGCCGTCCGTGTGGGGCGAAGCGCGGCGGTGAGGAGCGCCAGTGCTGGCAGCCACAGGGCCGAAAGCAGCACGAGCCGCAGCCACGCGCGGACGCCATCCCGCCGCGCGACCAGCGCGAGCACGCCGAGCAGCACGAGCAGGGTGGCGAGCGCGGCGTTCAGGAGCGGCACGCGCCGGCCCACGACCACGTCGAAGCGCGCGGCGAGGCTCCGCACCGCCTCCGGGCTGCCCCCGCTCCGCTCCTCGATGACGCGCCCGGACATCTCAGCGGGCACGGCGAGGCCGAGGCGGTCGAGCACGGTCGGCGCGATGTCCGGCGCGGCGACGAAGCCGGTCAGCCGCGTGCTCGACGAGCGGATGGGCCCACCCCGGAAGCCGGGGCCCGCGATGCCCGCGGGAAGGAGCCTGAGCCTGCCGGCGGGCGGCGCCCGCAGCACGACGACCGTGTCCTCGGCCCTCCGCGCGGCGAGCAGGCGGTCGAGCGCCGCGAGGCCCGCGGCGTCGGCGGGGAGCCGGGCGACCAGCAGGTGGGCGTCCCGCCAGAGCCGAGCGGCGTCGTCGCCGAAGCGCCCGATCGTGAAGAGCCCGACCTCGGGGATGCGCCCCGCGGCGTCGGCGGCGGTGAGGGCCTCCAGCTGCTCGAAGCCGAGCACCCCGGCATAGGCCACCCGCCCGCCCGAGCGCCGCACGGTATCGGCCAGCAGCCCGGGGACGGCCTCGCCGGGCGCGTCCTCGGCGCGCTCCACGGCCTCGCTCCAGCGGGCGATCCGGAAGCCGCCACCGCGCCGCGCGACGAGCCGCAGGTCCGGGACCGGCTCGTCGTAGGCACGGGTCGAGATGCGCGCGCCCTGGCCCGTGTCGAGCGCCATCTGGCGGCGGGTGTAGCCACCGAGGGTGGGGCTCACGAGCCCGTAGGAGAGGCCGCGCTCGGCGAGGTCGAACAGGAGCGGCATCCGCGGCGCGGGCTCGGTCGGCAGGTAGGCGACGAGCGCCCGCGGCCGGGCCTCGGCCGTGGCGGCGGCGAGGAGGAGGACAAGGAGACTCGCGACCGCGGCGGCGAGGCGCACGGCCGCGAGTCTATGGAGGCGTCAGAGGGAGTAGGAGACCTGCGTGACGATGGCGGACGACTGGTTCTCCGTCGTGTACCACCTTGTGTCCTTCGTGCCCCAGGTGAACTTCACGTGCGAGGTGCTGCCGCCGTTGGTCTCGACGTAGGCCCCCCCGCTCGGGTAGCCCGGCGAGGCCGCGCCCGGCGGAACGCGGTAGTAGGGAGCGATGACCTCGCCCTCCGCGATCAGCGTGGCGGTGGAGCATCCGGTCGATGCCAGCGAGGTCGTGAACTTGAAGCCGACCTTGGGGGGCACCGCGACGCTCGAGCTGAGGCTGCGGCCCACCGGCGAGAAGACGACCTCGGCAGGCACCGTTCGCTCCACCCAGACCCACTTCCCGCACGGGTTGAGCACGCTGCCCTTGAAGTCCACGGTCTGGGTCCAGGTGGTCCCGCTCGTCCCCTGGTTCACGGTACTCGCCGCGAGGAACAGATAGTCGTAGTTGTTGCGGTTGGAGTACCAGGACCCCCGCCCCGTCACCGCCTCGGCACGGCTCGTCGGCCCCGACATCTGCTGGTAGACGTTGCATTCGCTCCCCGTCGCGGCGAGGTTGCAGGGCCCGTAGGGCGAGGACCACGATGCGTCCGGCGCGCTCGGCGGCGGCGGTTCCGGCACGGGCGTGCCCGGCTCGTGGATCTCCTGGACGGCAGCGGCCGGTGCGGCAAGCGCGGCCACCCCTGCACACACGGCGAGTCGTGCCCGGTTCCCTCTCCTCATGTCCCCCCCTTGCGTCAGTGTTCGTGCGCCGCGATCGTAACCGCGTCTGCCACCATGGGCGCGATGGCAGACCGCCACTTCCTGAAGCACACGTTCGTCCGCGTGGACCCCGCCTGGCGCCGCCGCGAGCAGGCCGAGCGGGCGCGCGACAAGCGCGAGTTCGCCGCCGCCTGCGAGGAGTTCGCGGCCGACCACTTCCTGCGCGCCTACTCGCTGGTCGGCACGCGCGGGGACTGCGACCTGATGGTGCGGGTGGCGGCGCGCTCGCTCGACCCGATCCACGAGCTGCACGTGCTCCTCAACCAGACCGGGCTGATGGCGCACGCCGAGATCGCGCACTCCTACCTGTCGGTCACGAAGGAGTCCCCCTACTCCGACGAGGAGCGCCCGCTCGCGCCGCGCGAGCGCGAGGGCTCGCGCTACCTCGTCGTCTACCCGATGTGGAAGAAGCGCGAGTGGTACCGGCTGCCGGCCGACGAGCGCATGCGGATCATGAAGGGCCACATCGAGACCGGTCGCCGCTACCCCGGGATCGACATCAACACCTCCTACTCCTACGGCCTCGACGACCAGGAGTTCGTGGTCTCCTTCGACACCGAGGACCCGAAGGACTTCCTCGACCTCGTGCACGAGCTGCGCGGCACCGAGTCGAGCCTCTACACGGAGTCGGAGACGCCGATCTTCACGTGCCTGTCGATGTCGGTGGAGCGGGCGCTCGATGCGCTGGACGGGGTGCCGGCGTCGGTGGGCGCCGCGCCGTAGTAGGCACGATAGGCCCCTCCCGAGCGATCAACTCGATCTTGATCATTCAGCCGTCGCCTCCGACGATGCTCCAACGAGCCCGGCGCGGAAATCGGCCGCGATAGTCGCCCAACGCTCTCGGCGAGACCAGCTCTCCACGGTGGCGAGGAACGCGGTGATGGCCGTCCCCCTCTGTCGCAGCCAGTCGCCCGCCACCCCCGCCCGCGCAGCGGGCCTCACCGCCGCCGGGCCGGCACGGCTCGCGCCGGCGGCGACACGCGCGTGTCCGCGTCCGGGCTCGCGAGCCGGCGTTCGAGCGCGGTCAAGGCATCGATGAGCTCGGTGGCCTCGAAGCCGCGGTTGCGCCCGCCGATCGTGGTCTGCCTGAGGACACCGCCGGCCTGCAGGCGTGCGACGGCCTCGTTCGTCGCCTGCACGCTGCGGCCGATGAGCGCGGCGGCGCTCTGCACGGTCACGAGCGGCGCACCGGGCAGCGCCTCGATCAGTCGCAGCACGGCGGAGTCCGAGCGCACCTTGCCCACCGCCTCGCGCCAGCGTGCCTGGATGTCCTGGACCCGGGTCTCGTAGTCGCGGGCGTCGCCGACGGCGCGGGTCATCGCCGCGGCGAAGAGAGCAACCCAGCGATTGAGGCCGTCGACGGCTTCGGCCGAGTCCGGCGCGTCGCGGGACCGTGTCGCGGTCAGCCCGGCGACGTACTCGTCCGACCACGTCGCGAGGACCAGCGACACCGGCGGCACGACCGCGGGCGCCAGGCCGCGCCGCTTGAGCAGCACGTGCACGAGCGCGCGTCCGGTGCGGCCGTTGCCGTCGGCGAACGGATGGATCGTCTCGAACTGCGCATGCACGATCGCTGCCTGCGCGACCGCGGGCAGCGAGTCCTCGTTGCAGAACGCGCACAGGTCGATCAGGAGCTCCTCGACGCGATCGTGCGGCGGCGGGACGAAGACCGCGGAGCACGGGTTGTACGAGCTGCCGCCGATCCAGTTCTGCTCCCTGCGAACCTGCCCGCCGAGGTGCTCGAGGCGGGTGCCGGCCATCAGCCGGCGGTGGATCTCGAGCAGGTGCTCGAGGGTGACCGCGTCCGTCCCGGCCATCGTCTCCGTCGCCCAGCGCATCGCCTCGACGTTGTTGAGCACCTCGGTGGCGGTCACGTCGCGCGGGTCGTCGCCGAGCCCGAGCGCGAGCTGCGCCATCAGCAGGCGCCGGCCTCCGACCTCGAGCCCCTCGATCCGCGAGGACGCGACCGCCTCCGCGCGCAACAGCAGCCGGGCGACGGCCTCGAAGCCGGCGAGCGACCGGGCCCCGCTCTGGAGACGCTCGACCGCGCGCTCGGCATCGGCGACGTCGGCGGCCGTGTCGCCATACAGCGTGAACGCTCGGCCCGCGAGCCGGTCGGGCACGTAGGCCTCGTAGTCGCAGCCCAGCCGCGCACGGCGGGGCAGGCCGGAATCCCCTCCGGACGGGACCCAGCGAGCCTTGACCAGCTCGGGCATGTAATCAAGGCTAGCGCGTAACCTTGAATAAGGCAGGCGGCTGGTTCAAGGTCGTTCCGGGTCCCCCGGCCCTGCGTGGCCCCGCCCGGCTACTCCCTGGCCGCCCCCGCCTGCTCCTC
>DATMJO010000024.1:0-21141 GCA_035553855.1 Thermoleophilaceae bacterium | reverse complement strand
ACGTCGGCGCGCGGGCCAGTCTAGCCGCGATCGGGTGGCCTCAGACCGCCCCGACGAGCCGCCGCAGCCTCGATGTCAGCGCCTCGAGCGCCAGGTCCTCCGTCACGTTCAGCTCGAGCGACAGCCGCGCCTCCTCGACGTGCTCGATCGCCTCGCGCAGGCGCCGCGGGTCACGCTCGACGGCGCCAGCCGGACCGCCCGCACCATCGGTCGCCAGCACCGCCTCGCCCGCCCCCTCCAGCGCGCACAGCCGGTCCCGCAGGCTCAATGCCGTCAGCCCCAGCCCGAGGTCCAGCACCTCGCGCTGCGCCCGCCTCGCCGAGCGCTTCCCCGCCTCCTCCAGCTCCTTCTCGAGCGACTTCTTCTCCCGCCCCTTCGGCTCGATCTCGAGCCGCTCGGCCGCGCGCGCCGCCGCCTCCTTCTCCGCCGCCGCCTTCCGCTTCTCCGAGCGCGCGAGGAGCGGCCGCCAGGGCTCCACGTCGGCCCCGTCCCGCCCGCCGAGCGCCGACGACACGAGCCGCTCCACGTCCCCCCGCAGCGCCACGCCCTCCTCCGACGCAAGGAACCGCGCCCGCGTCGCATTCCCGAGCGACAGCCGCGCGCACGCACGCGCACGCGCGGGCTCGATCCCCTCCGCCTCGAGCAGCGCCGCCACCCGCGACGACGGCAGCGGGTCGAAGCGCACCAGTTGGCAGCGTGACTGGACCGTCTCGATCACCTGCCCCAGCGAGTCCGTCAGGAGGATCAGGTGCACGTAGTGCGCCGGCTCCTCCAGCGTCTTCAGCATCCGGTTCGCCACCGCGTCGCTCATCGTGTCGACCCGCTCCAGCACGAACACGCGCTTCGACGCCTCGAAGGGAGTCCGCGACGCCGCCCCGATCACCGGCCCCTCGACGTCGTCCACCCTCATCTCGTGCGCCCCCGACGGCACCACCCACGTGAGATCCGGATGAGACCCCGACGGGGTGCGGCGCCGCGTGGCGTCGGGGTCGTCCGAGCCGAAGGCCAGCAGCTCCGCCGCGAACGCCCGCGCCACCGTGCGCTTGCCGGTGCCGGCGAGCCCGTGGAACAGATACGCGTGCGAGGGCTCGCCCGACGCGAGCGCCGAGCCCAGCACGGCCCGCGCGTGCGCCTGGTCCTCGGTGCCGTTCAGACGCTCGCTCACGAGCGCGCCTCCCGGACCGCCGACAGCACCTCGGCGTGCACATCCTCGGGCGGGCGATCGGCCACCAGCCGCCGCCAGCGTCCCGAGCCGTCCTCCACCAGGCGCTCATACCCACGGGCCACGGCGTCCTGAAGCGCCGCCCCCTCCTCCTCGAAGCGGTCGCCCTCCACCACGCCGCGCTCCTGCGCCGCCGCCACGGGCAGCTCCAGCAGGAAGGTCAGATCGGGCGCGAGGCCGCCGACGGCGAACTCGTTCACGCGCGCGACCTCCTCGATCCCGAGGCCGCGGGCCTCGCCCTGGTAGGCGAGCGAGGAGTCGAGAAAGCGGTCGGAGACGACCACTCGCCCCTCGGCCAGAGCCGGCCGGATCACCTGGGCGACGAGCTCGGCCCGCGCGGCGGCGAACAGCAGCGCCTCGGTACGCCCACCCACCGCGAGCCCCGGGTCCTTCAGCAGCGCGCGCACCCGCTCCCCCACCTCGGTCCCGCCCGGCTCGCGCACGGCGAGCGCCTCGTCCCCCAGCGCCTCGCAGAGCATGCGCGCCTGCGTCGTCTTCCCCGACCGGTCGATCCCCTCGAAAGTGACGAACAGGCCGGGCACGGTGCGCGACCGTAGCAGTAGCATCCGCCGCCGCATGCGGACCCTCGTCACCGGCGGCGCCGGCTTCATCGGCTCGAACCTGGTCGACGCGCTGATCGCCCGCGGCGACGAGGTGACGGTGGTCGACAACCTCACCACCGGCCACCGCGAGAACTTGGCCGAGGCGGGCGAGAGGGCGCGCCTCGTCGAGGCCGACATCCGCGACGCCGAGGCGATGCGCTCGGCCATGGACGGCGTGGAGGTGGTCTTCCACCTGGCGGCGCAGATCGACGTGCGCAAGTCGGTCGAGGACCCGGCGTACGACGCGAGCGTGAACGTGGGCGGCACGGCCACCCTGCTGGAAGCCGCGCGCGCCGCAGGCGTGCGCCGCTTCGTGAACACCTCCTCCGGCGGCGCCATCTACGGCGAGGGCAGGATCATCCCCGCGCCCGAGTCGCACCCCACCGCCCCCGAGGCCCCCTACGGCCTCTCGAAGTGGTGCGCCGAGCGCTACTGCGAGCTCGCCACCCGCCTGCACGGCCTCTCCACCGTCTCGCTCCGCTACGGCAACGTCTACGGCCCCCGACAGGACCCGCTCGGCGAGGCCGGGGTGATCGCGATCTTCTGCGGCAAGCTGCTCGCCGGCGAGACCGCCACGATCTTCGGCGACGGCCTCCAGACGCGCGACTACACGCACGTCCACGACGTCGTGCAGTCCAACCTGCTGGCCGCCGGCTCCGACGCGTCGGGGGCCTTCAACGTCGGCACGGGCGTCCAGGCCACGGTGATCGACCTGGTCGACGCGCTCAACTCGATCGGCGAGCGCCAACTGGTGGCCGAGCACGCGCCCGAGCGCCCCGGGGAGGTCCGCCACATCGCCCTCGACTGCACCCGCGCGCGCGAGGAGCTCGGCTGGAAGTCGAAGGTGGGGCTGCGGGACGGGCTGGAGCAGACGCTGGGGTCGCTGGGGTAGCTGCCCCTACCTGAGGCTCCCCTTCGGCGCCAGCCAGCGCACCGGTTGCCCGGTGATTTCGGCGATGCGCTCGTAGTCCGCGTCGTAATGGAGGACGGCGACACCCGCCGACTCCGCAGCCGCGGCGATCAGCAGGTCCGGATGCTTCACCGCCCGCTGGTGCGCCCCGCCGCTCGCCGCGAGCCGCTCGTAGACCCACAGGGCGCGCTCCCACTCCGCCTTCCCGATCGGACAGTCGCGGATTGCCGCGAGCCCCTCCCGGATGTCGGCGAACTCGGTCGCGTTCCGGGCGCTGTAGAGCAGCTCGAGCCGCACCATGTCGCAGGTGGCGAGCGCGCCGTCGACGAGCGCCTCGTCGAACTCCCTGCGGACCGAAGCACCGGCCCGGCGCGACCACACCCAGGCGCTCGTGTCCGCGAGCCCGGTCAAGCCAGGCGACGGGCGCGGCGCACCGACTCGAGCGCCTCCGGCGTGAGGTCCTCGAAGTCACGCCCGGCGAGCCGCGCGCGATGAGCCCGGGCGATCACGTCGCGCAGCGCCTCGTGCACCGTGTCGGTCGTCCGCCGCGTGCCCAACTCGGTGGCGGCACGCTCGACGAGCGCCATGTCGAGGTTGATGTTGGTGCGCTTGATCACGTCTCGAGGATACACCTACCGGACGCGCCCAGATACACCTTCGGAGACTGTTGCACTGCTGAGCGCCCGGGCCGCAGCTCGACGAGACGCGGGGGCGCCGCCGGACGACGAGCGTCGCGGCGGCGCCCCTGAGGTCTAGCGCCTGCTCGTCACGAGCACGCGCTCGCAGTCCCTGGCCACCTCGTCACCGGCGTCTGCGCGCACGATGTCGAAGCCGCCGCCGCAGGTGATCGTGTCCACCTGGCCGTCGAAGGCCACGATGTTGTCGCCGCCCGCGCCGCCGTCGATCGTGTCCTTGCCGAGGCCGCCGTCGATCCGGTCCTCGCCGTCCTCGCCGAAGAGCCGGTCGCGGCCCGAGGCGCCCGTGATGCCGTCGTTGCCGCCGCCGCCGCGCAGGACGTCCTCGTCGGAGCCGCCGTTCAGCGAGTCGGACAGCGGCCCGCCCGTGATCGCGTCGTCGCCCGGACCGCCCGAGAAGACGTTGCTGCCCTCGACGTCGGTGAGCGTGTCGTCGCCGTTGCCGCCGCTCAGGAAGTCGCGGTTGCCCGCGCCCGCCGCAGCGGTCTGGTCGCGCCCGATCAGCGTGTCGTTGCCGTTGCCGCCGTCGAGCTGGTCGATGCCCTCGCCGCCGCGCAGCGTGTCGTTCCCGCCGCCGCCGTCGAGCACGTCGTTCCCGCCCGCGCCGTCGATCGCGTCATTGCCGGCCGTACCGGTGATCGTCTGGCCCGCCGGGCTGCCGCTCGGCGGTGGCCCCGGATTGTGGCCGGGACGGTGGTCTGCCTGCGCGACCGTGTAGCCGCCCGCCACGGACAACGCCGCTATCGATGCGGCAATAAGTGCACGTCGCATGTCTTCTCCTCAGAGCTCTGGGTTCGCTTGCTCTCTGCGGCTACCCCGACTGCGGTCCCCGCCTAACCTCTCGCGAGCCCCGCGAGCGCCCGCTCCTCTCGCGCCTACCCCCCTGACACGAGCGGCGTCCCCGTCACCGTCGCCGATGCCGCCGCCGGATCCCCGTGCTCCAGGAACACCAGCGGGAACTCGTTCTGGGGGTCGAGGCGCAGCACCTGGCGGCCCGCCTCGAGCGCCCGCGGCAGGTCGTCGCGCTGCAGCTCGAACGCCGCGATCCTGATCCACACCTGCTCGTTCGCCGGCTGGCGCTCGGCCGCCTCGCGCAGGAGGTCGGCGGCGCGGTCGAGGTCCCCGCGCGCCTCCGCGATCCCCGCCGCGGCAAACAGCGGCTCCACCGAGAGCGGGTCGAGCTGCCGCGCGATCTCGGCATCGCGCGCCCCGGCGGCGAGCCCCTCGGGCGTCCCGTCGGAGGCCTCGGCCAGCGCCGCGCTCGTGCGGTCGCGGGCGAGCGAGGGCAGCGCGGCGGACAGGGCGACCACGCACAACACGAGCGTCCCGGCTGCGAGCGCGAACGCCCGCCCCGAGCGCGGCGCGCCCACGACCGGCGGCGCGGGCCGCAGCGGCTCCATCCAGCCTCCGCCGGGCGGGCGACCGGCCATGACCCCGAGGAAGACGAGCAGCGGCAGCGTGACGGCGGGGATGTCCCAGTCCCAGTCGACCCACATGTGCACCCCCCAGGCCCCGGCGGCCGCGAACAGCGCCACGGCGTACGGCCGCTCCGCCCGCGCGGCCGCGGCCACGCGCTGGTATGCGGCGAAGCCGAGCAGCCCCAGCGCCCCCAGCCCGAGCGCCGCCCCGATCAGCCCCACCTCCGCCAGCCACTGGATCGGCACCGAGTGCGCCTGGCGCACCTGGAGCGCGTCCTGGCGGTAGGCGAGGTGCAGCAGCGGGAACGAGCCCGCGCCGTGCCCGCCGAACGGCCTGTCCGACCACGCGCCGCCCGCCTCGAGCCACCAGACCCAGCGGTTCCCCGAGTTCGTCTCGAACAGCCGGCTCGGGTCGTTCTGCTTCTCCGCCTTCGCCTCCGTGAACTTGTCGATCTCGTGCGAGACCGTCCCCGTGACCCCGCGCTCCGACAGCGCCAGCCCGCCCAGCAGGAGCACGACGGCGGCGATACCCGCGTAGCGCGCGCCCTGCAGGGCCAGCTCGCGCCCGCGCCCGGTCAGCACGAGGCGCTCGTCGGCCCGCCGCAGCCGCACCGCCGCCCAGACGGCGATCACCGCCCCCGCGATCAGTGCGAGCAGGAGCACGAAGCCGTCGTCGGTCCGCCCGGCAATCGAGAGCCCGTCGCGGGTGAGGTCGTCGCGCGTGAACGCCACGACGAGCGCGGGAGCGACCGACACGACGGCGACGAGCGCGAACGCCGCCACCCGCAGCCGGTCGGGACCGAGCCACGCCACGATCGCCACGGCCACGGCGAGCGCGAGCATTCCCCCGCGCGAGTAGGTCATCCCGATCACTGCGAGCAGCGGGATCAGCGAGAGCTGGGCGGCGACCCGCGGCAGCAGCCCGCGCTCCGGATCGGACGCCGTGCGCAGGCCGACGGGCACCGCCAGCACGCAGAAGAGCGCGAGCGCGTTCCAGTAGCCGAGCGGCGCACGCAGCCGCGCGAAGTCCGCGGTGTGGTTCGCGAGCCAGGGCGCCACCTTGCCGAGCAGCGCGTAGCCCGCGACCAGCGTCGCCACCGCGAGGTACCCGAGCGCCACGCGCTCGATCGCCCGCGGCAGGCTCGAGCCCACGACGAGCGCCATCGCCGCGACGAGCGTGTAGGCGAGCGCGCGGTTGAGGTGGGTCCAGGTCAGGTCGGGCGCCACCGACCATGCGAGCGACAGCCCCGCGAACGCCGCATAGGCGGCGAGCAGCCCGAGCCCCGCCCACGCCATCGGCGCGGCGGCGGCACGCAGCGAGCGGCCGAAGACGAGCCCGGCCAGCGCCGCGACCGCGAGCGCCGCGATCACGACCTGGAGGCGCGCCTCGGCGGGCAGCGCAGTCGCCCCGCTCGCGGTGGCGGCATACAGCACGGCCACGAGCAGCGCGGCGCAGAGCGCCGCGGGCGAGCGCGCGGGCCCGGCCTCGTGGGCGGTCCCTGCTGCGCCCGCCTGCGGCGCCCGCACCGGCGCGGCTGGCGAGGAGACGGACATCGGACTCCCGTGATTGTGGCCGACGCCCCGGTCTTTCGGAGATTGCGCGGGAAACATGGACGGATGCACCAGGGAATGCACCGTTTCAGCGGCTACCGTCTGTGGAATGCGGAAGCTCCTTCTCGCACTGATCGCGCTGGCGCTCGTGCCGGCCCCGGCCAGCGCCGACACCTTCGACCGCATCTACGACGACTACAAGGCCGACGGCGAGATCGACGCCTGCCGCTACTCGGACGACGACCTGCGCCGCGCCGAGGGCCAGGTCCCGCCCGACATCGACCAGTACGCGCCCGACTTCGTCGAGCAGCTCGCCCGCGCCCGCCAGAAGCGCGCGAGCGGCGGCTGCGACCCGAAGCCGAAGCCCAGGAAGGAGGTCGAGGCCGCCCCGGCGGCGCCCGCGCCCGCGAAGCCCAGGCCGCCCGGCGCCAAGCCCGAGCCCGTGATCGCGACGCCCCCGGCGCCCGCGGCGCCCGCGCGCACCGTGCTCGCCGCGCGCACGCCCGACGCCGCCATCCCGCAGACGGCCGCGCTGCCCTCCGGCGGCGGCGGGGCGCCCGCCGCGCTCGTGCTGCTCGCGATCCTCGCCGGGCTCGCAGCGCTAGCCGGCCTCGGCGCACTCGCCGCCTGGTTCTACGGCTACGACCTGCGCGGCACGCTCCGCCCGATCGGCGCCTCCGCCAGCGAGGCGGGCGGCCGCGGCGCCGATCTCGCGGGCGAGTTCTGGGACTGGCTGCGGCTCGGCCGCTAGATCTCGCAAAGAGCGGGGAGAACCACAAGATGTAGCGGTTCTGGAAGGCCTGAGTCCCAAGGGGTGGTAGTAGACTTGTGTTGTGAAGTGCCCCTACTGCTCCTGTGAGGCGACGCGCGTGGTCGACAGCCGTCCGGTCGATCCCGGCGACGCGATCCGCCGGCGGCGCGAATGCCACCGCTGCGGTGCCCGCTTCACGAGCTACGAGCGGGTCGAGGACGTCCCGCTCATGGTTCGCAAGCGCGACGGGAGCCGAGAGCCGTTCGACCGCGGAAAGCTCCTGGGAGGACTCCTGCGCGCCGCCACCAAGCGGCCCGTGCAGGTGCAGGATCTCGACGGGGTCGTGGACACGATCGCCGCGGCCGTGCGCCGCGGCGGCGGCGAGGCGGACGCGGAGCGGATCGGCGAGCTGGCCCTCCGGGGCCTGATCTCACTCGACGGTGTCGCCGCGATCCGCTTCGCCTCGGTCTACCGGCGCTTCGAGGATCTCTCGGAGTTTGCGGGGGAGCTCGAGCGGATAGCCGCCATGGGGCGTCCGGCGTCGGACCAGCTGGCCCTCGAGGGGGCTGGTCCGTCCGACCCCGAGGGCATGCTCGGCGGTCCGCCCTCCCGCTCTGCGGGAGGCGCGAAAAACATCACCAGGAGCCCGAGGAGGAGAACCAATGCCGGACACGCGTAGCGCCCCCACAACCGCCCCACGGACGGGTCAGGGGGTGAGCGTCACGCGCCGGTTCACCACTCCGGGTATCCATCCGTTCGACGCCGTCGAATGGGAGATCCGCGACGCCGTCATCGGCAACCCCGAGAAGCCGGCGTTCGAGCAGCGCGGCGTCGAGTTCCCGAAGTCCTGGTCGCAGAACGCGACCAACATCGTGGCCCAGAAGTACTTCCGCGGGCAGCTCGGCACGGACGCGCGCGAGAGTTCCGTGCGCCAGATGGTCGGCCGCGTCGCCGGCACGATCG
Organism: Thermoleophilaceae bacterium; assembly: GCA_035553855.1. Classification (GTDB taxonomy): domain Bacteria; phylum Actinomycetota; class Thermoleophilia; order Solirubrobacterales; family Thermoleophilaceae; genus JBBDYQ01. The sequence continues at coordinate 13,029 of DATMJO010000024.1, read as the reverse complement.
CGGGCTGGGGCCGCGAGGCGGGCTACTTCGCGAGCACAGACGACGGCGACGCCTTCGAGGCCGAGCTCACCCACATCCTCCTGAACCAGATGGCGGCGTTCAACTCGCCGGTCTGGTTCAACGTGGGGTTCGAGGAGCACCCGCAGTGCTCGGCCTGCCAGCCCTACCACGCGCTGGTCTCCACGCCCGAGGGCATGGTGCCGATGGGCGAGCTGGTCGAGCGCGACCAGGTGGGTCGCGAGGTCTACGACGCCCACGGGACCACGCGCGTCGTCGCGGTGAAGGCCAACGGGCGCAAGCGCGTCCACCGCGTGCTGCTGCGCAACGGCCAGTACGTCGAGGCCACGGGCGACCACGTCGTCAAGGCGGTCTCGGAGCGCCGCGCCGCGCCGAGCTGGCTGCGCGTCGACGAGCTCCGCCCCGGCATGCGCATGCACCTGCACCCCCACCGCGCGAAGGTGCGCGACCACGCCCTCGTCCCGGCGGGCGGGCTCGAGCCCTCAGCGCTCGACAGCCTCGAGCCCACGGCCGAGGAGGATCGCGTCGCCGTCGCCGAGGCAGCCCTCGCCGGCTGGCTCCAGGCGGACGGCTTCGTCGGCCAGTACGAGGGCACCAACCGATCGCTCACCGTCGAGTTCCAGGTGGCCGGGGACGACGAGTTCCAGTGGGTCATGGAGAACCTCGACATCGCCCTTCCGGATGTCCACCGCCACGTCCGCGACGCGGACACGGTGGAGACGCCCGTTCGCCGCGTGCGCCTCTACGGCGAGGTGCTGCGCGAGTTCGTGGAGCGCTGGGACCTGCTCACCCGCGGGACCGCCATGCGCGTACCCGCCTACCTCTGGACGGCCTCGCGCGAGGAGATCGCCGCCTACCTCCGCAGCATCTTCCAGGCCGACGGCTACGTGAGCGTCCGGCGCGAGCGCGGCTGCGAGAGCGCTCGGATCGGGTTCGCCGTGATCGGCGAGCAGTGGACCGAGGACGTGCAGCTTCTCCTCAACGTGCTCGGCATCTACTCGCGCCGGATCCGCAAGGCCGAGCGGCGCGAGGACCGCCACGACCTACACGAGGTCGCGATCTCGATCGGCTCGGAGCGCGCGCGCTTCGCCGAGCTGGTCGGCTTCGTCAGCGTTGCGAAGCAGGAGCGGCTGCTCGAGTCGCTTGCGCTGCGCAACCCGAAGCGCTGCCCGGACCTGCGCGAGGAGGAGATCGTCGCGATCGAGGACGTGGGCGTCCAGGAGGTCTACGACATCCAGACGGAGTCGGGCGAGTACCTCTCCAACAACGTCGCGGTCCACAACTGCTTCATCCTCTCCGTCGAGGACACGATGGAGTCGATCCTCGACTGGAACACGCGCGAGGGCATGATCTTCCGCGGCGGCTCCGGCTCGGGCATCAACCTCTCGAACATCCGCGCCTCGCGCGAGCTGCTCTCGAAGGGCGGCTACGCGAGCGGACCGGTCTCGTTCATGCGCGGCGCCGACTCGTGGGCAGGCACGATCAAGTCCGGCGGCAAGACCCGCCGCGCGGCCAAGATGGTCGTGCTCGACATCGACCACCCCGACGTCGTCGACTTCATCTGGTGCAAGGCGCGCGAGGAGGAGAAGGCCGCCGCGCTCCGCGACGCCGGCTTCGACATGTCGATCGACGGTGACGGCTTCACCTCGATCCAGTACCAGAACGCGAACAACTCGGTGCGCGTCACCGATGAGTTCATGGAGCGCGTCGAGCGGGGCGAGACCTGGGAGACGACGGCGCGGGTCGACGGCCGCGCGATCGACTCCTACGACGCCCGCGACCTCTGGCACCAGATCGCCGACGCCGCCTGGCGCTGCGCCGACCCGGGCATGCAGTACGACACGACGATCAACGACTGGCACACCTGCCCGAACTCGGGCCGGATCAACGCGTCCAATCCGTGCTGCTTCGTCGGTGGAACGACCGTTAGGACGACCCTGGGGAACTACACCTTCGACGAGCTGTACGCAATGGAAGTCGAGGGCGTCCAGCTCCCGACTGCCGAGGCGTTCGATCACATTGTCGGCGAGCGGGTCCAGCGCGAGATCACGAAGGTCTGGATCGCGGGCATGGCGAACCGGCTCACGCGGGTCGAGCTCGACGACGGCAGCGTCGTGCGTTGCACTCCCGAGCACCGGTTCCTGACGGGGGACGGCGAGTGGCTGGCGGCTGAGGCCCTCTCGGCGGGCGATCACCTACAGGGCATCGCCGACCGACCGGAAACCGACGCGCCGTACGCGGTCCAGGCGCTCACGACGGTGTCGGTTCGGCGAGTCACCACCGAGGAGCTGCTCACGCCCGTCCCCGTCTTCGACATGGAGGTCGATGGCGTGCACAACTTCGCAGTGAGCTGTGACTCGGCCGACACGGCCGTCATTGCCCACAACTCCGAATACATGCACGTCGACGACTCGGCCTGCAACCTCGCCTCGATCAACCTGATGAAGTTCCGCCGCCCCGACGGCAGCTTCGACACGGAGGCGTTCAAGCACACGGTCGACGTGGTCTTCCTCGCGCAGGAGATCGTCGTCGGGCCGTCGAGCTACCCGACCGAGCAGATCGGCAAGAACGCCCGCGCGTTCCGCCAGATCGGCCTCGGCTACGCGAACCTCGGCGCCTACCTGATGTCGAACGGGCTGCCCTACGACTCGGACGAGGGCCGCGAGATCGCGGGCGCGATCACAGCGCTCATGACCGGGCGGGCCTACCGCGAGTCGGCGCGCATCGCCGGCGAGGCCACCGGGCCCTACGCGGCCTACGAGCAGAACCGCGAGCCGCACCTGCGCGTGATCCGCAAGCACCGCGACGCCGCCCACGAGCTGTCGGAGGACCTGCCCGACGCGGAGCTCGTGGCCGCCGCGCGCCAGGCGTGGGACGAGGCGCTCGAGCTGGGCGAGCAGTACGGCTACCGCAACGCGCAGGCGACCGTGCTCGCGCCCACGGGGACGATCTCGTTCCTCATGGACTGCGACACGACGGGCATCGAGCCCGACTTCTCGCTCGTCAAGTTCAAGGAGCTGGTCGGCGGCGGGCAGATGACGATCGTGAACGGCACGGTCCCGCTCGCGCTCGAGACGCTCGGCTACTCGGCCGAGCAGGTCGAGCAGATCGTCGCGCACGTGGACGAGCACGGCACGATGATCGACGCGCCCGCGCTGTCGGAGGAGCACATGCCGGTCTTCGACGTGGCGGTCGGCCAGCGGGCCATCTCCCACATGGGTCACATCAAGATGATGGCCGCGGCGCAGCCGTTCATCTCGGGCGCGATCTCGAAGACGGTCAACCTGCCCGCCGAGGCGACGATCGAGGACATCGCCGACGCCTACATGCAGGGCTGGAAGCTCGGCCTGAAGGCGCTCGCGATCTACCGCGACGGCTCGAAGACCGCACAGGCGCTCCGCACCGACGCGCAGAAGGGCGTCACCGAGGCCGACGTCCAGAAAGCCGTCGCCGAGGCGCTCGCCGAGGTGAAGCCCACCCGCCGGCGGATGCCGCGGGAGCGCCAGTCGATCACGCACAAGTTCTCGATCGCCGGGCACGAGGGCTACATCACGGCCGGCATGTACGAGGACGGCACCGTCGGAGAGATCTTCCTCACCGACATCGGCAAGGAGGGCTCGACGCTGCGCGGCATGATGAACGCGTTCGCGACGGCGGTCTCGATCGCGCTCCAGTACGGCGTGCCGCTCGAGACGCTGGTGCGGAAGTTCAGCTACATGCGCTTCGACCCGGAGGGGATCACCACCAACTCGGAGATCCCGTTCGCCAAGTCGCTGCCCGACTACATCATGCGCTGGCTGGCGTCGCGCTTCCTCGACGTCGACGTGCACGAGGAGCTCGGCATCCTCACGCCCGAGGTGCGGGCGCGGAAGGCCGCCGAGGAGGCGCTGATGCGGGGCGACACGGCGTCGGCGCCCGAGGCGGACGCGGGCGAGGGCGGGAACGGCGCTGCCAACGGGCACGCCGCGAACGGCGGCAACGGTGGCGGTGCGGCGGCGGCGAAGCCCGCGGCGGCCGCGTTCACCGACGAGCCGCCCGTCACGCCGGCGAAGCTCGCGGGCCTCGACCTGGGCCCGGCCTGCGGCCAGTGCGGCGGCATGATGCAGCGGACGGGCTCGTGCTACACGTGCTCGTCCTGCGGGAACAACACGGGCTGCGGATAGGCGTTCGTCCGCGCGGGGCTCTCGCGCGCCTCGATCTGATCTCCGGCGGCCGCCCAAGGGCGGCCGCCCGACGTTCGCCTCGCTCGCCTAGAGACGCTCGATGGGCTCGACCGGGTCGCCGACGGCCACCCGGCCCGAGGTGACGAAGTCCGCGCGCAGACCGCCGCGATGCACCAGCGGCCGCAGGGATCCGCTCACGGAGATGCGGTCGAGGTGGGCGCACGGCTCGCACAGCCGCCGGCCGACGCACTCGACCTCCCCCACGCGGAAGCGCCAGCCGACCAGGTCGTTCAGCCGGATGCCCTTCGTGACCACGTTCCTGCGGGTGTCCTCGGCGCGATAGCCGGGGAGGACGCCGCCGAGGTCGTCGATCACCTCCTGCTCGACGAGCGTCAGGTCGTGCCCCTGCGCGTGCGGGTTGGAGAACGTACCGGCGCCCGCGTAGTAGCGATCGCCCGCCAGGCCGCGTCCCGCCTCCGCGTGTGCGTCCTCGACCCGCACCATGGCCGCCTCGGCTTCGGGCGCCACGAGGATCGCGGTGACGGTTCCCGGCGTCGCCGGCGCGGGGCGTTCGGGGCCGACATGCGCGATGTCCAGCGGGGCGATCACGAAGCCCTGACGGACATGCTCGAACGCTCCCGTGGGAAGCGGCGACCAGGCGATCCCCGGTGGAGCGCCGAACGCGACCGCGCCGCGAGGATCGCCGGACTCCGGCCCGGGGAGGACGGCGATCCATGGGCCGGGCCACGAGAAGCTCGCCGGGTCGGCGATCGGGACCAGGCCGAGGCGGCGCTGGCCCAGCCAGTTGCGCCATACCGTCCAGGCGTCGGGATGGTCCGCGGATGGGCACGGAACCGACGCGACGTCCACCTCGAGGATCGACGCGACACAGGCCGCGACCGAGCGGTTCAGCGAATTGGCGCCGTCCGATACGGATGCCTCGCGCACCCGCTCAGTATCCTCCGTCCGCGCCGGAAGCCCGGGCCGTCCATGCGACGCGCATACGGGGTTGCCGGCACCCGGCGCGGGTACGCGGAGGCGATTACAAGCTGAATTGCTCCCGACGGAAAGAAGACAAGATGATCGGCGCCCTCATTCTCGGCCTCGTTGCAGGATTCCTCGCACGAGCGCTTCTCCCGGGCCGCGATCCCATGGGGATCCTCGCCACCATCCTGCTCGGGCTCGCAGGCTCGGTCGTGGGCTTTCTCATCTTCACGGAGCTGCTCGGAATCGGCGACAACCAGGCGTTCGACCTGGGCGGCCTCATCGGCGCCGTGATCGGCGCGATGCTCCTGCTCGTGGGCTACCGCAAGCTCTCGGACGGGCGCGAGCCGGCCGCCGGGGCCTGATCCGCGGGCGGGCTGGCCGAGCGCGGCGAGAGGGCTGACCGCCCCTCCCGCGAAGCGCCCCTGAAACCTCCCCGTCGATCGCCGCGATCCGAGCGTTGCCAACCTGACCTCCACGCGAGCTTCGCCTTTGGGCTCGTCGGGCGCGGGTACCCGTGACCCACACGACAAGGGAGACAGTGATATGAGCGAGACGATCGAGCAGACGATCGAGGTCGACGTGCCGATCTCGACGGCCTACAACCAGTGGACCCAGTTCGAGGAGTTCCCCCGCTTCATGGAGGGCGTCGAGGAGGTTCGCCAGCTCGACGACCGGCGCCTCCACTGGGTCGCCGACATCGGGGGCCAGCGGCACGAGTGGGAAGCCGAGATCACCGAGCAGCACCCCGACGAGCGGGTCGCCTGGCGCAACGTGGACGTCAAGGACAACGCCGGCGTCGTGACCTTCCACAAGATCGACGACTCGAAGACCCGCATCGCCCTTCAGCTCGACTTCGCCCCGGAGGGCATCAAGGAGAAGATCGGCAGCGCTCTCGGCGCACCCGACCGCCGGGTTAAGGGCGACCTCGAGCGCTTCCGCGACTTCATCGAGGAGCGCGGCCGCGAGACCGGCGAGTGGCGCGGCGAGGTTCCCCGGGAGGGCTGAACGCGGCGTCGGGCCCGGCGCGCCGGAGGCCTACTTGTACGCCACCCCCGCGCTCGCCGGGCCCGTAAGCGGAATGACCTCGGTGTCGCGGAAGCCCGCCTCCTTGCACCAGCCGGCGAAGTCGGCGCCCGTGTAGTCGAAGGCGTCGCCGAACTCGATCAGCATGTTGAGCGACATCATCAGGCCGAAGGCGTTCTGGCGGCGCTCGTCGTCGATCAGGTTCTCGATCACGATGAACGCGCCTCCCTCCGGCAGGGCGTCGTAGGCCGCGCCGATCAGCTTGCGCTTCCCCTCGAGGTTCCAGTCGTGGAGGATCAGCCCCATCGTGATGACGTCCGCCGTCGGCAGCGGGTCCGCGAAGAAGTCGCCCGCCGCGACGGTCACGCGGTCCGACAGCCCGGCCTCCGCGACCGAGCGCTCCGCGATCGGCGCGACGACCGGCAGGTCGAAGGTCGTGCAGCGCAGGTGCGGGTGCCGGCGGGCGAGGATCATCGAGAGCTGCCCCGTGGCGCCCCCGACGTCGCAGGCCGTCTCGTAGCGCGAGAAATCGAAGCTCTCGGCGAGCGCGTGGAAGTTGCCCAGCGAGATGCCCTTCATGGCGCCCATGAACTGCTCGAGCCGGGCGGGGTCGCTGTAGAGCTCCTCGAACATCGGCTTGCCGGTGTGCTTGATCTCGTTCTGCGGCTTGCCGGTCTTCAGTGCCTCGGTCAGGTCGCCCCAGAAGCCGTAGAGGCGGGCGTTGCACATCTCGAGCAGGCCGCCGACGTAGGTCGGGCTCGCCTTGTCGAGGAACGCGGCGCCCTCCTGGGTGTTGCCGTAGCGGCCGTCCGCTCCCGTGCCGTCGCGCTCGAGCATCCCGAGGGCGACGAGCGTGTCGAGGAAGTCGAAGATCCCCCGCTCGTGGAGGCCGAGACGCTCGCCGATCTCCGCCGCGGTCATCGACTCCGACCCGAGCTCCGTGAAGAGCTCCAGCTCGACCGCCGAGAGCAGCGTCTTCGACGGCCAGAACCCCATCCCGACCTGAAGGATCTGGGACGGGTCCACCTGCGCCTCTGTCATCGCGTCTCCCTCGCCGTGAACCGATAGGGCCATGCCCTCAGCCGAGCCTACCCGCGCGGAGCGGTGATCCGCGGCGGGGTCGCGCACGAAGAAACCACAGCACCCTCCCCCGACACCCGGACCGATCTCGTGACCTCCCCCTCCATCCCCGCCCGCAAGACCTGGAAGCAGGACCTCTCCCCGTACCTCGCGGTAGACGAGCGCCGCAGCCTCGGGCAACTCGCCAGCGCGATCCTGCCCTACCTGGCGGTCTGGGCGGTCGCCGTCGCCGTCCAGCCGGGCGCGCTCGCCGCGGTCGGCCTCGGCCTCGTCGCGACGGTCTTCCTCGTGCGCCTTTACTCGTTCTTCCACGACCTGACGCACAACTCGATGTTCCGCTCGCGACGGCGCAACGCCGGCTTCGGCCACACGCTCGGCTTCCTGCTCTTCACCCCCTACCGCTGGTGGCAGCGCCAGCACTCGCTCCACCACGCCCACACCGGCAACCTCGACCATCGCGGCCCGGGCGAGATCCACACGATGACGCTCGCCGAGTACGAGTCCGCGTCGCCGCTGCGACGCCTCGGCTACCGCCTCTACCGCAACCCGGCGATCATGCTGCTCGTCGGACCGACGCTCGTGTTCCTGTTCGAGCGCCGCTTCCCCCAGCGCGGCATGACGCGGAAGATCCTGCTGAGCGTGCTCGCCACGAACGTCGCTCTCGCGGGCTGGGCCCTCGGTCTCGCGGCGCTCGTCGGCTGGTCGACCTTCCTGATCCTCCAGGGCACGACGCTCGTCGCGGGCGGAGCAATCGCCGGCTGGATGCTCTACATCCAGCACCAGTACGAAGACACCTACTACGAGGCACAGGGCGAATGGAAGTTCGAGCTCGCGGCGCTCCAGGGCAGCTCGTTCCTGCGGCTCCCGCGCCCGCTCGCGTGGGCGGTCGGGAACGCCAACTACCACCACGTCCACCACCTGAGCGCGAAGATCCCGAACTACCGGCTGCGCCGGGCGCACGAGGAGCAGCCGATGTTCGCCGCGACGCCGGTGGTCACGATCCGCGGCAGCATCGACTGCTTCCGGCTCAAGCTCTGGGACGAGGAGCGCGCCGCGCTCGTGCGCTTCCCGGCCCGGGCCGCCCGCCGCAGCGCTCGCGTCCGGGAGCGCGCCGCGGTGCTCGGCCAGGCCGCCTCGCAGGCCGAGCCGCGCTGGGCGCGGGATCCCCGCTAGGTCCCGGCCGCGACGGGGCGCGGAGCGGTCGCCCGGACCAGGCCGCCCGCGCGCTCCTCGGCCAGCCGCCGGTAGGCGGGCGTCCCGAACGCCCAGCGAACCGCGCGCGCGTAGGAGGAGAGTGACGGGACGTGCAGGGGCCGCGTCGCCCCCGAGCCGTGGAAGCCCGTCATCCGGCGCACCCACTCCGGCGTGATGCTCATGCCCGCCTCCACCTGGAAGCGATGCGCGGGGCGCGCCAAGGCCGCCGGCGCCTTCACGCCGAACGGCATCTCCATCAGGAACTCGAAGAACTGGAGCGTCTGGGCGTTCACCGCGAGCCGCGGGCGCATCTCCTCGACGTAGTCACGCAGCTCGGCGCAGCTCTCCGGGATCACCTCGGCGCCGCCCATCCGACCGATCACCGCCTGCTCGCGCAGGTAGCGGTCCTTCTGCGCCTCGGTGAGCGGCCGGTTGTAGCGCTCGTACGCGGTCATGACCGCCCATGGGATGCAGGTGTGCACCCAGCCGATCAGCTCGGGGTCGAGCGCCCGGTAGGGAACGCCGTCGGGACGGGTCCCCTCGACCTGGCCGTGCATGCGCTTCACCACGTTGACGAGACGCGTCGCCGCCTTCGTGTTCGCAAAGGTCGTGGTGACGACATAGCCGAAGGTCGTCTTCCCGCGACGCTCGGGCTGTTCGCGGTAGTTCGAGAGATCCTGGACACCTGCCATCACCGACGGGTGGAGGATCTCCATCACGATCGCGCCGATCCCCCCGATCAGGACGGAGGCGATGTCGCCGTTTATCTCCCAGGACATCGTCCCCGGCCCCGTGAGGCCAGGATCGCCCGGCTCGCCGCCGAAGACGTGCGGCTCGTCGTGCGCGCCGGTCTGCTTGACCACGTCCGCGATGATCGCCTGGCGCAGCGGATTCATGGTCAGAAGCAGATCCCCGGGTTGCCTACGAACACGCCCGAGCCCTCGCGCGCGGTCAGGCGCACACGGTCGCCCTTGCGGATGGTGCCGCATGCATAAAGTTCCTGGCCGCCGTGGCTGCGGACGACGACCGGCAGCGGCTTTTCGGGGGAGGTGACCGTGGCCGTCCAGCCGCCGGGCTCCGAGCCGTACCCTGAGATGCCCGCAGCGGTTCCGGCGGTGTACTCGCAGGTCGGGACGGTCGGCCCGTATGCAGAGCAGCCCTCGTCCGGCGTCGGGTCCGGCGGGCGCTCGGTGTGCGGCGGGTCGAGCTCCCCTGCGGGCGGGCGGCGCTCCCCGACGGGCTCGCCGCAGGCGGCCGGCACGGGCGGCGGGTCGCCCCCGGTCCACCAGGGGTTCGCGTCCTCACGGCCACGCCACTGGATGATCAGCTCCGACCAGCCGAAGCCGTGCACCGGGCAGCCGTCATAGGAGCCGTCCGCCAGGTACGGGATCCGCTGTGTCGGCCCGTTGCCGCGGGCGTCGACAGGCGGCTCGGAGACGTCGAGCTGGGGCGTCACGCCGAGGTCGAACGCGGGGACCTCGACCGTGCCGCCGCCGGGCAGCGCGGCCGGCCCGCCGGGATGGCTCACGCGGTACTCCCAGGCCTGCGTCCAGATGCCCTTCACCGCGACCCAGAAGGTCGGGACGCGGCCTACGGAGGTCTTGTAGGACAGATGCTCCAGCCGCACCGCGTCGTTCAGCGGCACGGACTCGCCGCTCGGCAGGCGCAGCGTCGCCAGCAGCTTGTACGTCGCCTGGTCGCCCGGCAGGATGGGCGTCCCCGTTTCCTTTCGCGTCTCGTGGAAGGCGAGCACGGCGACCATGAGCTGGGCGCCGTTTCGCAGGTCGATGAAGAGCAACTCCCAGGGCATGCCGCCCTCGTAGTAGGAGACATAGCGCGGGTGCATCTGCGTCGCCTGCGCGACCGCAAGGCCCGCCGGCAGGTCCTCGGGCGTGGCGTCGTACTCGCGCACCATGAGCAGCGTCGAGGCATCGGGATCGACGGTCTCGCGCAGCACCGAGCCGTCGGGCTGCTCGAGCGCGAGCGTGCCCGTCAGCCGCTGCGCCGCCTGCATGTACTGGTACGAGCGCGACGGGTAGGAGTGGTCATCGGGGATGCCATACCACCAGCGCCCCGTACCGCCCGCGAGCAGCGGCGGGCTGTGCATGTCGGCCTCGAGGTCCACGAGCAGCCGCACGTGCTCACCGCTCGGGTGGACGCGCGCCGCCTTGTTGTCGAGCCGCAGGCGATAGGCCTCCCGGGCGAGCGTCGTCCGCTCCCAGCGACCGATCTCGCGACCGCCGTCGGCCATGTCCACGGTCGTGCCGAGAAGGCGCTCCGAGGCCCCCGGCAGGTGGTTGCTCATCTTCGTCAGATAGCGGCCGAATGTCTGCGGGTCATGGCCCCACTCCTCGGGGCCGTCCATCGTCGTGACGACGCGCCCCGCGTAGGGCCCCTGGCGGGGGTAGACCTGGTGGCCTGTCAGCCCGAGGCCGTTCAGGGAGTCGAAGGCGACCCCGACGCTGTAGCGATTGCCCGACTCCGTCACGAGATCAGCGGCGCCCCACCAGAAGTTCCAGCCGTCGACACGCTCGTGCTCGTCGCGGGGGAACTCGATGTCGCCGTAGGTGGCCGCGTGCGCGGCCGGCGCCCAGAGGGCCAGAACCGCCATCACCACGATGTGCTTGAGTGCGCTCACGTCCCCCGCTTCCCTGCCGCCAGAACCATTACGGAACTTTCCGTCACGGTTATACCCGACTTGGCCGACGATCACAACTCCGAGGACGCAGCCACCGAGTCCCTGACGATCCACGAGCTCTCCGAGCGCGTCGGGATGACGGTGCGGAACCTGCGCGAGTGGAAGACGCTCGGCCTGCTTCCCGCGGCCGAGGTGCGCGGCCGGACCGGCTATTACGACCCGCGGGTCGTGGATCGCATCGAGGGGATCAAGCGACTCCACGGCGAGGGCTTTCCGCTCGACCTGATCCGGCGCATGCTCGAGGCGAGCGGCGGCTCCGGCGACGAGGTGATGCGCTTCGCCCACGCGCTGCGCGCGCCGTTCCGCGACGCCGACCCCCCTGTGGTCGAGCCGGGCGAGTGGTCGAGCCGTTGGGGCGATGGCAGCGCCGCGGATCTCGATCGGGCCGTCGCGATCGGGCTCGTCCGCGAGCGCGCCGACGGCCGGCTCGAGTTCGCGAGCGAAAGGGTCGCCGAAGTAGGCGAGTCGCTGCGTGCGCTCGGCCTGTCGCTCGAGGAGATCCTCGACGCCAGCGCTCGCATCCGCGACCGGCTCGACGACATCGCCGAGCTCTTCGAGCAGGTGTGGCTCCTGCACATCTGGGAGCCGTTCGTGGAGGACGGGATGCCCGAGGAGCGGCTGCCGGAGCTACAAGGCACGCTCGGCCGCGTGCAGCCGCTGGCGATGGACGCGGTCGCCGGCCTCTTCGCCGTGGCCATGGAGGCGAAGATCGAGGAGGGCATCGCCCGCGAGATCGCCCGCGCTTCGGCACGCCGCGAGCGGCCGTAGCCCGCCTCCTGCGCCGAACGTCCCCGGGCACCGCTATGCGCGTGGTCGCGGGACGCCCGGAGCGGGGTCAGCGGGGACGAGCGGCGACGTGCTCACGACCGTCCTCGGCGCCCGGCCGCCCGACGCCGTACGCCCGCGTCAGTGTCAGGAGCGAGGCGCTGAGATACGACGGGAGTGCCCTCGCCTCCGGCAGGGCCTCGGGGTCCGCGTACGCGCCGAAGTAGGCGTGCTCGCCGTAGCTGAAGATCCCGATTGAGAGGGCGTGGGCCTCCGGCACGGGCACGACGGGGTAGGCCTCCTGCAGTTCGGCGCCGAGCATGTACACCGGCACCCGCGGGCCCGGCACGTTCGAGACGGTCAGGTTGTAGACGCGCGGGCTCGCCGCCAGCCGCGCCGCGCGGTCCTTCAGCGGCGCCGGCAGCAGGCCGAGCGCGCCGAGCACCGACCCCGTCCCCGCGGGCCGCGCGGAGCGCTTGAACGCCGTCGTCTGCTCGTGCACGATCCGGAGCCGCCGCTTCGCGTGCGCCTCGTTGGCGGGGAGCTCGACGAAGGCGAACGAGATCCGGTTGCCGAGCGCGCCGCGCTGGTCCTCGGGACGGACGCTCACGGGGACCATCACCTTCAGCGGGCGCGGCCTCCCGCGCCGCGCGAACGCAAGCTCGCGCATCGCCCCCGCGACGACGGCGAGACAGACGTCGTTCAGAGTCACGCCCGCCTCCCGCTTCACCGCGAGCAGCGGCTCGAGCGGCTCGCCGTGGGTCACGAGCGTCCGCCGCGGCCCGATCTTCGCGTTGAGGTACGACGCAGGCGCCGGTCGCAGGAGGTCCGACTCGATCGCCATCGCCGTCTTACGCAGCGTGTCCGAGATGCGGCCTGCGCTCCGCACCGGCGAGGTGGCCATCCGGGCGGCGCGGGTCGCCCCGCGGAAGGTCTCGCCCACTCCGTCGGAAACGGCGGCGAGCGCCATCCCGGCCGCTCCCGGCGCGGCGGCGGGCCTCCAGTCGTCGGGCGGCTCCGCGACGGCATCGGGCGAGAGGTCGAAGAGCAGCAGCGCCAGTTCCACGGCCGACTTCCCGTCGACGAGCGCGTGGTGGATCT
>DATMJO010000023.1:0-32846 GCA_035553855.1 Thermoleophilaceae bacterium | reverse complement strand
GAGCAGGCGCCGTCCCCCTCGCGTCACCACGATGCGCAGGCAGCCGTCGAAGGCCCGCCCCCGCTCGGCGAGCAGCTCCGACGCCCAGGCCTCGAGGCCGGCGCGCGCGGCGTCGTGTCCCAGGCGGAGGTTGTGCAGCGAGCGCTCGAGGCGGTCGAGATGGCGGTCGAGCGCGAAGGGCACGCCGTCGTAGACGCGGACGACCTCGAACACGCCGTCGCCGCGGAGGAGACCCTCGTCGGTGACCGGGATGAGGGTCTCCACGGACGGCGCGATCCGGCCGTCGAGGCAGGCGAGCTCGGCGTCCATAGCCCCAAGCTAAGCAGGGCGGCCAGCGGCGCAACGCCTCGCCCGGGCGTCGGCTACAAGAGCTCCGCCAGGAGCACGGCGGTCCCGAACGCGAACATGCCCGCCGCCACGATGCCCACGGTGCGGGCCGGGAAGTCCGGGTGATGGCCCGACGCGTGCACGACCGCGTGCCCCTTCCCCCTCCTGATCAGGTAGCGGTTGACGGGGAACGCCACGACGCCCGCAATGACCAGGGCCACCGACAGCGAGGCCCAGAACAGCACGTTGAGCGCCCCGGCCTCCATCGCGCCCGGGATCGCGAGCATGATCGCGTTGTCGACGATCTCCATCGTCGCGATGCTGAACGTGTCCGCGGCCAGCGCGATCGGGATGACCGTCGCGAGGGCCAGCCCGGCCCGCAGCAGCGGCAGGCTCGTCAGCGCGTAGCCGAAGAGGAACGCGAGGCTGACGGCGAGGCCGACGGTCTCCCATTCGGAGAGCCCGATCGACGTGCCGATGATCATCCCGAGCGTCTCGCCGATCGCGCAGCCGGTCAGGCAGTGCGCGGTAGCGCTGAAGGCGAGGCCGTTCAGGGCCGAGCCGGAGAGCTTCTCGCCGTGGTGGTGATGTTCTTCTGGCCCTGGATGCGTCGTTGCGCTCATGAGGTCCTCCTGGCAGAAACGGAGTCGGTATCAAACCCGACCCTATATACCCCTGGGGGGTATGTCAAGGACGAGCGCTGCGCATGCTGCGGAAGCGGCGGAGCCTCAGCGCGTTGGCCACCACGGAAACGCTGGAGAAGGCCATCGCGGCACCGGCGATCACGGGATTGAGGAGGCCGGCGGCCGCGAGCGGCAGCGCGGCGACGTTGTAGCCGAAGGCCCAGGCCAGGTTCTGGCGGATAGTGCGGAGGGTCGCGCGCGACAGCGCGATCGCGTCGGCCGCGGCGAGCAGGTCACCCGAGACGAGCGTGAGGTCCGAGGCCTCGATCGCGACGTCCGTGCCGGTCCCGATCGCGAGGCCCAGGTCGGCCGTCGCCAGGGCGGGAGCGTCGTTCACGCCGTCGCCCACCATCGCGACCACGCGGCCCTCGGCCTGGAGGCGCCGGACGGCCTCGGCCTTGCCCGCGGGAAGCACCTCGGCGGTCACCTCCTCGATTCCGACCTCGGCCGCGACCGCGCGGGCGGTGGCCTCGTTGTCGCCCGTGAGGAGCACCGGTCGCAGGCCGAGCGCGCGCAGGCGGGAGACCGCCTCGCGGCTGGAGGGCTTGACGGTGTCGGCCACCGCCAGGACCGCGCGGGCCTCGCCGTCCCACGCGGCGAGCACCGCCGTTCGGCCGCGAGCGGCCTCCGCGGACAGCGCCTCCGCCAGCGATGCCGGGATCTCCAGCCCCTCGCTCTCGACGAGCGCGCGACGCCCGACCACCGCAGCCCGGCCCTCGACCGTCCCGACGACGCCGAGGCCCTCCCGGTTGGCGAATTGCTCGACCAGCGGAAGCGGACCGGTCTCGAGCGCGGCGGCGGCGATCGCCTGCGCGATCGGGTGCTCGGACGCGTGCTCGAGCGCGCCGGCGACGCGCAATGCCTCGTCACGCTCGACCCCGGGCGCGGTGACGACTCCCACCAGGGCCATCCTGCCGGTCGTGACCGTTCCCGTCTTGTCCAGGACGATGGTGTCGACCGTGCGGGTCTGCTCGAGCGCCTCCGGGCCCTTGATCACGATCCCGAGCTGGGCGCCCCGACCGCTGCCCACGAGCAGCGCCGTGGGCGTCGCGAGCCCGAGGGCGCACGGGCAGGCGATGATCAGCACGGCGACGGCAGCGGTGAACGCAAAGCCCGTCCCCTCCCCGGCCAGGAGCCAGCCGCCGAGCGTCGCGAGGCTCAGCGCCACGACGACCGGCACGAAGACGGCCGAGACGCGATCGGCGAGTCGCTGGACCGGCGCCTTGCCGGCCTGCGCCTCGCTCACGAGGCGGGCGATCTGGGCAAGCGCGGTGTCCGCTCCGACGCGCGTCGCGCGCACCACGATGCGGCCGCCCGCGTTCACCGTCGCGCCCGCCACGGTGTCGCCGGGCCCCACCTCGACCGGCGCCGACTCGCCGGTGAGCATGCTCATGTCGAGCGCCGAGGAGCCCTCCTCGACGACCCCGTCGGTCGCGACCCGCTCGCCGGGACGGACCACGAAGCGATCGCCTGGACGCAGATCCTCCACGGGCACCCGTCGCTCGGTCCCGTCGTCCCCGATCATGGCGGCCTCGCGCGCGCCCAGCTCGAGCAGGGCGCGGAGCGCCGCTCCCGCGCGCCCCTTGGCGCGCTGCTCGAAGTGACGCCCGGCGAGGATGAACGTCGTCACGATCGCCGCGACCTCGAAGTAGACCTCGTCGGCACCCGCGCCTCGCTCGGGGATCAGGTCGATTCCGCCCGACATCGCGTCCGCCGCGCCCCCGAGAACGAGGGCGTACAGCGACCAGAGCCAGGCGGCGAGCGTGCCGAGGCTGACGAGCGTGTCCATCGTCGCCGCTCCCTGGCGGAGGTTCACCCATGCGGCGCGGTGAAACGGCGCTCCGCCCCACAGTACGACCGGCGTGGCGAGGACGAGGGCGGCCCAGGGCCAACCCTCGAACTGGAGGGCCGGGACCATCGACAGGAGGAGCACGGGCACGGACAGGGCCGCGCTCACGAGGAGACGCGGACGGACCGGAGCCGGATCCGCGGGCGCGGCGTCGCCGGGCAGGGCCGCGCGGTAGCCGGCCGCCTCGACGGCGCGGACCAGGTCGGCCGGGACCACGGCTCCCGGCTCGAAGTCGACGGCCGCCTTCTCGGTCGCGTAGTTGACCGATGCCACGACGCCGTCGATCGAGTTGAGGCCCCGCTCGACCCGGGCGGCGCATGATGCACAGGTCATGCCCTCGATGGGGAGGTCCACGTGCTGTGTCTCGGCGGCGCTCATCTCTATACCTTAGGGGGGTATTGAGATGATAGCGCAGGGCGGCCGGGCTCCGGCGGAATGGGCCGTGCAGGAATCGAACCTGCAACCTTGGGATTAAGAGTCCCCTGCTCTGCCAATTGAGCTAACGGCCCGTTGAACGGCGAAGGCCCCGGGAACGCAGGGCCTCCTCGATTGTAGATGCCTCGCAGGGGAGGCGTCCGGCGCTACGAGGCTGCGCCCGAGAGCGCTTCCTCGCGCGTGGCGTGGATCGGGAACACGCGGTCGAGGCCGGTGATCTCGAAGATCTTCAGGATGTTCTGGTCGCTGCAGACGAGCAGCATCTGGCCGCCGACGGGGCGCAGGCGCTTCACGCCGCCGACGAGCACGCCCAGCGTGGTCGAGTCGATGAACGTCGCCTTCGAGAGGTCCACGACGACGCGCTTGGTGCCGCCGTCGATCACCTGGACCATCCGCTCCTTGAACTCTGGAGCTGTGTAGAGATCGACCTCTCCGCCGAGCTCGATCACGTGGGTGTCGGCGTCGATGGGCTCGTCGTTGATGCTGAAGTTCACGGGTCTCCTAGCTGTCGGGTGGTCCGCCGGGCGGCAGGGTCCGCGAGTCCCCTATCTACCCGCCACCGGACTGTTGACTCTGGATCTCCTGGATCGCGCTGGCCGCCTTGGCCTGCTCGACTTGCTGCTCCACGATCTCGCGCTGGTCCTTCGGCGCAAGGTCGATCGCCTTCTGGCCCGCAAGGTCCGCTTTGCGGGTCTGCCCGGCGAGTGAGGCGTACTGGGCCAGGACGATGTAGCCCTCGGGCGTCTCGTTCTGCTCGGCGAGGATCTCGGCCGTGGTGACCGCCTTCTCGGGCTGGTTGAGCGCCCCCTGGCTGTAGGCCTGGAGCATCAGCCCCGCGAGCGACGGGTCGACGGGGTCGGGCTCGATCGCGAGATAGCGGTCCCAGGCGGCGCCGGCCGCGCGCAGCTCGTCCTGGGCGTCGGGCGGGAAGGCCGTGCTCTGGCCCGCCTGGGCGCTGGCCAGCTGGTAGTTGGCGCGGACGAGGGCCTTGAGCGCGACCTCGTCCTTCGGGTTGATCTTGAGGCGCTCGTTGGCCTCGTCGCGGCGCTTCTCGAAGGCGTCGTTGCCCACGTTGCCGCCGCCCTGGCGGTCGCCGAAGGCGTCGAACAGGCCGCCGGAGACGTCGCCGCCGATGCCGAAGAAGACCAGTCCGCCGCCCATCAGCACGGCCAGCGTCAGGTAGATCGCCTGGACGGCGCGGCGGCGCTTTCCTCTGAGGTCGAAGAGCATTGCCGGAATCCTAGGGCGCTTCGTCCTCGTCCATCGCTTCGGCGACCTCCGGCGGGGGCCGCCCGAGCCACGCGGCGAGGAGGATGCTCAGCTCGTAGAGCACGATCAGGGGGATCGTCTCGAGCACGAGCGTCACCGGGTCGACCGTGGGAAGGAGCGCCGCGATCACGACAAGGCCCAGAATCGCGTAGCGGCGGTTCTTGCGAAGCTGCTCGACGCTCACGATGCCGAGCCGGGTGATCGAGAGAACCCCGATCGGCACCTGGAACATCAGCCCCATCGCGATCAGGAGGAGCATCACGAACGAGTAGTAGTCGCGCGCGCGCACCTCGGTCTGGAACTCGTCGGCGTTGAAGTTCAGCAGGAAGTCGAGGGCGGGCTGCAGGATCACGAAGTACGCGAACACGGTCCCCGTGATGAACAGGATCGGGACCAGCACGAGCAGCGGCGTGGCGACGCGACGCTCCGTGGGGGTGAAGGCCGGGAGGACGAACGCGTAGAGCTGGTACAGCACGACCGGCAGCGCGATCAGGATGCCCGCGTAGGCAGAGACCGTGATCGTGGTCATGAAGGCCTCGGTGGGGGCGAGCGTGATCGGCTCGCGCCCGTCCGGGAGGGGGTCGTTGAGGAGATCGAGGACGAGGTTGTCCTGCCAGAAGCACACGGCCGACGCCGAGATGACGGCGAGCAGCGAGATGACGACGCGCGTGCGGAGCTCGTCGAGGTGATCGACGACGCTCAGCTCGTCCTCGTGGCTGACCGGCCGGAGTCGCGCCATTGCTCGGCGGGACTTCAGGAGCGGTCGGCCGGCTCGTCCGCCGCGACCGTCTCAGGCGCGGGCGCGGGCGTGTCGGCGGGGGCGGGCCTCGCGAGCTCCTGCGGCTCGTCGCCCTCCCGGTCCTTGCCGGTCACCGATTCCTTGAACTCGCGCATTCCGGTTCCGAGCGAGCGGCCGAGCTCGGGGACGCGCTTCGCCCCGAAGACGATCAGGACGATGACGAGGATGATGATGAGTTCGGTGGCGCCGATCGGCATGACTCAATGGTAGAGCGTGGTCAGCGCTCGCCGCCGAAGTTCAGGTAGTACCGGCTCGGGGTGGGCTCGGTCTGGCCCTGGTACTTCGACTCGCGGTCGCTGCCGTACGGCGTCTCCACCGGCGCGTCCATGCGCATGAAGGAGAGCTGGCCGATCGGCATCCCGTGGTAGATCGTGATCGGGAGGTTCGCGACGTTCGAGAGCTCGAGCGTGAGATTGCCTGAGAAGCCGGAGTCGACGAAGCCCGCGGTCGAGTGGATCAGCAGGCCGAGACGGCCGAGCGAACTCTTGCCCTCGAGCCGCGCGACGAGATCGTTCGGCAGGGTGACGTGCTCGAGGGTCTGGCCCAGCACGAACTCGCCCGGGTGGAGGATGAAGGGCTCGTCGCCCTCGATCTCGACCAGCTCGGTCAGGCCCTCCATCGGCTGCCGCACGTCGATGAAGGGGTAGCGCGCGTTGTGGAAGACGCGGAACTGCCTGTCCACACGGACGTCCACGCTGGACGGCTGGACCATCGAGGGGTCGAACGGGTCGATGACGATCCGCCCGGCCTCGATCTCGCTGCGAATCGTGCCATCGCTCAGGACCACGGGCGCGCAGTCTAGGCCGAATCCGTACCCGCGGGTATCAAGCTTCCGCCGCTGGTGCCGATACGGGGGGCAGAGCCGAGAATGATGGAAGCCCCCGACAACCGTGAGCACCGCGTCAAGCGCATCGTCCTGCCGAGTGGGAAGACCGTCGAGGTCGTGTACTTCTCGGATCCGGCAGACACCCCGCCGCAGCCCGCCGAGCCGCTCGCGGACACGCAGGCACCCTCCCGCGGCCTGCACGTCTGCCCCGACTGCTCCTCCGACCTGGTCCACCCGATCGAGTGGAGCGAGTCGACCCCGGGCGCCTGGAGCGTCGCGCTGCGCTGCCCCAACTGCGAATGGACCGGCGAGGGCGTCTTCTCCCAGGAGCTCGTGGACATGTTCGACGACGAGCTCGACGCCGGCACCGACGCACTCGTTCGCGACCTGAAGCGACTCACGCGCGCCAACATGGAAGAGGAGATCGACCGCTTCGCGGCCGCCCTCGACGCCGGCGCGATCCTGCCCGAGGACTTCGGCCAGCCGGCCGCCCCTCAGGCGTAGCGCGCGACGACCCCGTCCGCCACGAGGTCGAGCGCCCGCCGCCTCTGCGGCGCCAGCTCCACGTCTGCCAGCGCCGCCTTCGCCTCCGCCACGTAGGAGAGCGCCAGCTCGCGCGCCTCGCGCAGGGCGCCGCTTCGGGCGATCCGATCGCAGACCGCCTCGGCCTGGGCCGCGCCCGTCACCGCCGAGCGCAGGTCGAGCGCGCGCAGTTCCTCGTCGAGGTGGCGGGCGAGGATCAGCGGCAGCGTCACGGTGCCGTCGAGCAGGTCCGTGCCGCGCCGCTTGCCGGTCCGCTCGGGCGGGCCCGACACGTCGAGCACGTCGTCGAGGATCTGGAACGCCAGGCCGATGCGCGTGCCGAAGGCGCCGAGCACGTCCGCGGCCCGGGCGCCGGGATCGCCGAGCAGCGCCCCCAGGCGGCACGAGGCCTCGAACAGCCGGGCCGTCTTCAGCTCGCAGCGCTCGAGGTAGCGCTCGGGCGTGACGCTGTCGGACCACGCGTCGGCCCGCTGGACGAGCTCGCCGCGGGCGAGTGCGCTCGAGGCGCGCGACAGGACGCGCACCGCGTCGGGGTCGCCCGTCCCCGCCAGCTCCGCGAACGCGCGCGAGAAGAGGAAGTCACCGGTCGCCGTGGCGCCGCCCCGGCCCGCGGTGGCGTAGACGGTGGGCCGCCCCCGCCGCAGCTCGGCGCGGTCGAGCACGTCGTCGTGCACCAGCGTCGCCATGTGGAGCAACTCGACCGAGGCCCCGGCGTTCACGAGAGCGGCCGTCTCCGTCTCGCCCGCGCACAGGAACACGAGGATCGGTCTCAGTCGCTTGCCGCCCGCCTCGAGCGTCTCGCCCGCGAGCCCCCCGAGCACCTCGCCGTGCCCCTCCGACACCTCGGCGAGCCTGGCCTCCGTCCTGTGCAGGAGCCTGGACAGCGAAGGGCCGCCCGCCTCGAGAACGGACGCGAAGCCCGCCGCCGACGCCGACAGCGGCCCCTGGGTCAAGCCGGGACCCGGCCCGAGTGGATCGCGATGATGCCGCCGCCGGTCAGGAGCCAGCGGACATCCACGAGCCCCGCCGCGGCGAGCCGGGCAGCGAGGCCCGCCGGGTCCGGGAAGCGCCGGACGGAGCTCGGCAGGTACTCGTAGGCATCGGGGTCGCCCGCTACGCGGCCGAGCAGCGGCACGACGCGGTCGAACCAGACGCGGAAGAAGAGCGACAGCGGCGGCCGGGTGGGAGTGGTGATCTCGAGCACCACTACGCGGCCGCCGGGACGCACGACCCGCGCCATCTCCGCGAGCCCGGCGTCCAGGTCCGCGAAGTTGCGGGCGCCGAAACCGACGGTCGCCGCGTCGAAGGAGTCGTCCGCGTAGGCGAGCTCCAGCGCGTTGCCCCACTCGAAGCTGACCCGCCCGCCCGCCTGCTTGCGACGCGCGAGCGACAGCATCTCCTCCGAGAAGTCCATCCCCACGACCTCGCCGTCCGGACCGACGCGACGGGCCAGTGCGAGCGCCAGGTCGCCGGTTCCGGTGGCGACGTCGAGCGCCCGCCCGCCGGGGCCAACTCCCGAGATCTCGACCGCGCGCTCGCGCCAGCGATGGTGCATGCCGGCCGTCATGACCTGGTTCATCAGGTCGTAGACCCGCGCGATGCGGTCGAACATCGCCCGCACCTGCTGCTCGGGCAGGGTTCCGGCCACCGCGGGACCCGCTACTTGAGCGAGGACAGGAACTCGACGAGACGGTCGAACTTCTCCGGCTCGCGTTCCTTCAGGGAGGCGTACGACGGCATCGGCGCGGTCGGGTTCTCGAGCGTTCGCGCGATCGCCGGCGCCGCGAGGCGCGCGCCGATCTCGGTCAGCTCGGGCCCTGGCCCGGCGTTGCCGTTCTCACCGATCTTGTGGCAGGCGAGGCAGCCCGACGAAGCCGCCACCTGCTTGCCCTTCTCGAGCGCAGGCTCGACCTCCATCTCGATCGCGGTGGGCGACCCGGCGATCGCGCCGAGGACCGAGAGGTAGGCCATCGCGAAGATCGTGACGACGCCGGCCAGCGTCGCGATCGGGCGCCGCATCGGGTGGCGCTCCGGACCGCGATCGAAGAACGGCAGGATCAGGAGCAGGACCAGGCAGATGGTCGGCACGCCGATCGTGGCGACGAAGACGAGCTCCGGCGGCTTGATGACGCGCAGGAGCTCGAACAGGAAGAAGAAGTACCACTCGGGGCGCGGCGTGTAGGTGGTGGTCGTCGGGTCGGCCTTCGGCCCCAGCTCGGCGCCGAGGACGACCGCCATCACGATGATCACGATCAGCACGATCACCGCCATCGCGCTGTCCTTCAGGACGGCGTACGGGAAGAAGGGCTTGCCCTGGCTCTTCAGCTGCGAGTACTCGCGGAGGTACTCCTCCTTCTCGCGGGAGTTCAAATCTTCTCCTTCGAGAGCTCGCGCGACTTCTCGGCCTTGAGCCACGGGGGCGCCGTGGTGCCGAGCTTCGCCACCAGGTAGAGATGGGCGCCGATCAGCGCGGCGATCAGCCCGGGAATCAGCATCATGTGGAGCGCGTAGAAGCGGCTGAGCGTGGTCGCGCCGAACTCCGGCCCGCCACGCAGGAAGTCGGCGAGGTACGGGCCGATCATGGGGCCGGAGGCGTTGATGTTCACGCCGACGATCGTGGCCCAGTACGAGCGCTGGTCGAACGGCAGGAGGTAGCCCGTGAAGCCCATCGCGAGCGTGAGCACGAGCAGCACGACCCCGATCACCCAGTTCAGCTCACGCGGGTACTTGTAGGCCCCGAAGAAGAAGGTGCGGCCCATGTGCAGGAAGATCAGGACGATCATCACCGTGGAGCCCCAGCGGTGCATGCCGCGGACGAGCTCTCCCAGGAACAGCTCGTTCGTGATGCGCGCGGCCGACTCGTAGGCGCGGGTGGCGTCCGGCTCGTAGTACATCGCCAGGAAGATCCCCGTGACCGCCTGCGAGAGGAACGCGAACATCGTCGCCGAGCCGAGCGTGTAGAACCAGTTGGTGCCCTTCGGGACCTTGCGGAACAAGAAGCCGCGCAGGAAGGGGCTCGCGCCGGTCCGCTCGTCGAGCCATCCGACGACCGACGCGGCGCCCTCGGCCGCGACGTCCTGAGGGGAGGGCTTCTCGCCGGTCCCCTTGCCGTTGGCGTCGCCGGGGCGCCGGGGCGTGGGCGTGAGCGCCCGCGGGAGCGGCGGCTTCGGGAGCTTCATGTGGACGGCCTCGACGGGTAGAGGTACTGCCAGAGCCCGTCGAGGTGGTTCGACGGGTCGCGCGGGCTGAAGCGCTCGAGCTTCGAGTCGAGCGAGAAGCGCTCGCCGACCAGGACGCGGCCACCGGGCCCGACCTTCGTCTTGAAGCGGTCGAGCGGCCGCACCGGCGGGCCGCCGTCGACCTCGCCCTGGAAGCCGTACACGCCGCCGTGGCACGGGCAGATGAAGCGTTCGGAGGCCTGGACGTAGCGCACCGGGCAGCCGAGGTGCGCGCAACGTGTCGAGATCGCCACGTAGGGGAGATCCGCGTTGGTGGGGTCGTCGCGCTCGGGGTTGAAGCGGCGGACGTACACCGTCGTCTTGCCGGCCTCGCCGACGGCCGGGATCACGTCCATCACCTTTGAGATGTAGGTGTCGGCGTTGAACTCGTCCTCGTGGCCGACGTCCTGGAAGGTCTCGGGAAGCTGGTCCTCGAAGATCGGGCCCAGCGCGAAGCCGAGCGCTGGGAGCGCGAACGCCGCCGATGCGATGCCGCCGGCCGCCATCGCGCCCCCCGTGAAGAGGTTGCGGCGGGTGACGGTCTCGCCCTCGTACGCGCCCGCCATGTGGCGGTCGGCGGTGTAGGGGGACTTTCGCTTCTTCGGGGCCATCTGAGGACGCGACACTTTACCTGCCGAATGCGAGGCGGTCGCCCACGGCGGCACGCGCCCCGGACCCGGATCGGCCCTCGAGCATCGCCGCCGACGCCTCCCAGGCCTCATCCGCGAGGTCCTCCCGCTGCTCGGCCCGGGCCTGGGCGGACAGCGAGATCAGGTCCGCGAGCTCGGCGACCGCCTCCAGGTCGCCCGCCTCGGAGATCCGCGCGAGCCCGAGCGCGTAGAGGGCGTCCCCGGCGAGCAGGCGCAGGTCGTCGTCCATCCCCCGGAGGGCCCGCGGCTGGCCGTAGTGCAGGAGGTAGCCCTCGTGGACCGCCTCGAGCACGAAGCCCCGGGCCTCGTCGCCGAAGCCCGCGAAGCGCCCCTCCCCCGGGTCCGCAACCGCGTGGGAGGCGAGCAGCGGATCGAGCCCGTCGAGCACCGAGCGCAGGCTCACGCCGCGAAGGCCTCCCGGGCGGCGGCGATGGCCGAGTCCACCTCGGCCTCGCCGTGGGCGAGCGACGGGAACCAGGCCTCGAACTGGGAGGGCGGCAGGTAATGGCCGCGCTCGAGCATCGCCCGCCAGAAGCGCGCGAACGCCTCCCGGTCGCACGCGGCCGCCCCGGCGTAGTCCGAGGGCGCCTCGCCGAAGAAGACGGTGAGGAGGCCCGTGCGCGCGACCACGCTGGCGCGGCCGGCGGCGGCCCCGGCCAGGCCCTCGGCGAGCCGCGCGGTGGTGGCGGCCAGCCGCTCGTAGGCGGCGGCGTCGAGCAGGCGGAGCGTGGCGAGGCCCGCCGCGGTGGCGAGCGGGTTCCCCGAGAGCGTGCCCGCCTGGTAGACCTCGCCGGCGGGCGCCACGCGCTCCATGAGGTCGCGCCGCCCAGCGTAGGCGGCGGAGGGCAGGCCCCCGCCTAGCACCTTGCCGAGCACGACGAGGTCGGGCAGGACGCCCTCGACCTCGTGGGCGCCGCCGGTGCGCTGCTGGTCTTCGACGAGGTCATCAGCG
This sequence comes from Thermoleophilaceae bacterium, assembly GCA_035553855.1. GTDB lineage: Bacteria > Actinomycetota > Thermoleophilia > Solirubrobacterales > Thermoleophilaceae > JBBDYQ01. Next base: position 21,295 of record DATMJO010000023.1, on the reverse strand, counting down.
GCTTCCGCGTGGCGCCCGGCGGCGTCGCATGCCTCGCGCAGGAACGCCAGAAAGCCGTCCGCCGGCGGAACGAGCCCCATGTTGGCGGGCCACGGCTCCGCGATCAGCGCCGCCACGGGCCCAGCCGCGAACGCGGCCTCCACCGCGGCCCGGTCGTTCCACCCGACGACGGCGGTGTCCGCGGCCTGAGCGGCCGTGACGCCGGGCGAAGCGGGGAGCCCCTGGGTGGCGAGGCCGGAGCCCGCCTCCGCGAGCAGCCCGTCCACGTGGCCGTGATAGGCGCCCGCGAACTTCACGATCCGGTCCCGGCCGGTCGCCGCGCGCGCCAGGCGCAGGGCGCTCATCGACGCCTCGGTGCCCGAGGAGGTCATCCGCACCATCTCGGCCGCCGGCACGCGCGCGACGACCTCGGCCGCCAGGTCCACCTCGGCCGCGGTGGGCGCGCCGAAGCTCGTGCCCCGCTCCGCGGCCGCCGTCACCGCCGCCACGACGTCCGGATGCGCGTGGCCCGCGATCAACGGGCCCCAGGAGCAGACCCAGTCGACGTAGCGGCCGCCGTCGGAGTCCTCGATGAAGGGGCCTTCCCCGCGGGCCATGAACAGGGGCTCGCGCCCGACGGCGCCGAGGGCGCGCACGGGCGAGTTGACGCCCCCGGGGATCAGCCCGAGGGCGCGTCCGGCGAGGCTCAGGTGTTCTCCCGCTCCCAACGCGCGTGGTCGTCGGTGAAGTAGAGGAGGCGGATCTTCTTGAACTCGGTGGAGGAGTAGAGCGTGGCCCGCTCGCCGATCCCGGTGTCCTCGGCGATCGCGTCGAGGATCGCGTCGCACTCCTCCTTCGAGCGGCCGTGGGCCATGGTGAAGACCGAATAGCGCCAGTCCTCGTAGGTGGGCCGCTGGTAGCAGTGGGAGACGCCGCGGAAGGAGGCCATGCGGGGGCCGATGCGCGCGATGTCCTCGTCAGGCACCTGCCACACGCCCATCCCGTTCGCCGAGAATCCCGCGCGCCGGTGGAAGAGGATCGCCGCTACCCGCCGGAGGATCCGCCGCTCGCGCATCGACTCGAGCTGCTCCAGCAGCGCGGGCACTTCGATCCCCAGCTCCTCGGCCGCAGGGGCATATGGCTCGGGAATCGCCGGCATGTCGCCCTGTAGCGCCCGGATCAGGGCGATGTCGAGCTCGGACACCTCGGCGGGGGCGGGGTCCTTCGGCTCCTCGGCGACGCCCGCGGTGGCGAGATCGCCGGTGCCACCCTCCATCTCGAGGTTCATGTTGATCTTGAAGAGCTTGAGCGTGGGCAGCTTCCGCATCGACTCGGCGCCGGCGGTCTCGGCGAGCACGTCGAGCGTGCCGTCGAGGCCGAGCTTCGAGCCGGGCTCCGTGGCGATCGTGAACCAGATGTTGAAGTCGTGGTTGCGCAGGTAGTTGTGCGACACGCCAGGGTGAGCGTTGATGACCTCGGCGGCCCGCCACGGGTTCTCGGGATCGACCTTCGCGGCGACGAGCATCGAGTCGTAGCCGAGCACGCGCGTGTCGAAGATGGGCGTGACCTGGCGGATGATCCGCTCCTCCAGCAGGCGCCGGACGCGCGCGATCACCTCGTCCTCGGTCGCCTCCGCCAGCTGCGCCACGCGGGCGTAGGGGCGCGGCTCGAGCGGGAAGCGCGACTGCATGAGGTTGAGCAGCCGCTTGTCGAGCTCGTCGAGCGGGGCGGCTGCGCCCTCGGCCCGGGCGCGGACCTTCAGTCCGAAGTTGCCAGCCATTGCCCTACGTCCTTCGCGTGGTAGGTGATCACGATGTCGGCGCCGGCGCGGCGGATGCCGGTGAGCGCCTCGAGCACCGCGGCGCGCTCGTCGATGTGCCCGGCGGCGGCGGCCGCCTTGATCATGGCGTACTCGCCGCTCACGTTGTAGGCCGCCACCGGCACGCCCGTCGCGTCCTTCACCCGGCGGATCACGTCGAGGTAGGGCAGCGCGGGCTTGACCATCACGACGTCGGCGCCCTCCTCGACGTCGAGCAGCGCCTCGCGCACGGCCTCGTCGGCGTTGGCCGGGTCCATCTGGTAGCTGCGCCTGTCGCCGAACTGGGGCGCCGAGTCCGCCGCGTCGCGGAACGGGCCGAAGAAGGCCGAGGCGAACTTGGCCGAGTACGCGATGATCGGCGTGTCGGTGAGGCCCTCCGCGTCGAGCTGCGCCCGGATCGCGCCGACGCGGCCGTCCATCATGTCGCTCGGCGCGACCGCGTCCGCGCCGGCCTGGGCGTGGGAGATCGCGGTCCGGGCGAGCAGCTCGATGGTCAGGTCGTTGTCGATCGTGCCGTCGTCGCGCACGTAGCCGCAATGACCATGGGAGGTGTAGCTGCACAGGCACACGTCGGTGAAGACGAGCAGGCCCGGATGGGCGTCCTTCATCGCGCGTACGGCCATCTGGACGATGCCCTCGTCGTCGTGCGCCGCCGAGCCGGCCTCGTCCTTCTCGGAGGGGACCCCGAACAGCAGCACGGCCGGGATCCCCAGCGCGGCGGCCTCGCCCGCCTCCTGGACGGCGTTCGAGATCGACAGCCGCTCGATCCCGGGCATGCCCGGGATCTCCGTCCGCGAATCGGTCCCGGCCTCGACGAACATCGGGTAGGCGAGGTTGCGCGGCGAGAGGTCGGTCTCGCGGACGAGGCCGCGAAGCGCGCCGGTCGCGCGCAGGCGCCGCAGGCGCGTGGCGGGAAAGGCCATGCGGGAAGTCTAGGTAGGCGCGGAGTGATCGCCCTCAAAAAGCGCAAGTTTTCGCGCGCGGCGCCGTTCCGGCCTCTGGGTCGCCGCTGGCGGCAGGGGTAGTCACGAACTAGGAGATCGTTCTGATGAAGCGTCGCGCGCTCATTCTCGCCATGGCCACGATGGCCGCTCTCGCCGTGCCCTCCGCGGCCCAGGCAACGACCTTCCACGGATCCTGCACGTTCACGAACGGCACCTACAGCTTCGGCGCGGCGAGCTACGCCTTCGGCGCCGGCCGCCTCGACGGCGGCTGCAACGGGTCGCTGAACCGCCAGGATGGCGGCTACCTCGCGGAGTGGACCAGCACGGGCGCGGGCTCCTTCTCGTGCCTCGGCGGCTCCTTCGGCGACGGCATCGGGCGCCTCGACTTCTACGACCCCGAGACGAACGCGTTCATCGCCTCGCTCGACCTGGTGGGCACCGGCGGCCTCGTCGCGGGGGCCCAGGTGGTGCGCTCGGTCAACGGGACGGTGAGCGGTAACGCCATTGAGACCGGAACGCTGTCCGGCGCCCGGTCGTGCGGAAGCGGGCGCTACGTCTCGACGATGCACACCGTCAACGGCACCCTGACCGACTGAGCCGCGCGCTCAGTCGAAGCGCCTGAGCGCGAGCCGCGCCGCGGCTCCGAACGCGAGCGCCAGCCCGGCCAGGTGGGCGAGCGGGGCGCCGATGCCGCCGTCGCCGCCGCCGATCGCGGCCTCCATCGCGTCGAGCGTGGGCTTGAAGGGGAAGGCGGCCGCGATCACCCGGATCACGTCGTAGAGGCCCGACGAGACCGAGCCCGAAGGGACGAGCGAGACGATCGCCATCGGCAGCGCGACCATGAACGCGAGCAGCGACGCGGCGCGCACCTCCCGGGCGAGCGCGGCGATCGCGAGGCCGAGCGACCCGAAGGCGAGCGCGCCCGCCAGCGCGGCGAGCGCCCACAGCGGCGCGCGGGCGAAGTCGAGGTCCAGGAAAGCCGCGAAGCCCGCGACCATCAGGAACGCGACGGGGCCCGCCACCGCCGCCGCGACGACGGCCTTGCCCGCGAGCAGGCGCGTGCGCGAGATGAGGCCGCCGACCAGGCGGCGGAAGGCGTTCTCCTCACGCTCGAGCGCGAGAACGCCCGCCGCGAGCAGCACTGCGACGAACATCAGCGAGACCGTCACCGCGATGGCCGCGGCGAACGCCGCGAGCGGGGTCGTCGCACCGGAGACCACCGTCTGCTTCACGCGGATCGGGGTGCCCACCGACGCCAGCACGTCGTCGGAGAGGTCGAGGTTCTCGCGGGCGATCTGGGCGAAGCGGATCACCTCGTCGATCTGCCCGCTCGCGGGCGATCCGCGCGGCAGGTCCGCCTGCGCCCGACGCAGGATCTGCTCCGACTTCTCCAGGCCGAGGACGCTGAAGTGCCTGCCGAGGAAGTCGAACTCGCCGCCGGCCACGAGCAGGTCGAGGTAGCCGAGCGCGACCTCCGTGAAGCGCTCGGTCAGCGCGGAGTTCGCGTCCTGCACCTGTGCCTTGATCGTGTTCTCGACGAACTCCCGCTTGACGGGGTCCTCGGCGTTGTAGAAGACCTCGACGGTGCCCGGCTCGAGCCCGGACTGCAGCTTCTGGATCAGGTCGGGCGGGATGATCAGCGCCCCGAGCACCTCTCCGTCGCGGACCTTGCGGAGAGCCTCCTCGCGGCTCGAGACGGGTACCGGGTCGATCGCCTCGAACAGCACGTCGGCATAGCGGTTGGCGTCGATCTCCTCGCCACCCAGTGAGATCGTCGCGGCCGAGGACGGGATCTGGGACAGGAACGCCACGCGGGGCTTGTCGGGGCCGCGGGTGAGGGCGAAGCCCACGAGCACGGACACCGCGACCGGGTAGGCGATCAGGAGCGCGACGAGCAGCGGCGAGCGCAGCAGGATGCGCAGGTCCTTCTGGACCAGCCAGCGCACTTCAGTGGCCCCGCTGGCGCAGGAACGCCACGAACGCCGACTCGAAATCGAGGCCGGAGCCGCCGACCTCCTCCTCGAGCCCCTGGGGCGTCCCCGCGAACAAGAGCTCCCCGTCGGCCAGGACGAGCACGCGATGGCCGTGGCGCTCGGCTTCCTGCACGTCGTGCGTGGAGTACACGACGGCCGTGCCGGCGTCCCCGAGGGCGCGGATGAAGCTCCACAGGCGATCGCGCTGGCGCGGGTCGAGCGAGGCGCTCGGCTCGTCGAGCAGCAGCACCGGCGGGTCCGCGAGAAGGCCGACCGCGATGTTCACGCGCTGGCGGTTGCCGCCCGAGAGCGTGCCGAGCTGGTCGCCCGCGCGCTCGCGGAGCACGGTTTGCTCGAGCATCCGCTCGACCGCGGCGTCCGGGTCCGCCACCCCCTCCAGGCGGGCGAAGAAGCGCAGGTTCTCCGCCACCGTGAGACGCGAGTACACCGCCGCCTGCTGCGGGACCCAGCCCACCTCCGAGGGGCTGCGGTTGACCTCCCCCTCGTCCGGCTTCTGGATCCCTGCGATGATCGACAAGAGCGTCGTCTTGCCGGCGCCGTTCGGCCCGATCACCGCGACGCGCTCACCCCTCGACGCCTCGAGCGATACGCCGTCCAGCGCGAGCCGGTCTCCGTACCGCTTGGTGAGGCTGCGGGCCTGGAGCACCGCGGTCGTCTCGTGCGCCGTCGCCTGCACAGTCGGCGACGGTAGCGGGAGTGACAGACTCCCGCGCCGTGAAGCTCCTCTTCATCGGCGACGTGGTCGCGGGCGCGGGGCGCGGCGTGCTTGCCGCGGTCCTACCCGTCCTGCGCGACCGCCACGAGCCCGACTTCGTCGTGGTGAACGGCGAGAACGCGGCCGGCGGCATGGGCATCACGGAGCGGATCGCCGCGGAGATCTTCCGGCTCGGCGTCGACGCGATCACGCTCGGCAACCACGTCTGGCGCCACCGCGAGGTCTACGGATACCTCGACCGCGAGGAGCGCATCGTGCGGCCCGCCAACTACCCCAAGGGAAACCCGGGGCGCGGCGTCACGGTCGTGGAGTCGGGCGGCACCCGCCTCGCGGTCGTCAACCTCTCGGGCACGGTCTTCCTCGACGCCGCGCGCTCGCCATTCGCCGAGGCCGACGCGATCCTCGCGGGCCTGCGCGACCGCACCGACCACGTGCTCGTGGACTTCCACGCGGAGGCCACCAGCGAGAAGGTCGCCATGGGCTGGCACCTCGACGGCCGCGTGACCGCCTGCCTCGGAACCCACACGCACGTCCCGACGGCGGACGCGCGCGTGCTGCCAGGCGGGACCGCGTACATCTCCGACGTCGGCATGACCGGCTCGCGCGCCGGCGTGATCGGCATGGAGCGCGAACGGGTGCTCGAGCGCTTCGTGACGATGATGCCGGTCAAGTTCGAGCCGGCGACCGAGGACCCGTGGGTCAACGGGGTGCTGGTCGAGGCGGGGGCGGACGGGCGGGCGACCTCGATCCTCCAGATCCTCGAACCGGCTCCCGCCTGAGCGCTCTGAGCGCGAGCGCGACCACCGCCAGCATGGCGGCGTTGCGAGCGCCCACCAGCGCGAGCGCGCCCGTCTTCCCCGCCACCACGTCGAAGTAGCGCGAAGGGAACTCGGCGAGCGTGAGCAGCGTGGCGACCGCGACCGCCGCGGCGAGGGCGTGCATGCGCCACCCGAAGGCGAGCGCGCCGAGTGGAGCGATCCAGATCAGGAACTGGGGCGAGAGCACCTTGCCGAGCGTCGCCGTCGCCGCGACCGCCGCCAGCGCGCCCAGCGCGAGCGAGCGCTGCCCGGGACGGCGGGCGAGCGCCGCCGCGAGCCAGGCGAGCACGGCCACCAGCGCCGCCGCCACCACGGCGGCCAGCGTGCCCGCGGCAGGATGGCGGAGGCCGTCGGAGCGATGGCTCGAGACCGCTTCCGGCGCCCCCGCGAGACCCAGCGCCCCTGCCGCGTGGACGAGCGAGGCCGGCACGCTCTCGACCTGCACGGGGCGATCGAGGTGGTACTCGACCGCCTCGATCGCGCCGGAGGGCGAGAGCGCGAGCCATGCGCCGCCGATCAGTGAGAGCGTCACCAGCAGCGCGGCCGCCCCGCGACGCGCGGCCTGCCAGTCGCCGCGGCCGCCGAGCCAGACGAGCGCCGCGAGCGCCACGACCAGCGGAAACGCCTTGGTCATCGCCCCGGCCCCCGCGAGCGCAAAGCCCAGGCGTACGCGGCCGCAGAGGACCGACGCGAGCGCCGCGAGCGCCAGCGCCACCGGCGCGAGGTCGAAGTGGGTGCGGAGCATCGCGCCCGCGGCGAGCGGCAGCGCGGCGAAGGCGAGGAGCGCGCGCCGTTCCGAGCCGCCGGTCAGGCGGGCCACCGCGCCCGTCGCCGCGAGCGCCGCCAGGGCCGCCGCGAGCATCGCCGCGGCGAAGGCGAGACGGTAGGCCTCCTCACCCGTCCCCGCGATCCCGCCGGCCAGCAGCGCGAGGGGCGCGAGCGGCGGGTACTCGAACGGGAAGTCGCGGTAGGGCAGGTAGCCGTCGACGAGCAGCGCCGTGTAGCTGCGGTATACGAAGAGGTCGTTCACGCTCTCGTCGCCGAGGGGGCCCCCCGCGAGGGTCAGCGCGAACGCGGCGGCGAGCAGAGCCGCGGCGGTCAGGCGAGCGCGTGCTCCCGCCGGGCCTCCTCCGCTCCGGCCGGGCGCCCCGAGGGAGCACGCTGCGTGGCGAAGAGGGCGATCAGGCAGAACGGTGCGAACCATGCGATGTAGAGATAGAACCAGTGGGTGAGGGTGAGCTGCAGGGCGATCAGCACTGCCGCGGCGAGCGCGGCCACCTGCACCGGGTCACGCCTGCGCGGGAAGAAGAACAGCAGGCCCGCGAGGAGAGCCGCGGCGACCTTCAGCCCGTCCTGTAGCGGCACCAGCGACGGCTCGAGGCCCCAGGCGCTGAACGGCGAGCCGCGGCCGGCCTGGTAGCCCACCGTTCTGTCGTAGACCTCGCGCAGGCCGCCGTCGGGGACGAACGGCAGGAACAGCGCGACGAGGGCGGCGGCGGCGACCCCGCCGAACACGAGGCCGTGGCGAATGCGCCGCTCACCCGTCCCGGCGGCGAAGAGCGGCAGCAGGGCGGCGCTGCCGAACTTCGCGGCTGCGCCCACCGCGACGGCCAGCCCCGTCAGCGCCGGGCGGGCCGCGGTGACGGCCAGCAGCGCGAGGACGCCGAGCAGCGCCGGGAGCGCGTCGTTCGAGTTCGTCGCGAGCACGAACAGCGTGTACGGGTACGCCGCCCAGGCGAACGCGAGCGCCACGCCGAGCGTGCGGCCTTCCTCACCGGGCCGCAGCCGGCGGCCGAGCAGCCACAGTCCCGCGAGCGTCAGGAGGTCGAACAGGATCGCCGCGGCATGCGCCGCCGGCAGGTCGTCCCAGCGCCCGCTCCAGGTGAACGCCTGCTCGAACGGCACGTACGCCAGGTAGGCGGCCGGGCCGTAGGTGTCGCCATGCGCGTTGTCGTCGGGAAAGCCGCCCTCTCCGTACAGCTCGTCGCCGTCGGCGATCCTGTCCGCGCCGATCACGCCCGAGTAGCCGACGTCGATCACGCCCGAGTCCGCGATGTCGAGAGCCACGCGGAAGCCCACGAGGAACACGGTGGCGAGCACCAGCCAGGCCACTGGGACGTGGGGCACGAGCGGCCCCGCCCGCGTTCGCGGACGGAACCCCGCCCACAGCATCCGCGCGAGCAGGTAGGCCAGCACCGGATAGGCCAGCGGGACCGAGACGCCGATCTGCCCGGCGTTGAAGAAGACGTGGGAGACGGCGAACGAACAGAGGACGAGCAGGTCGAGGTGGAGGAGCCGGAACGGCCGGCGGAAGTCCACGAACGGCAGCAGGAAGAGCAGCCCCAGCGGTATCCAGATGTAGGGCGCGTTGAAGCGCCGCCCGAATGCGCCCTCGTAGCCGCGCGCCATGCGCCAGGCCACCTGGTGGCCCGTCCAGGTCTCCGTCACCGCGCCGAGACGGTCGTCGACATGGACCTGCACGACCTCGCGCGAATCGCTGAAGAAGCTGACCTGCCAGCGATCCGCGCCCCGCGTGTATGCGGTCGGCTCGAGCCCGCGCCGCGAGCGGACCTCGCCCGTGCGCTGCGCGATCGCGACCGCCTCGTCGGCCGAGAGCCGGTAGCCGGCGGGGGGCTCGTCGGGCTCGGGGGGGATCTTGAGCTCGGCCGCGGCCGCCGGCGCGGGCAGCACGAGCGCCGAGCCGAGCGCGGCTACCGCCGCGAGCGCCCGAACGTCCACATCTTGTTGCCGACGAAGTTGAGCGGGGTCGCCGCGACGATCGCGATGGCCTGCGCCGGGACCTCGGGGAGGCCGGCGGCGCTCACGAGCAGCTCGAGGATCACCGCGGCGAAGAGGAAGGCCGTCACGCTCACGGTGAAGAAGCGCGCCGCCTGGAAGCCGGCGTGGCCGTCGCGCGCGCCGAAGGTCCAGTGCCGGTTCCACCAGAAGTTGTTCATGACGGCGACGGCGAACGCGGCGGTCGCCGCCACGAGGTGGTGCGCGTCGGCCAGGGCGACCGCGGCGGTGAACACGCAGAGGTTCACGACATAGCCGGACCCCCCGACCGCGCAGAACTTGACAAGCTGCACCCAGTTGTGCGGTCGCCGGACCCCGTGGCGCAGGCGCGTGTGTATCCGCAGCGCCTCGGGCCGGGCCGCGGCCGCAGCCTCGTCGTGCATGGTCACGAGGGTAGCGAGTAGTGCTTCAGGGCCTCCGCGGCGGCGTCGGCCAGCGCCCACTGCTCGCGGTCGCTCCTCGCGGCCGGCCCGGTGCCGCAGAAGATCAGCACGCCGAGCGAGTCGCCGCGGTGCAGCGAGCCGTGGCTGCCGCCGCCCACGTGGTCGGCGCCGCCCCAGTCCACGAACTCGAACCCGGGCGTTGCCGACACGAGCACCTCGCCGGCCGTCGGGCACGAGAGGGCCGCCCAGAGACGGCCGAGCGCCTCGGGGTAGGCCTTGCTCGTGACGCAGCCGTCGTCCGTGCGCAGGCCGAGCACGGCGCGGTCGCCCTCGATGCTCCACTCGCCTCCGCGCAGGTCGCGTAGCTCGCCGCCCGGGGCGAAGCGGAGCTCGCCGCGCTCGCTCGCGACGATCGCCTCGCCGCCCGAGCGACGGGCCAGAAGGTCCACGCCATCGACTCCGAGCAGGTCGCGCGCCACCCGCGCCGCGCGGGCGTCCCGCTCGTCGGGATCGAGCACGTAGACCATCGCCGAGCGCGCGGCCGGGCAGACCGCGATCTCGGCCCCCGCCGGGTCCGGGTCACCCGGCTGGAGCACCCGCCAGTGGTCGAGCGCGCGACCCAGGTTGACGCGATCCTCCACCTCGGTCTGGGAGTGGTCGGACATGACGATCACCGCGTGGTCGTCGAGAAAGGCGTCTATCCCCCCGCCCGCGTGCATCACGCGCTCGAGCGCCTTGTCGGCGTGCGCGATCGCCGCCACCTGCGCGTAGGGCCCGTGCTTGTGCGAATGGGTGTCGGTGTCCGGCAGCGACAGCAGCATGAAGTCGGCCAGGTCGTTCGCGACGATATGCGCCCCGACGCATCCCGTGTGCTGATCGCGCTGGCCAGGCATGCCGAGCGTCGAGCGGCAGCCGGTCCGCCGAGAGGCGTAGAGGTCCGCGTAGAAGAGCTCCGTCGGGCCCCACACGGCGTGGCGGAACTGCGCGGCGCGGGCGACCCGCGTGTAGAGGCCGTCCTCGGCGGGCTCGTGCCGCGTGCGGCCGCGGTAGATCAGGTACGTCGTGCCGGCCGTGCGCAGGCCGGCGTCCTCGAGCCGCTCGAAGACGGTGAGCACTCCGCGGCTCAGGTGCGCCATGTTCATGTTGTAGACCGTGTCGTAGAGCGAGCGCACGACCCCGAAAGCGCGCGTGGCCTCGAAGGAGGAGCCGTACTCGACGTAGCGCGCCTCGCCGCGGTGGTACCAGTTCATCGAGGGGATGTGATGCTCGTCCGGCGGGCGACCCGTGGCGATCGTGGCCGAGGCCACCGGGGTCACCGACGGGAACACCGAGACGCAGTCGTCGATGTAGGTGCCGCGCTCCACGAGCGCCGCCAGGGCGGGCGCGCGGCCGTCTGCGATCGCGCGGTCGAGCATCGCCGGCTTCAGCGAGTCGATGACGCAGAGGACGAGCTTCTTCGGCACGGGAGGCGTCAGCGGAGGATCCGCAGGCCCTCGTACTTCCGGTCGCCGGTGCCCCGTCCCGCGACGAGCAGCCAGCCGAATGCTGCGAGCGCGAGGAAGCCGACCGGCGGCGCGAGCACCGAGAGGCCGGCGAGGGCGAGTGCTGCGGCGTCGGCATAGACCGTGAGGAGCGACGCGGCTCCCCCGTCCAGGCGGCGGCGCACCCGCCCCAGGAAAGACGAGGTGGCCAGGTATGCGAGAAGCGCACAGGCGATGCCCGCGGGCACCCAGAAGCCGCCCGGGCGGTTCCCGCCGGCGATCGACCCCGCGAAGAGCAGCCCGCCGAGGGCGAGCGCGACGAGGTTGAAGCCGGTGTCGGCCGGGTTGCGGCGCCCGGCCTCGGTGGCGCCCATGCCCGCTCTCTCGAAGGCGTAGGCGACGACGACGAGGGCGAGCACCGCGGCGAGGAAGCCCTGGCTTTCGAGGAAGGCGAAGTCGGTGCCGTCGAAGTCGATGCCCACGTCGCCTCGCGCGAGCGCGCCGGCGAGCAGTGGTGGGAGGAACGGACGGACGCCGGTCGCTCCGGCGAGGCCCGCTCCCTGGCCGATGTCGAGAACGAGACTCAAGGGGGTCGGTACGCTCCTTCCGGTGACATTAGACGACCATCGAAGCAGGGGCCCTGCCGGCTCCGGCGAACCCCGGGGGGTGGCTCCGCGGTCCACGAAGCGCGACCTGGAGCGATACGCAGGGCTGTTCGCGTCGCGCACCCGGGTGATGAAGTCCTCGGCGATGCGTGATCTCATGGCCATCACCGCGCGGCCCGAGGTCATCTCGCTCGCGGGCGGCCTGCCGGACACCAGCACCTTCCCGCCGGACACCTTCGCGGCCGTCACCACCGGCATCGCGCGCCACTCGTGCGCGAAGGCCCTCCAGTACGGCCCGACCGAGGGACTCGCCGAGACCAAGGAGTGCATCCAGCAGGTCATGGCCGCCGAGGGGATGCACGTCGATCCCGGCCACATGATCGTCACGACCGGCGGCCAGCAGGTGATCGACCTCGTCACGAAGACGCTGATCGATCCCGGTGACGTGATCATCGCCGAGGCTCCCACCTACCCCGGCGCGGTACCCACCTTCTGCTCCTACCAGGCGGAGGTGGTGCAGGTCGACGTCGACTCCGACGGCATGCGCATCGACCTGCTCGAGCAGATGCTCGACCGGCTTGAGGGCGAGGGGCGCCGGCCGAAGTTCGTATACACGATCCCCACCTTCCAGAACCCCGCCGGCGTGACCATGTCGCTCGAGCGCCGGCAGTGCCTGGTGCAGGTGGCCCGCGAGCGCGAGCTGCTCATCCTCGAGGACAACCCGTACGGGATGCTCCGCTACGAAGGCGAGACGCTGCCCACGCTCCGCGCGCTCGACCGCGGCGTGTACGTCATGTACCTCGGGACGTTCTCGAAGATCCTCTCCCCCGGGATCCGGCTCGGCTGGGTGGCCGCGCCCCCTGCCGTGCTGGAGAAGATCAATCTCGGCAAGCAGGCGGCCGATCTCTGCACCTCCACGCTCTCCCAGCTCATGGTTCAGGCCTACTTCGAGCGCGGGCGCTGGCGCGACTACGTCGACTCGCTCACCGAGCTCTACCGGGCGCGGCGCGACACGATGCTGGACGCGCTCGCGGAGTTCTTCCCGCCGGAGGCCCAGTGGACCCGTCCGTGCGGCGGCCTGTTCGTGTGGGTCACGCTGCCCGACTTCATCGACACCACCGACCTGCTCGCCCGAGCCCTGCGCGAGAACGTGGCGTTCGTGCCGGGCGAGGCCGCCTACCTCGACGGCCGCGGCCGCAACGAGATGCGCCTCAACTTCTCCGCCTGCAGCGAGGACGACCTGCGCGAGGGCGTGCGCCGCATCGGCAAGGTCGTCGCCGAGCAGGTGGCTCTCTACGGCACGCTCACCGGCGAGCACCGCGTCGTGCGCGCGCCGGCCGAGGAGGCGCCGGCCGAGGACGCGGCGGTGGCCGACGTCGTGCCGATCAAGCGGCGCGCATCGCGGTGAGCAGGGTCGCCGTCCTGAAGGGCGGCACCTCCCTCGAGCGGCAGGTCTCACTCCGCTCGGGCGCGCGCGTCGAGGACGCCCTCGAGCGACTGGGTCACGTCGTCGTTTCCGTGGACGCCGGCGCCGACCTGATCGAGCGGCTTCGCGAGGCCTCCCCGGACGTGGCGTTCGTGGCCCTCCACGGCCGTGACGGGGAGGACGGGACGGTTCAGGAGCTGCTCGAGATCCTGGGCATCCCCTACACCGGCTCGCCCGTCCTGGCGAGCGCGCTGGCGTCGGACAAGGTCGTGACGAAGCACCTGATGGTGGACGCGGGGATACCGACGCCCGACTTCTTCGCCTTCAACGAGACCGCCTTCAAGGAGCTCGGCGCCGCCGACGCCCTCCCGGCGATGGCCGAGCGGCTCGACTTCCCGATCGTCGTGAAGCCTGCGCGCCAGGGCTCGGCGCTCGGCATCAAGTTCGCGCGCACCCCCGCCGACGTGCCCGCCGCGCTCCTTGCCGCGTTCTCCTACGACGGGAAGGTCCTGCTCGAGCGCCACGTCCACGGCCGCGACCTCGCGGTGTCGATCCTCGACCGCGAGGAGGGGCCGGTGACGCTGCCGATCGTCGAGGCCGTTCCCCTCGAGGAGGACTTCTTCGACTTCGAGGCCCGCTACGAGATCGGGCGCACGACGTTCGAGTGCCCGGCGGCGCTGCCGGATGAGACGGCCGCGCGGGCGGCCGAGATCGCGCTCGCGGTCTATCGGCTGCTCGGCTGCTCGGGTTTCGCCCGCGTGGACCTCATGTACGACGAGCAGGCGGGCGAGCTGTTCGTGCTCGAGCTGAACACGATCCCCGGCCTGACCGAGACCAGCCTCCTTCCGCAGGCCGCGGAGGCGGCCGGGATCGACTTCGACGCCCTGGTCGGGCGGATCCTGCAGCACGCCTTCGAACGCCGCGCGGCCGCGGCGGGCTAGCTCTCGCCGGCGGCGAAGTCCTCGGGGTTGACCTCGTCGAGGAAGGCCTTGAAGCGGTCGACGACCTCCTCGGTGTCCTCGCCCACCTCGGCCTCGAACTCGATGCCCGACTCGGCGATGACGTCCTCGGCGGCGAAGATCGGAGCGCCCGTCCGGACTGCCAGGGCGAGCGCGTCCGAGGGGCGCGAGTCGATTTCCACCTCCTTGCCGTTGAGCTGGAGGGTGATCTGCGCGTAGAAGGTGTTCTCCTTGAGCTCGGTGACCGCGACACGCGTGCATTGGACCTCGAGCTCGCCCAGCACGTCCGAGATGAGGTCGTGGGTCATGGGACGCGGCGTGTTGGCGCCCTGGAGCTTCATGAGGATCGCCGCCGCCTCGGGATGGCCGATCCAGATCGGCAGGAACTTGTTCCCGTCGCGGGTCTTGAGCAGGACGATCGGCTGCTTGCCGACCATGTCGAAGCTGACCCCGTAGATGACCATTTCCTGCATCGGAGTGCCAGTGTAGAGGGCGGGCATCCCGCCGGGTTCGCGGCTCTCTAGGCTGGTTCCGTGACCGAGGGGATCGCCGTCGCGGTGTGCACGAACCGCGAGCCGCGCCAGGTGGAGGAGTCGCTCGCCGCGCTCCGCGCGCAGGTTCCCGAGGGCATGCTCGCGCTCGTCACGAGCGGGCTCGGGGCGGCGGAGGTCGCCCGTCATCAGGCGGCGGCGGGCGGCGTGGTCCTCGCGGAGACGCTTCCCGGCCTCTCCCGCGCGCGCAACCTCGCGCTCTCGTGGTCGCCCGCTCCGGTGATCGCGTTCGTCGACGACGACGCCGTGGTGGACTCGGGCTGGTACGAGGCTCTCACGCGGCGCTGGGGCGAGGCGCCGGACAGGGTCGCGGTGATCGGCGGGCCGATCCGCCCACGCTTCGAGGTCGCACCCCCGCCGTGGCTCTCGCCCGCGATCCTGCCCGCGCTGACGCTGCTCGACCTCGGCCCGGAGGTCCGCGACCTCGACCCGGAGGTCACGACGGTGTACGGGGCGAACATCTCCTTCCGTGTCGAGCCGCTCGCCGCCGGCGGCGGCTTCGACCCGGCCTTCGGGCACTCGGGCCGGCGCGTGTTCTTCTCGGAGGAGGACGAGGCCCAGCGGGCGCTCGCCCGCGCCGGCCTCCGCGTGCGCTACGTGCCCGACGCGCGGGTGGAGCACGTGATCGGTGCCGCCCGGCTGACGCGGCGCTCGTTCCTGCGGCGCCGCTTTGCCTACGGGCTCACCCTCGGTGCGCGCGGCGCGCGGCCGCGCGGGCTCGCGCTGCGCCAAGCTGCCTCCTCCGGGGCCGGCGCGCTGGTGGCCGCCGCGCGCGGCGACGGGAGGCTCCTCATGGAGCGGGGGGTGCGCGCGGCCGAGAACGCGGGGGTCGTGCTTGCGCGCGAAGGCGGGCGCTGAGAGGCCGCCTCACCGGCTCCAGGCCCGCGACCCATCGGATGCCTCATCCCCCTGTGGGGCCGGAGCGCTCGGCGCCGCCTCCGAGCACCGCGAGGAGCTCTCCCACGGTCCGCTCGCGGGCGACCGGGTCGAGCAAAGGGAGGTCGTGGTTGACCGTGTAGTGGTTGCGACGGCCTATCCGCCTGCGGGTCACATAGCCGGCGGCGACGAGGTCCGCCACGATGCGATGCGCCGCGCGCTCGGTGATGCCGATCCCCTCGCCGATGTCGCGCAGCCGGATGCCCGGGTCGAGCGCGATGTGCACGAGCGCGCGGGCGTGGTTCGTCAGGAATGCCCAGCCGGGCCGCGTTTCGTCCGCCACCCTCGACAGGATACTGTACGATTCATGACGACGAAATCATGCTATGTTGAGCAGGGATACCGAGGGAGGAGCGCCTCGCGATCGCGAGGCTGCGGCGGCTCACCACATGACGAGCGAGGAGATTCACTCCATGCATCCCACGACTTCCAGCAGGGCCTTTGGCCTCCAGGCGCGGGGCATCCGCGGGGCCGTTGCGGTCGCCGTTGCGGCGCTCGTGGCGCTCACTCTGCTCGTGAGCGAGGCCTCCGCCGCACAGGCGCCGGTCGGACTCGGAACCGCTGACAGCTTCGCGGTCCTGGCGGGCTCGACCGTCACGAACACGGGCCCCTCGACGATCAACGGCAACCTGGGCGTGCATCCGGGGACCGCGATCACGGGCTTCCCGCCGGGCACCGTGAACGGGACGATCCACGCGGCTGACGCTGTCGCCGCCCAGGCGCAGGCGGACCTCACGACCGCCTACAACGATGCCGCGGGGCGCGGGCCGGCACTGGCGGTCTCCGGCGATCTCGGAGGCCTTCTGCTCACACCCGGCGTCTACAGGTCCGGCTCGTCCCTGGGGCTGACGGGCACGCTCACGCTCGACGCCCAGGGAGACCCGGGCGCCGTTTTCATCTTCCAGGCCGGCACCTCGCTGACCACCGCGTCGGCGAGCCGCGTGCGCCTCGTCAACGGCGCCCAGGCATGCAACGTCTTCTGGCAAATCGGAAGCTCCGCGACGCTCGGATCGGCCTCGGTCTTCGCAGGCAACATCCTCGCCCTGACCTCGATCTCCATGAACGACGCCGTCACGATGAACGGCCGGGCGCTTGCGCGCAACGGCGCCGTCACGTTGATCAACGACACGATCACGGCCGCTCGCTGTGCGACCGCCGGCGGCACGCCGGGCGGTGGCGGCACCCCCGGTGACGGCGGCACCCCCGGTGACGGCGGCGGCACGGGCGGTGACGGTGGCGGCACGGGCGGTGGCACGGGCGCAGGCAACGGAGCCGCGCTCTTCACGACCGTGCCGAGCTCGGTCGCCCGGCTGATCACGGAGTTCGGCACGAGTCGCTGCGTGCGCGGGCCGTTCCGCGTGGCCGTCAGCGGGCTCTCCATCCGCCGCGTGGTCTTCTCCCTGGGGCGGCGCGTGATCGCGCGCGACGGGCGATCCCCGTTCGAGGCGGTGGTGCAGCCCCAGGCCGGGATCCGCACGGTGACCGCGCGCGTCACGTTCACCGACGGCACCCGCGCCGCCACGCTCCGCATGCGCTTCCGGTCGTGCCGGTCGGCCAGTCGCAGGGTGGACAGATCGCCGTCCAGGCGCCCGCGCACCCCCGGCGGATTCACGGGCTGAACTCGATGAGTCGGGCACTGGCGAGCGCCGCGTGCTCGCTGCTCATGCCCCTCTGCGCCCCCTACGCCGCGCAGGCGTCGGGCGGCGCGGGGGTCGCGTCGCACCAAGAGACCGTCGCCGTGTTCGCGACCCACAACGTCCGCGATCGCCCTGATGCCGGCTCCGAGGTGCTGTCGTCGATCCGTGCGAGGCGTCCGCTCACGGGCGCCCGCACGGTGCTGCCGGTACTCGCGAACGTAATCGACCGGCGCGGGCGCACGTGGCTTCGCGTGCGGCTCCCGGGCCGGGCGCTCGGGCGCAGGCCACCGCCCCGCGATGGCTGGATCGTCGCGTCCGGAACGCGGCGCTCGATCACTCCGTGGCACGTCGTCGTCGACCGCAGCGCGAGGCGGGTGCTCGTCTACCGGGACGGCCGACGGCTCCGCAGCTACCGGGCGATCGTCGGGCGGCAATCCACGCCCACGCCACTCGGACGGTACTTCGTGGAGGAGAACGTGCGTCTGCCGGCCACCCGTCCCGGCGCTCCGTTCGCGCTCGCGATCAGCGCCCGCTCCGGCGTGCTCCAGGAGTTCGACGGTGGCCCCGGCCAGATCGCCCTGCACGGCCGCGCCAACATCGGAGGGAGGCTGGGGACGGCCGTGTCGCACGGCTGCATCCGCCTGGGAGACCGGGCCATCGAGTGGCTCGGCGCGCGCATCGGGCCGGGCGTGCCGGTCACGATCCGCCGCTGAGGACCCGTCGGCTGACGGGCGTGCCTTGGGGCGGCGCGCTGAACCCTGGCCCGCGGGCTCCAAGCAGTGGGCGATCCTGGATTCGAACCAGGGACCTCTTCCTTATCAGAGAAGCGCTCTAACCGACTGAGCTAATCGCCCGTTGCGACGGCCGATTGTAGCGACGGGGAGGGGAGCGTCAGCGCAGCAGGCGCTCGGCCAGCGCAACGGCCTCGGCGGGGTCCTCGACCTCCAGCTCGACGCGGAAGCGGGCACCCTTCGGCTTCACTTTGACCTCGCGACCGAGCGCCGCGGTGAGCGCGTCGCCGGCCGCCGCCAGGGCGTCGGAGAGGTCCGGGTGCAGCTCGCGCCGGGCCTTCGACGGCACGTCGCCCGCCTGCGCCGCGCGGGCGCGGCGCTCGAGCTCGCGGACCGACCAGCCCGCATCCGCCGCTGCGCGCGCCAGCCGCCTGCGCTCCGTGTGGTCATGGCAGACGAGCAGCGCGCGCCCGTGCCCCTCCGACAGCTCGCGACGCTCGAGCATCGCGAGCACGTCGTCGGGCAGGGAGAGGAGCCGGATCAGGTTCGACACCGTCACGCGGTTGCGGCCGAGGCGCTTCGCGAGGTCCTCCTTCGTGAGGCCCAGGTCCTCCACGGCCATCGCGCAGGCGCGCGCCTCCTCCACCGGGTTCAGGTCCTCGCGCACGACGTTCTCCACCAGCGCCAGCGCAAGGCGCTCGTCGTCGGCCGTCTCGCGCACGATCGCGGGCACCGTGTCGAGCTCGGCCATCTTCGCCGCGCGCAGGCGGCGCTCGCCCGCGATCAGCTCGTACGTGCCCCCCGGGAGCGGGCGCACGACGAGCGGCTGGAGGATCCCGTTCGCGCGGATCGACTGCTCGAGCGCGAGCAGCGCGTCGCCCTCGAACTCCTTCCGCGGCTGGTGCTCGTTGGCGCGGATGAGGTCCACGGGAAGCTGCCGGAGGACGTCCTCCTCCGGCACGGCGCGGGTGAGGATCGCGGCGAGGCCGCGGCCCATCCCCCGGTTCGCGGTCGATCCGGCGGCCTTCGCCGCGGCTTGCTCAGGCACGGGCCGCAACCTCCTTCGCGAGCTTGAAGTACGCCACCGCGCCGCTCGATTGCGGGTCGTGGCGGATTACCGGGACGCCGAAGCTCGGCGCCTCGCCGACCCTCACGTTCCTCGGGACGACGGTGTCGAAGACGAGCTCCGGGAAGTGCTCGCGAACCTCGCGCTCGACGTCCTGAGCGAGCCGCGTGCGGCCGTCGTGCATCGTGAGGATCATCCCGGCAACCGTGAGGCGCGGGTTGAGCTCGCGCTGGATCAGGCCGAGCGTGTCGAGCAGCCCGGCCAGCCCCTCGAGCGCGAAGTACTCGGTCTGCACCGGCACGATGACCCGGTCGGCCGCGACGAGGGCGTTGACCGTGAGCGGACCGAGCGACGGCGGGCAGTCGAGCAGCGTGAGCAGGTAGTCGTCGCGAACGCCGCCCAGCGCCTCGCGCAGGCGGGTCTCGGACCCCGCGAGGCGCGGCAGCTCGACGTTCGCTCCGGCCAGGTCCGGCGTGGAGGGGACCGCGCGCAGGCGCTCGATTCCGGTGTCGCAGGCGGCCTCCGTGAGCGTGACGTCGCCGGCGAGGCAGTCGTAGACGTTCGGGCTGAGGTCCTTGGCGAGGCCCACGCCGACCGTGGCGTTGCACTGCGGATCGAGATCGACGAGCAGCGAGTCCTGGCCGGCGTCGGCTATCGCCGCGGCCAGGTTGACCGCCGTCGTGGTCTTGCCGACCCCGCCCTTCTGGTTTGCGATCGCGTAGACGGCTCCCATCGAGCCTGCGACGGTAGCGGGGAGGGCGGTCAGACCCCGTGGGGCGAACGACCGTTCGGACCCGAACCCTTGGCTGTACCCGAGGTCGAGGCCTGAGGTTCGCCGCTACCTGTGCCGAATCAGCGGCCGCTTGCTCGCCATCCCCGCCCTGCGGGGGACGAAGCCCGGGGTGTCCTTGACCTTCGAGTAGACGTAGAGGCTGCGCGCGGCGCCCGGGAACGGGCTCGCGGTGGTGGTGGCTTGCGGTGCCATCCCCACGAGCGCGGCAGCCGCCGCCGCCGCCTCCTCCTCCGCCGGGTCGGGTCGTCCCTTCCAGGCTACGAGCACGCCCCCGTGGCGTAGGAGCGGCGCCGCGTACTCGACCAGGACGGCCAGGGAGGCCACGGCGCGCGCGGTCACGGTCGCGTAGGCCCCGCCCCCCTCGGCTCGCGCCCACTCCTCCGCGCGCGCCGGAACCGCCCTCGCGTTCGAGGCTCCCGCCGCCGCGGCAAGTCGCTCGATCGTCGCGCACTTGCGACGCTGCGACTCGACGAGATCCACCCGCGACCCCGGCAGCGCGATCGCAAGCGGGAGGCCCGGGAAGCCGGCGCCGGAACCGAGGTCGGCGATCGTGTCCGCCCCGGCGAGGGCGGGGATGCGTAGGCCCTCCAGGCTGTCCGCGAGGTGGCGGTCGATCACGTCCGCGGGCTCGCGGATCGTCGTGGGCGGGTCCGCCTCGCGCGCGAGCGCAGCGGCAAGCGACGCGAGCGAAGCCGCCGCTCCCGCCGGCAGCGAGTAGCGCTCGGCGAGCCGTTCGATCTCGGGCGGTGGCGCCATCCGTGTGGATGCTGCCATGGCGCGTTTCACGTGGCTACGAGGTGCCGGCCCGAGGCCGTTTCACGTGGCTACGCGCCGGGGCGGAGCGGTGAGACGACGAGCCGACGGTCCGGCTCGGTGCCCTCGCTGTGGGTCTCCACCTCGGCGCGCTCCGCCAGGTACTGGTGGACGATCTTGCGCTCCGCGGCCGACATCGGCTCCAGTTCCACGGCGCGTCCGAAGTCGAGCGCATCGCTCACGGCCCGCTCCGCCGCGCGCTGGAGCGCAGCCTCGCGGCGCTCGCGGTAGCCCGCCGCGTCCACCACCACCCGCCGCCGCACGTCCGAGCCCCGGAACGCGGCCCGGTGGGCGAGGTGCTGCAGGGCGTCGATCGTGTTGCCGTGCTTCCCGATCAGGAGCCCGAGGTCCTCGCCGTTCACCGTCGCCCGGATCTCCTCGTCGTCCTCCGCCATGTCGACGCTCGCCCGGAGGTCGAGCGCGGAGCAGACGCGTGTGACGAGCGCCCGGACGCGCTCGACGGGCTCCTCGGGCAGCTCGTCCGCGTGCTGCTCCCAGGACGCGACGTCCAACTCGCCGCGCACGCGGGCGGGCTCGCCGGCGTCGGGGTCGCCCTCGGCGAGCACCTCGAACTCGACGGCATCCGCGTCCAGGCCGGGGAAGCGCTTCTCGAGCACCTTCACCGCGGCCCACTTGGCCTCGCCGATCGAGGACCCCTCGGCCTCCGCGAAGTTGTCGGCCATCAGCGTCTCCGCCCCGAGCGCTTCTTCTTCTTGCGAGGCGAGTTCGGCGGGGCCTTCTGCGGGCCGCCGTTCTCACCGCCCGAGCCGGAGGCCTTGCCGCCGGACGCCTTCGTCTCCGACGCCTTCGAGTCGCCGCCGCCGCTCGTCACCGGGACGGGCTTCGGGT
>DATMJO010000022.1:0-71549 GCA_035553855.1 Thermoleophilaceae bacterium | reverse complement strand
CTGCCGCACCGCGACCTTCGCGTCGTGGTACCACGTCTCGGCCTCGGTGCGATTGGCGAACGTCCGCATGATCCGCTTGCCGTCACTCTGACTCCAAACACGAGCGCGGAAGGTCGGCTCGCACGAGCAGCGCCCGCCGCTACGTGAGCGGCAGGCGCGAGCGTGGCGGGTTTCGATGCCGGCGGCCATTACGGGCTCCACTCCGCAGCGACCTCGGGGTGCCGTTCGCAAAGGAACCCCACCACTTGGCTGCTGCTATCCGTGACGACGTGCCAGGTATCCGGTAGGCCGTCAGCCGCGACCTCGCGCCCGCACTCCAAGCAAACCTCAAGGTCGGGCCTGCGCTTGGCGCGATGCGCCTTCCACCGCTCCGGGTACTCGGCCATTACGCCACCGCCTCGGGCTGCGTGTCGATGATCGTCCGTAGCTCGTCACGCCATTCGGCCCACAGCGCGCCGAGCCCGGTTCCCTCCATTTCGTCCGACTCCCATTCGACCAACGAGAGAACGTCGCGCGCCGACTCCCGCTCAGCGGCCGTCATCGCTCGCCATCCTCAGCGCGAATCTCGGCCGTCGCGGCCAGGATCGCTTGCGCCGAACGGTCGATTACGTCGAGCACGCTTGGCGGGTACTCCTCCGGGCCGAGGGGACAGGTCGCCGTGTGTACGGCGTCGTGAAGGTCCGTCATCGCGTCCGCGATTTGGAGCCACCATCGCAGATCGTCTTGCGAACCCTGCAAGGTATTCTGAAGCTGCATCGGGAATCACCTTTCCGGTGCCGGGGGCGGGCCGTGTCAGCGGTGCCGCCCCGTTGAGTTCGGGCACCGCGACTCTACGCCCACGACTGGCCGCGCGCAAGTCGGGTTACCCGAGCGCCCGCTCGGCGTTGGCCTCTAGCCACCGCTCAAGCTCTCGCACGGGCACCACGCGCAGGCGCCCACGGCGGACCAGCCGGAGCTCGGGCTGCACGTATCGCTCGAAGCTGTCCATGCTCATGCCCAACGCCTCGGCCGCCTCGGCGCGCGTGAGCGCCAGCCTCAGCGTCGGCCGTGCTCGCTGTTGCTGCGCCGGCCGCTCGACGGCCTGCGTGGCGCGGAACGTCTCTGCGGTCATATTCGGAGCACCGCGACGCTGTAGGAGCGGTAGCGGCGCTCGCCGTCGCGGTTGGCGCGCCAACCGTTGAACGTCAGTCGTACGCGGTCGCCCGCGATGACCTCAGCGCGCTCAAGTTCACGGGCTAGAACGGCGTGCCCTTCTTTCGGGTGAGCGTCGGCGAGGACGTGAGCGCCATCTTCGCGCCGGAGCAACACGCTACGGCCGAGATAGGCGCCAGGGTGCAACAGTCGGATGACGACGCCCTCGACGGATTCGCCGTCGCGCGGAGTCCATCGCTCCGCGGATTCGAGCAGTTCCCTCATTGCCTCTTTCTCTGCCGGGCCGTCTATGGCCGAAGGTCTGGCTCAGGGCTCAGGTTCAGGCTCAGTAGTGCGTGACGCACTAGCAGACGCACTACGGGACGCATGACGGGAGGCAGCACCCTTCCTGCCGGCCTCCTGCCGCGCTCGCCATTGGGACGCGCTCATGTTGCTCTCTAGGTAGCCGACGATCTGATAGCCGCCCTTCACCTTCCGCCACTTGTCGGCGCGCACGAGCTTTCGGGGTAGTTCCTGATCGACGCCGGGACGGGCCAGCATCGAATCGACCCATACCTGGTCCACGCGCCCATCGGTCAGATACATGGCGCAGTAGGCGAGCGAGAGCAGGTAGAGGCCAGCCGCCTCTAGTCCGTGCTCTCGCCATACGGGATCGAACGCCTCCCGGTCATTCAGCTTTGCCCACGGCATCGCCGCGCCGTTTCAGTTGAGCTCGGGCCGCTCGATAGCCCGACTCATATCGACACGTCGGGAGCGGCGTAGACGGAACGGCCACCGCGCGGCCCCGGCGCCGGGTCCTGGTCGGCCTCGTCAGTCTTGCGGTTGAGCGGGGTAAGCGTGCTGCGCTTTAGGCGGGGGAGCCCTTTATAGCGGCGGGCTTCTCGGCGCTTCTCCTGCGGTGATTCCTTGTTTCGACTCAGGGCTACACCTTTCTAGTGAGATGGCCGCAGGAGCGCGCACAGCGCGTCTCAGGGGTATACGGGACGGGGGTATGGGGCCAGGTTGGGTGTGCGTGCGGCCGTGGTCGAGGACCGGCTAGACTCCGGTACCCCTAGGGGGTATGCGGAACGGAGGCGGGGAAACCCGGAAACCCGGGTGGAAATCGGGGATTTTTTCTTGCGGAGTTGGCGGGTGTCTGGCGGGTCGCCATTTTATAAAAATCGGAGGCCGCCCCCCGCAAACGTGTCGGCCCGGTCTATCCGGTGGAATTGCAATCCTCGGAACATGCCCGAGTCATACGACCATGCCATCCACTGGCGCAATGCGACGATGCAATGGACCCCTGGCTCGAACTGGTCTACCGCCACGCTGCGAATTCCTACATGGATCGACGGCTATGCAGCGCTGATTCTTGGCCAGGAACTTTCCGGCGCATTGACCGAGATCGCGACCGGGGAAGGCAGGTTGGACGTTCGTATCGAACCGACCACACGACTCCACGGGGAGCGAAGCGGTGTCCGTGCGGAGCCCGGCGAGATAGTGATAATTGCAGACGACCTCACCGAACGACTCAGCCCGCACGAACTGCGCCGGACGATTGGTGAACGGGCGAGCGCGGCCATGATCGAAGGGGACCACCTGGCCGAGCGAGACGAGAAGCGAGCGCGTGCCTTTCTGGACGCGTTGGCCTAGGCCCTAGCGTAAGTGGTAGGGCGGGTTACTTAGCTCGCCGGGTTCGCGACGCCATGTCGGGGAACGGGTCGCCGTCGAGTTCGGGGATGCGGACGTGCTGGGCGGGATACCTGCGGCGTAGTGTCGCTAGGTAGGACCGGAGCAGGCGTCGGCGTGCTTCGCGTGGGATGGTCACCGAGGGAAGGTTACGCCGTGCCGGCTGGGCAACGGTTACGGGCGGCGCCCGATGGCGGGACAGGTGTCGTCCGGCGAGCTTGGCACTATATCCTCCCGAAGAATGCTGCTACGTAAGATCACCCGAGCCGGCAATCGCGCGCAAGCGCCGATACGGGTCCGTTGCCCTGGCTGCCTCGATCGAGTGACGCTTGAGCCAGCCGCCGAGAACGACGCTCAGTTTCGTGCGGGGGAGCAAAGTCAGTCGTTTGCGGCTGGCCAAAGGCTATGCCCAAACCAGGACTGCCGAGCACACATCTTCGTCGTTTATGACGAGCCGCAGTCGGAGCAGGTCACATTACTCGCCACTTATCCTGTTGAGCGCATCGACCTTGACACTAGTGCCCTGCCGGAAAACGTCCTCCGGGCATTAGATGAAGCAGCTACTTGCCATGCGAATTCATGCTACGTGGCGAGTGCGATGATGGTCCGCAAGACCCTTGAGGAAGTCTGCCTAGACCAGCAAGCGCAAGGCACCAACCTCAAAGAGAGAATTGCCGCGCTAGGTGGACAGGTCGTCCTACCACGCGCGCTGCTTGATGGCCTTGACGAATTGCGTCTGCTTGGCAACGATGCCGCGCACGTTGAGTCTCGGGAGTACCTGAAAGTTGCCCAGGAGGAGGTGGAAGTCGCACTCGACGTGACAAAGGAGATACTAAAGGCGACATACCAGCTCGATTCGATTGTAGATAGGCTCCGAAACCTAAAGCGGGGTCACTAGTAGAGCGCGTTCCACGGTCATACCGCCTGAGCCCTCGTGGTCGCCCGTGGTCGCCCGTGGTCGTGTTGAAGATGGCGAGCCCTTGCACGTTCGCAGCCGCGGGTCGGTTCGTGGTCCCTGTAACGCGGGCACGCTGGCCGATCCCGTAGTTACCCTTGGTCGAATCAATGCGACGCCTCATTTCTTAGCGCGTCGGTGTTGCCAGGGTTGAGCCGGTCGCACCCCTCGGCCCATACTCGCTGGACTGCGCCCCCCTGGCCGTCGTGGGGTCTGCGGCGCTCGGCGCGTCTGCGGTCAAGAAAAGAGGCTCAATCGTGCCTTACATGCGCGACGGCGCGCTCGTACTGTGAGGGCCTGCCTGGGTAACTAAATCCGTTCGGGCCATTGCGCCGGCTGTCGTAGCGGCGCACGGTGCGCGGCAGTCCCCATAGGTGATACCAGAGCTCGTGCTCTTCGCGCGATGTCACCGCGAGCGTCCGGTAGACGCCGGTGCCGTCAACGAGGGTTAGGGTGATCGACCGTTGCGCGGCGAGCGCCTCGTCTAGTTCATGACTCACGTAGTTCTCCTGGTTAGTTAGTTTGTGGTGACGGCCGGCGCGGGGCGGGCCAGGAGTACCAACCACCACGCCCCGCGGCCAGCCGTCTGGTTGCCGCAGTCGTCGCCAGCCGACCGCAGCCTTTGGCGGGTTCGTATCCCCGGCCACCACGCGCGGGCACCGCCAAGATAAAAGCGCCTTTCTACTCGCTGCGTTGGTGTTCCTCGCTCGCCGCATCGCAGCGGGCGAGGTAGTGCTCTACGAACTCCCTTAGGTGTAGGGGTTCGTCCTGGGTAACGACGACGTGCTCGATGACGAACGTCGGGGCGCCGTCCGGGGCGTCAGCCATCCGCCCTCACCCGGCGAAGTGAACGGTTAGCCACGTTCGGCCTCGCCGTCCTCAATGGCCCTAATGGTCAGCGGCTTACGGGGCGTCCGCTTGGGTCGCGTGGGCTTAGGAACCTTTGGAGCGGCCTTGGACGCCCTCTCTACGTAGCCCTCGGCAATCAACGTCTCGGCATCCTCCGCGGGTACGTCGCCCTCCCATCCCTCGTGCCGCGTCGAACCGTCGATGACGACCGCACGCGCTGGCAGGATGCGGACGCGAACCGCAGCGCCCGTCTTGCGCGGCGCCATCTACGCCCCGTCCGCGCGACTGGCGGCGATGACGGAGAACGTGAACGAGGGCGACGTGCCGGTGATCTCCCACCTAACCCGGATGCGATCCGCGGTTAGGTACGAGTACGAGCCCAAGTCCTCAACGAGCGAGGCTCCCGCAATCCCGGTACCCGTAATCTCCCCCAACTCACGGCGCTCATTCCAGTTCGTGCCGTCGAGCGTGTCGTCAACGAACACTTTGAGCTTCGGGTTAGTACCGCTCGCAGCGGTAACCGTGACCTGGAAGCGGATAGCGTTACAACTGCCCCAACCCGAGAGCACGCCACTATCACCGTTAGCCGTCCGGGCCGTGGAGGAGACGATTGTCTCCTCCACGTAGCCCGCACGGTAGCCGACAGCCGGCACTACGGCCGGACCCCCGTCACCACGACAAACGCCTTCGGGTGGGCCAACTGCACGTCGGCGCGCAGGTGGGCCAGGAGCCCGATCTGCATGTTGTCCGCGAACCTCTCCCGGAGAATCTGGAAGCGAATCTCAGACCGCACGCCGATCAGGCACTCATCCCACTTCCCCACGTAAATCTCGGACGCGTCCGTCGCCGTGCCGTGGCTCAGGTTGTCCGGAATCTGGTTCGTCGTCAGGCGCGGGATATCCGCAACCTCAGGCGGGAACACAATCGGCTGGTTGGTCGTGTCCGTGAGCTTGGCGAACCTCTCACCCGTCCGCGCGCTCCACAGCGTCGCGTCCGGTTCGAGGTTGTCCTTACGGACCCCGTAGACCGCGGTGATGTAGTCCGCCAGCGTCGGCGTGGCGCCGTTCGTGGCGAGCGACTGCAACTCCACGTCGCTCTGATTCCGGATGCCCTTCGGCTCCGGCGACGTGCCCGAACCACGCAGCGCAACCCGGTCCAGTTCGAGCGCGAGACTCTGGAAAATCTCATTCTCGATGGCCTGGAACCCGGCCGGGATCATGTCGTCGGCAAGCTCAAACGAGAGCTTCGCCAGAACCGCCTGGGCCTTCGGCTCGAAGACGACACGCTCGAAAGTCGTGTCATCCTCCGTGACCGCCGCGTTCTCCGCGCGCCAACCGCCCGCGATAGACCCGGCGATACGCGGGATCGACTGCTTATCCGACGTGAGCGGAACCGTGGTCGCGCCGGCCTCCATGACCCGCGAGACGTTCCTTACGCGGTCGATGACGACCGCCGCCAGGAGCTCGGGAGTCAGGAACCCGCCAGCCGAGTCCGTGCCCTCCGAGAACACGCGGCGTTCAAGGTCCGCGCCGTCCCACTTGCCCGTGGCCATCCCGCGCAGGAGCCGCCCGAGCGAGAACCGCTCGGCCTCGGCCAATGTCGGCAGGGCCTCGGAACCGTTCGTCGGCTGGGTGGCCTGCCAATCGACAAAGCGATGCTCGGGACGCAGCACGCCCGCGCGGATCGCCTCCTCGTCACGGCTGCCGTGACCGCGCGCGTTGAGCGCCGCTTCACGCGTCATGCGCGGGCCGTCCTCAAAGAGATCGGACTGAAGCGTCCGCATCTCTCCCCGGACAACATCCAGGCGCGCGACGATCTTGTCGTGCTTGCGCTCCTCGTCGGGATGGAGCCCGCGGCCCTCGGAATCCGCCTTGGCGGTAATGGCGTCACCCTGCGAGAGAAGCGACCGCTCCTCCTCGCAGAGATCGGTGAACTGCTGGCGCTGTGAGCGCACTAGGTACGTCCTTTCTTGCGTGTTGAACATGCACGCAAGGCGCAAGGTCGCCGTCGTCTAGTCGCCCCCGACCTACCGCCTCAGCCGGCCTTGCAAAAGTGCCGAGGGGTTCGCTCCGGGGGTTCCTCGCACACACGCTCGCCCCACTTAGGGACGCCAGGTGCGCGCAACGGAAAGAGCGCATCGGCCCGCCCGTCGCCAGGGGGCCGATGCGTAGCTAAAGCGGCCAGGGAGTGCCCTTTAGCGGTTCCGGGGCAAGCCCCGAAGTCTTAGAAAGGTCATCGCTCAACAGGGCTCCCTGACCCCGGAACGAAAGAACCCGCCGAGCCGATGGCCCACGGGTTCACGTCAACAAGGTAAGCACGTTTCCGTACGGGATGCAAGTGCTCGGCTAATCGACCGGACCCTGCACGACCTCAAATCCGCCGTTGGGCTCGTCACGACCCAACGCCCGCGCGACTCGCCTACTGGCGTCGGCTGCATCCGCCGCAGCGACGACGACGATGCGCGATTCGTCCCACGGCCCCTCGTCCAATCTGCCCTCGCCCTGCCACTTCGCCTCACCCGTGGCGATGATGCCCCGGTCCTGAATCCGGGCGCGTGAGAGCCCATTGCGTTCCTCTGGCGTCAAGTCAGCCGGGACCCGTACGTAGAACCGCTGTTCGTTCATGCGGCGGACATTAGACGAGCGCCCGCCGAGAGCGGCTTCCGAAAAGCGAAGGCTCCCCGCGCCTCGCGTAGGAGCCCTCAAACTCGGAGCCATTGACCGGGGGTACCAAATCCGGTATCCGCCCCTCGGCAGATCGCGCTTGCGACCGCCGTATGTGGCCGTCCGGCCCCTCGGCCGTAAAACGGTTGATAGCTACCGTATAGGCGCCAGCGGCGGAACGATCATTTGGGCCACTCGAAGCGGTCGAGTCGCCCGATATCGTCACGCACCGCGGCGACGAACTCGCGCGCCGCCCCCTGGATTTCCTCGACGTTGGCCCTCGCCGTCTCGGCGGACGGTCGATCCCCATAAGCCCGCTCGATCCGCTGCGCGGCGTCAGCGGCCTTTTGCGTGCCGGCGATGATGACGCCATTGACGGTGTGATGGAACGTGCGGACCAACTCTTGCCAGCCCTCTCGGCCGGGTGAGTGTCCTTCCTGCGTCAAGACCAGCCGCATCCTCCGCTCGGCGGTCAACAGATCGTGGTAGACGCCCTGACGGTGTTGGAAATGCGCCCCTCCGTATTCAGCGCGCAGTTTCCGGAGCTCGCCACGCGCCTTCGCCGCGGTGACGATCCAGGCGATGCCCGCGCTCGCTAGGGCCGGCACTACCACGTTCGTTAGCCAGTCCATCGCGGCCCCATGTGTTGGGCGCTCGACCGGACGCCTTGGCCCGCATACTGGCCCGCACCCATCCCTTGAACGCGAGAAACCCGCTGCTAGAGCGGGTTCTCTGGATACCGCCACGGGGATTCGAACCCCGGTTTCCGCCGTGAGAGGGCGGCGTCCTAGTCCCCTAGACGATGGCGGCAGGACGGCGCGGAGTGTAGCGGGTGAATTGGCCGCGAACGGGCTCCCCAGCGGCTAGGTTCGCTGCGTGGATCGCGACGCGAAACGGCTCTTCGCCGGCGCCGCCGCGTGCGCCGGCGCGTTCGTAGTTCTGCTCGTCCTCGCCTACTGGTGGGAGCCTGCGCGCGAGGCCGACGGGTCCGCGCTGCGCGGGTTCGTCGGGCTCGAGCGGACGGGCGCGATGGAGGACATCATCACCCTGGCGGACCCGCTGCCCTACGCGGTCATGTCCGCCGCGCTGGTGCTGCTCGCGCTCGCCCGCCGCCGCCCGGGGCGCGCGCTCGTCGCCGCGCTCCTGCTCGGCGGCTCGGCGCTCACGACCCAGGCGCTCAAGTCGCTGCTCGCCTTCGAACGCCACGAGCGCTTCCTCGGCCCCAACCAGGTCGACGCGGCCGCCTTCCCCAGCGGGCACGCGACGGGGTCGATGGCGCTCGCGTTCGCGGCCGTTCTCGTCGCCCCCGCGGTGCTCCGACTGCCGCTGGCCGCCCTCGGCATGCTGTTCACGCTCGCCATCTCCTTCTCGATCGTGGCCCGCGGCGGCCACTACCCGAGCGACGTCCTCGGCGGCTACCTCGTCGCGAGCGCGTGGTTCCTCGCCGCCTTCGGCGCCGTCCACGCCCGCCGCACCGCCGCCGCGCGCACCGGCCGCCCGCTCGAACTCGGGCCGCGCTGGGCCGCGGCCGCGGTGCTTCTCGCGGCGCTGGCGATCGCCATCCCGCTCGCGCCCGACGCGATCGACTACGCGCAGCGCCACACGGCCTTCGCCGTCGTCGCGGGCGCGATCGGCGCGGCGGCCGCCGCCCTGCTCGTCGGCGTCGCGATGGTCTCCCGCCCCCGCGGGTGAGGTGTATCCTCCCGCCGCGATAGGGCCGGTGGTTTTGGGAAGTCCGGTGAGAATCCGGCGCGGTCCCGCCACTGTGACCGGCTAGGCCACCCGCACGAAGGCCACTGGCGAGCGTCGCTCGCCGGGAAGGCGCGGGGAAGGCGAAACCGGGAGTCAGGAGACCTGCCTCCGGCCGCACGCCACGAATCCCTCGCGGAAGGGGAGGCACTCATGCATATCCGAAGCTCACTGGTCCTCGCGGCCACTCTCGCGGCGACCGCCGCGCCCGTCGCCGAGGCGGTCCCGGTCACCGTCAACCTGCGCGTCGAAGGGCTCACGCAGACGACCTTCGAGGGCCCGGTGACGACCGACGCCAAGACGATCGACATGGACGGCCGGCACGTCTGCGACGGCACGAACAACGGCGCCAGCAGCACTCCGGGCCCGACGATGACGACCGCGCTCGACGACGCCTCGATCGCGAACGGCTTCCCCTGGCAGGGCACGTGGTACGAGTCCGGCTTCCAGGACTACGGCATCGACTCGATCGGCCCCGACGCCAGCGACTTCGGGAACAGCCGCTACTGGGGCTACGCGCACAACTGGCAGTCCAGCAGCGTCGGAGGCTGCCAGCAGAAGGTGGGCCAGGGCGACGAGGTCCTGTTCGCCTACGACTACTTCTCGAAGACCCATCTGCTGCGCCTGAGCGCTCCGCAGAAGGCCGAGACCGGGCAGCCGGTGAGCGTCCGGGTCGTCGACGGCCAGACGAACGCACCGGTCGCGAACGCCACCGTCCACGGCGCGCAGACCGCCGCGGACGGGCGCGCCGTGCTCTCGTTCCCGACGCCGGGGACGCGGCGCCTCAAGGCGGAGCGAGCGGACTCCGTGCGCTCGAACGCCGCCGAGGTCTGCGTGTACGAGCCGGGGAGCGGCGCGTGCGACACGCCGCGCGCCGGGGCACCCGCGCCGCACGGCGGCGGGTCGCCGACCGCCCCGCAGTCGCTCGCCGACACGACGCCGCCGTCCGCCACGATCTCGACGCTCCGCGACGGCCGCCGCTACCGGCGCGCGCCGCGCCTCCTGCGCGGCTCGGTGGAGGAGGCGGGCGGCATCCACCAGGTGTATTTGCGCGTCCGCCTGATCGCCCGCGGCGGATGCCGCTGGCTGTCCGGCAGTCGCGAGGTGTTCACCCGCCCGCGCTCCTGCGGGTCCGCCCGCTTCATCCGCCTCGGGAACGACGCGGACTGGTCGTACCTCCTGCCCATGTCGCTCCCTGACGGGGCCCGCTACATCGTCGACCTGAAGGTGCTCGACCGTTCGCTCAACCGCGACCTCGAGCAGGTCCGCTTCCGGGTCACCGGGTGAGGCGGGCCGCTCTCCTCGCCGTCGCGGCCGGCGCGCTTCCCGCGCCGGCCGCGGCGGCCCCGCCGGTCATCGAGCAGATGGTCGTGAAGCGCAACGGCGACGCGCAGGTCCAGACGCTGCGCGCCCGGGCCGCGACCGTCCGCGTCGGGCGCCGCCGCTGCTCGGTGGCCGCCGGCACGGCGCTCGCGGCGCTGACCCGCTCGCGCGTCCGGCGGGTGTCGCTGCGCGACTTCGGCTCGTGCTCGCGGCGGGCGCGTGACGCGGGCGGCCTGTACGTGCGGGCGATCGGCCGCGACCGCGCCCGCGGGCGCAGCGGCTGGGTCTACAAGGTGGGCAACCGCCTCGCCACGACCGGAGCAGGCGAGGTGTCCGGCCCGTTCGGCCGCGGCCGGATCCGGGGCCGGGCGCGCGTGCTCTGGTTCCACTGCCGCCTCGACCGCGAGGGCGGCTGCCAGAGCACGCTCGCCCTGCGCGTCCGCGCGGTCGATGGCGGCGTCTCCGCGCGGGTGCTCGCCTACGACGACGAGGGCGAAGCGGCGCCCGCGGCGGGCGCGGCCGTCCGCTCGGGCGCGGCCTCGGCCGTCGCCGACGAGCGCGGCCTCGCCACGCTCGCCCTGCCCGCGGGACGCCACCGCGTCCACGCCGAGCTTCGGGGCGCCATCCGCTCGTTCCCGGAGGGGGTCGCCGTCAGGTGATCCGCGCCGCCCTGACCGCCTGCCTGCTCGCCCTGGCCCTTCCGGGCTGCGGGCTCGGCCCGGGCGAGGAGCGCG
Source organism: Thermoleophilaceae bacterium (assembly GCA_035553855.1). Lineage (GTDB taxonomy): Bacteria > Actinomycetota > Thermoleophilia > Solirubrobacterales > Thermoleophilaceae > JBBDYQ01. The sequence continues at coordinate 60,456 of DATMJO010000022.1, read as the reverse complement.
AAGGCGGGGCCGAGGTGCGCGTGACGCGGGACTTCGGCGCCGAGCGGCTCGCCACGGTGGAGACCGCCACCGTCCGCGAGGGGGAGACGGTGATGCGCCTGCTGAGCAGCGAGCGCAAGGTCGAGACGCGCTTCGGCGGGCGCTTCGTGCACTCGATCGACGGCCTCGCCGGGTCGGCCGGCGGCGGCGGGCGCCGTGACTGGTTCTTCTGGGTGAACGGCATGGAGTCGTCGGTGGGCGCGGACGAGTACGAGCTCCACCCCGGCGACGTCGTGACCTGGGACCACCGCCGCTGGGACGCCGCGATGCAGATCCCGGCGATCGTCGGCGCCTTCCCGGAGCCCTTCGCGCACGGCGTCGAGGGCAAGCGGCTGCCCGTCAGGATCGAGTGCGAGTCCCCGGAGGGGGAGGCCTGCGCGCTGGTCAGGGAGCGCCTCGCCGCCGTCGGGGCGCGCACGACCTCCGCGGTGCTCGGCTCGCCGGCCGGGCGCGAGGTCATCCGCGTCGTGGTGGCGCGCTGGGAGCGGGCCGCGCGGCTGCAGTCGCTCCACGCGATGACCGAGGGGCCGTCCGCCAGTGGCGTCTTCGCGCGCTTCCGCGACGGCCGCCTGGAGCTGCTCGACGAGCGCGCCCGCGTCGCGCGAGCCGCGCCCGCCGGCAGCGGGCTCCTCGCCGCGACGGGCTTCGCCGAGTCGAAGTCGATCTGGCTCGTCACCGGGCTCGACGACGCGGGCGTGCTGGCGGCCGCCGGAGCGCTCGAGGAGAGCGCCCTGCGGGACGCGTTCGCCGTCGCCGCCACGCCCGAAGGGGTCGTGCGCCTGCCGGTCGGGGAGGAGGGGTGAGGCTCGTCCCCGTCTACCGCCCGCGCGCCTCCGCGCTCCACTCGGCCCGCGCGTCGGTGGGGGTCGGCTTCTGCGCCGCGCTCGCGCTCGTCCCGCTCCTCTACACCCACCCGCTCGTGCTGGCGGCGGGGCTCGCCGCTACGGTGGGCGCGGGCCTCGCGGCGCGGGTCGGCGGCGAGATGGCGGCCGCCGCGCGGCTCGCCGTGCCGCTCGCCGTGCTCGTCACGGTGATCAACCCGCTCGTCTACCACGAGGGCAACACGCTGCTCGTGCGCGGGCCCGTGCTGCTCGGCCAGCGCTTCGACGTCACGCTCGAGGCGATCGCCTTCGGCGCCGTCGCGGGTCTGCGGGTGCTGGTGCTGATCATGGTCTTCGGCCTCTTCTCCGCGTGTGTCGACCCCGACGAGGTTCTGCGCCTCTTCCGTCGCGTCTCCTACCGGAGCGCGCTCACCACGGGGGTCGCCACCCGCCTCGTGCCCGTCCTGGCCCGCGACGCGACCCGCATGGGCGACGCCGCCCGCTGCCGCGCCGTCCCGGCGCGCCGGGCGGCGGTGGCGCGGGCCGCGCTGTCCGGCGCGCTCGACCGCTCCGTGGACGTCGCCGCCGCGCTCGAGGTGCGCGGCTACGCGCACGCCGCGCGGGCCCGCGCGGCGCGGGCGCCCGTCTCGCGCCACGACCTGCGCGTGGGCGGAGCCGCGCTCGTCCTCGCCCTGTCGGTTGCAGGCGCCGCCGCGGCGGGAGCCGGGACCTTCGATCCGTATCCGGCCGTGAGCGCGCCCGTCGGCCCGCTCGACGCGGTGCTCTGCGCCCTGCTGCCGCTCGCGGCGGTCGCTCCGCTCGCGGGGCGCCCGGCCCGGCTGGGGGTGGCCCATGCCTGAGTCCGCACTCCTCGCGCGGGAGCTGACCTACTCCTACCCTGGCGCCGCGCGGCCCGCGCTCGCCGGGATCTCGCTCGCGGTCGAGCCGGGCGAGTTCGTGGTGCTCGCGGGAGGGTCCGGCTCGGGGAAGTCGACGCTGCTGCGGGCCGCGGCGGGCCTCGTGCCGCACTTCCACGGCGGCGAGGCGTCCGGGTCGCTCCGCATCGCGGGCGTCTCGGTGCGCGAGCACGGGCCGAGCGACCTCGCCTCGGTGTGCGGCAGCGTGTTCCAGGATCCCGAGGCGCAGGTCGTGATGGGCGGCGTGCGGGCCGAGATCGCCCTGCCGCTCGAGCACCGCGGCGACCCGCCCGCGGCCGTTGCCCGCGGCGTGGAGGAGGCGGCGCTCGCGCTCGGGATCGGGCACCTGCTCGACCGGCGCACCGACACGCTCTCTGGCGGGGAGCTGCAGCGGGTGGCGCTTGCGGCGGCGCTGGCGCCGCATCCGGAGGTGCTCGCGCTCGACGAGCCGACCTCGCAGCTCGATCCCGTCGCCTCGGACGAGCTCGTCTCGCTGCTGCGGCGCCTCAACGAGGAGTGGGGGACGACCGTGCTGCTCGCCGAGCACCGGCTGGAGCGCTGCCTCGCCGCCGCCGACCGCGTCGTGGCGCTGCGAGACGGGCGGATCGCCTGCGACGCGACGCCGGCCGAGTTCCTCGACTGGGCGGTTGCCGAGGCGCCCGGGCTCGCCACGCCCGCGGCGCGGATGTTCTCGCTGGCAGGGCTCGCGCCGCTGCCGCGCTCGGTGAAGGACGCGCGAGCGGCGCTGTCCGGGGCCGGCCTGCTCGCGCGGCGGGCGGCGGCGAGCGAGCCGGGAGGGAACGGGCGCCGGCGCCGAGGGAAGCCCCCGCCCGCGCTCGAGCTGCGCGGCGTCTGGCACGAGCTCCACGACGGCCCGGCGATCCTGCGCGGGGTGGACCTGCGGGTCGAGGCCGGCGAGGTGGTCGCGCTCATGGGTCGCAACGGCGCGGGCAAGAGCACGCTGCTGCGCCACGCCCGCGGGCTCGCGGAGCCCACCCGGGGCCGGGTTGAGCGCGCGGGCGACGTGGCGCTCCTGCTCCAGTCGCCCGGCGACTACCTGGTGCACGAGCACGCCGTGGACGAGGCCGGTCCCGCGGCGCTGGCGCGTGCCGGGCTCGGCGGGCGCGAGCGCTCGAATCCGCGCGATCTCTCGGGTGGCGAGCGGCAGCGGCTCGCGCTCGAGGTCGCGCTCGGCGAGCGCGACTGGGCGGTCGTCTGCCTCGACGAGCCGACCCGCGGGATGGACCGCGAGCACAAGGACGCCCTGGCGGCGCGGCTCGCCGATATCGCCTCGGGTGGCGCCGCGGTCGTCGTGGCGACGCACGACACCGAGTTCGCGGCGCGCTTCGCCCGGCGGGTCGTGCTGATGGGCCCGGGGGTCGTGATTGCCGACGGGCTTGCGGCCGACGTGCTCGGCGGCGGCTGGCACTTCGCAACCGAGACCGCGCGCGTGACCGGGGCGCTCACCCCGGAGGAGGGCGCGGCCCTGATCTCCAAGGAGTTGGTCCGATGAGCTGGCAGCTCGGTTCCTTCGTCGTGCTGGCGATCGCGCTCACGGGCGGCTTCGCCTGGTACGAGCGCTCGAAGCCGCCCGCGCGCGTGCTCGCCCTGGTGGCGGCGCTCGCCGCGCTCGCGGTCGTCGGGCGGCTCGCGTTTGCCGCGATCCCCAACGTCAAGCCCACCACCGACATCGTCCTGCTCGCCGGCTGGGCGCTCGGCCCGATCCCGGGCTTCGCGGTGGGCGCCGTCACCGCGCTCGCCTCGAACGTCTTCCTCGGGCAGGGCCCGTGGACGCCGTGGCAGATGGCCGCCTGGGGCGGAATCGGCATCGCCGGTGGCCTGCTGGGGCGCGCGTTCCTGAGGCGCGAGCCGGGCCGCTTCCCGCTGGCGGGCCTCTGCGCCGCCGCGGGACTCGCCTTCGGCGCGGTGATGGACGTGTACCAGTGGAGCTACGCGGCGGACCAGACGCTCGCGCAGTACGGCGTGATCGCCGCGACGTCCCTCCCGTACAACCTGGCTCATGCGATCGGCAACGGCGTCTTCTGCCTCGCGCTGGGGCCCGCCTTCCTGCGAGCGGTCGGCCGCTACCGCCGCCGCTTCGACGTGCGCTGGCCAGCGCCCGCTCCCGCCGCCGCGGCGGCGCTCGCGGCGATGCTCGTGGTCGCGCTCGGCACGTCGGGCCCGGCTCTCGCCGCGACGCCGAGCGACCGTGCCGTCCGCTACCTCGACCGCGCGCAGAACGCCGATGGCGGCTTCGGCGGCGGCCCGCGCCAGTCCTCGACCCAGCTCCACTCCGGCTGGACGGCGCTCGGGCTCGCGTCCGCCGGAGTCAACCCGCGCGACGCGAAGCGCGGGCGGCGCTCGGTGATCGACTACCTGCGGGCCGGGTCTCGGCGCCTGAACGACACGGGCGACATCGAGCGGACGATCCTCGTGCTGCGGGCCGCGGGTCTTTCCCCGCGGCGCTTCGGCCGGCGCGACCTCGTGCGCGAGCTGATCCGAAGTCGCGGGCGCGACGGATCATGGGACGACCAGGTCGCCTTCACCGCGTTCGGGATCCTCGCGCTGCGCGCGGGTGGCGAGCCTGCACGGTCGACGGCGGTGCGACGGGCGGCGCGCTACCTGGAGCGCTCCCAGCGCGAGGACGGCGGCTTCCCGTTCGCGCCGGGCGCGGCGAGCGACGTGGACGACACCGGCGCGGTGCTGCAGGCGCTCGCCGCGGCGGGCCGCGGCCGTGCTCCGGCCGTTCGCCGGGCGGTCTCCTACCTCCGCCGCGCCCAGAACCCGGATGGCGGCTTCGGGCAGCTCGCGAACCGCTCCTCCAACGCCCAGTCGACGGCCTGGGCGGTGCAGGGGCTCGTCGCCGTGCGCCGCGACCCCGCGAAGCTCCGGCGTGACCCGCTGCGCTATCTGCGCTCGCTCCAGGCCCCGAACGGCAGCGTGCGCTACTCGCGGACGAGCTCGCAGACGCCCGTCTGGGTCACGGCGCAGGCGCTGCTGGCGCTGGAGCGCCGCCCGCTTCCGATCCGGCCCGTGCGGCGCAAGCGGGCCGCGCGCCGCTCGCGGGCCGCGCCACCGGCGGTCGCCAGGGAGCCGAAGGAGCGAGCCGAGCGCCGAGCGCAGGAGGCCGGGCCGGGACCGGAGCCGCCGGTCGCGGGCGCGGACATCGCGTCCGGCCGGGGGGAGCCGCTGGCCCCCGAGGCGGTCACGGCGACCCCTGCGGCGCTGGCCACGCCGGCCGGGGAGGAGCGTGCGGAGGATTCGGGAAGCCGCACCTGGCTGTGGCTGATCGCCGGAGCGGCGGGCCTCGCGGCGATCGCAGTCCGGGCCGCGCGCCGCCGCTGAAAACAGGTGCCAGGGGCCATCGTTGCGCGGCCCATATTGTTCCGAACATCGGTACACTCGCCTGGATGCCGGTCCAGCGGTCGCTCGTCTCCGATCAGGTCTTCCGGCTTCTCTGCGCGGACGTGCTCGCCGGGCGCTACGAGCCGGGCGAGATGCTCCCCACGCAGCGCCGGCTCGCCGCAGACCTCGGCGTGAACATGGCCTCCGTGAGGGAGGCCGTGAAGCGCCTCGAGCAGCTCCGCCTCGTCGAGTCCCGCCAGGGCGACGGGATGCGGGTCCGGGACTGGCGCTCAGCCGGGGGCCTCGACGTGCTCGCCCATCTCGTCCTGCGCGCCGGGCGCTTCGATCCCGGGACGCTGCGGGCCGTCATGGAGGCGCGCCGGGTCATGCTCGCCGAGGCCGCCAGGCTCGCCGCGGAGCGCCGCAGCGACGAACAGGCCGCGCGCCTCGGCGAGATCGCGGCGCGGATCGAGGCGGATGAGGGCGACGCCCAGAGCCTCGACTTCGCGTTCTTCACCGAGCTCGTCGAGGCCTCGGGGAACATCGTGTTCGTCCTCGTGACGAACTCGATCCGCGAGATCTACTTCGAGCACGCGGACGCGTTCGCCCCGATGCTGGCGACTCCCGCCACCCCCTACCTCCGCGCGGCGGCAGCCATCGAGGCCGGGGACGGCGCCAAGGCGGCGCGGGCCGTGCGCGAGCTCGCCTCGTCCCAGGAGGCGGCGCTCGGATGAGGTTCGCGGCGATCGCCCCCCGCGAGGCCTCGATCTTCGCTTGCGTGACCGACACGGTCGTCGCGCCCGAGCCGGTCTTCCCGCCGGTCCGTGAGACCGACGCCGCCGAGTTCTTCGACCGCTGGATGGCGCACTCGCCGCGTCTGAACCGCACCGCTCTACGCGCGCTCCTCTACGCCGTCGAGGTGGCTCCGATCGCCCTCGGCTTCGGCCGCCGGCTTCGGCGGCTGCCCGAGGCGGAGCGCGCGCGCTTTCTGCAGATAGCGGAGAGCCGCGGCCCGGCCCAGGTTCGCCAGCTCGCGGAGATGGTCAAGGGCATGGCGTTCCTCGCCTACTACGGAGACGACCGCGTGATGCTCATGGTCGGCTACGACGCGGAGGCGAACGCCCGCCGCGCCCGGGAGCTGCGGGCACGGGAGGGGCGGCCGTGACCGAGCCCTACACCGACGGCACGGGCGCCTTCCACCCGAGCGAGGTGCGCGTCGAGCGCGGCGCCCGCATCGCGGGCGACCGGACCGTCCGCTTCGACGCCTGCGTGATCGGCACCGGCGCCGGGGGCGCTCCCGTGGCGAAGGAGCTCGCCGAGGGCGGCCTGCGGGTCGCGATGCTCGAGGACGGCGAGCGCTTCACCCCCGAGGACTTCGACGCCCGGCCGCGCGAGGGCACGATCCGCATGTACCGAGACGCGGGCCAGGTCGTCACCCTCGGCAACGTCCCGATCGTCATGCCGATGGGTCGCACGGTCGGCGGAACCACGACCGTGAACTCGGGGACCTGCTTCCGCACGCCGGCGCCGGTGCTCGAGATGTGGGCCCGGGAGTTCGGCCTCGACGGACTCACCCCGGACTCGCTCGATCCCTTCTTCAGGCGGGTGGAGCGCGAGATCAACGTCGTGCAGGTGCCCCCCGAGATCGCCGGGCGCAACGCGCTCGTCGTCAAGCGCGGCGCCGACGCGCTCGGCTGGCACGGCGACTTCATCCACCGCAACGTGCGCGGCTGCGTCGGCTCCGGCGTGTGCGCGTTCGGCTGCCCGACCGGAGCGAAGCAGCACACCGGAGTCACCTACGTCCCGAAGGCCTGGGAGGCGGGCGCCGTCACCTACTCCGGCTGCCGGGCCGAGCGGATCGTCACCGAGCGGGGGAGGGCCCGCGCGGTGGAGGCGCGCACGAGCGGCGGCGGCCGCCTGCGCGTCGAGTGCGACCTCGTGATCGTCGCCTGCGGCGCGATCCTCACGCCGCTGTTCCTGCGCCGCCAGGGCGTCCGAGCGCCGGGCCTAGGGGAGAACCTCTCGCTCCACCCCGCCACCGGCGTGCGCGCGCTCTTCGACGAGGAGATCGACATGGCGCGGGGCGTGCCGCAGTCGTTCTACATCGACGAGTACGCCGACGAGCGGATCATGTTCGAGGGGGCCGCCGGCCCGCCGGACTACGCCGCGATGTCGTTCCCCTTCTCGCGCGAGCGCCACCGCGACCTGATGCTCCGCTACCTGAACGTGTCGCAGTTCGGCCTGATGGTCTCCGACACCTCGCGCGGCTCCGTGCGCCAGCGCGGCCGCCGCGCCGAGATCCACTACGACCTGAACCGCGCCGACACCGAGGCGTTCCGGCGCGGCATCGAGCTGCTCTGCGAGCTCTACTGGGCCGCCGGGGCCGAGCGCGTCTATCCCCCGGTCGACGGCGTGGGCGAGCTCCTCGACGGCGACACCGCGCCGCTGCGCCGCGAGCTGCGGCCGCGCGAGCTGTTGCTGATGGCCTTTCATCCGCTCGGCACCGCGCGCATGGACGCGCGCCCGGATCGCGGGACGCTCGACGCGGACGGCGCGCTGCGGGCGATCGAGGGCGTCCACGTGGCCGACGCCGCGGCTGTGCCGAGCTCGCTCGGCGTCAACCCGCAGATCACGATCATGGCGCTGGCGACGAGGCTCGCGTTCCACCTGCTCGGAAAGACGCCCCCCGAGGACGAGCCGCAGCCGGACTCCTACGCGCAGCCGCGGATCGGGACCGCGCACGTGGCGCGGCCGGTCAGCGCCGGAGCCTGATCCGCAGCGTCCGGGCCTTCGAGCGGTTGCCGGCCTCGTCGGTGGCGGCGAGGACCACCCTCGCCACGACCCGCCCGCGCCCGCGCAGCGCCCTGGAGGCGGCGCGTGGCAGCCGGAAGCGCGCCTCGATCCCGCCGCCCGCGACCGTCACGCGGTAGGTCTTGTCGCGCAGGCGGATCGGCCTGCGGCGGCCTGAGACGAGCACGGTCGCCGACGCCGTCACGGTTCCGGGCTCGTCGACCGTGGCCACCACCGTGAACGGGCGCCGCGACGCGCGCTGGACGCTCAGCCCGGATGCGGAGAGCACCGGTGCGGTGGTGTCCGCCTCGCCGCCGGGCTGACCTGAGCCGCGGTCGACGCGCTCACAGCCCGTGGCGCCCTGGATCTCGTCGAGCGTGTCGGCGAGGACGGTGTCGGTCCCGTCGCCGCAGCCGACCTGGTCGGCCTCGCCGTCGCGGGAGCGGATGTCGTCGTCGCCCGCTCCGCCGTCGATCGTGTCGGTCCCGCGTCCGCCGACGATGAGGTCGGCGGACGGGCCGCCCGTCAGGCGGTCGGAGCCGTCGCCGCCGATGAGCTGCGAGGGGATCGGCACGCTGAGCGCGACCGTGTCGTCGCCGAGGCCGACGTCCGCGCGGATGATCGAGACACCCGAGCGGGGGCACTCGACCTGCGCCTCGGTGATCGGGACGCAGTGCCCCGGGTCCATGCCTCCGCTCACCGTCGGGTCGCTGATGCGGATCGTGTTCGCGTCCTTCAACTCGATCGTCGTCGTGTTGCGTGCGCTGGCGTCGGAGACGTCCGTCGCCGTGTAGGTCAGGGTCGAGCCCTCGAGGCGCACGAGCGCGTGGCCGCTCGCCGCCGCCGGCAGGCAGAGCGCGAGCGCCAGCGCCGCGACGAGCGCGCGTCCCGTCATGGCTCGAACACCGTCCTCCAAGTCCTGCCCCCGTCCTCGGTGAACTGGATCGTCGCGTCGGCGAGCGCCGCGTAGATCCGCCTGTCGTCGAGCGCCTTCAGGCGCCAGGGCTCGCCGTCGAGCTTGCCCACCTCAGTGAACGAACGGCCGCGGTCGTCGCTTGCGAGCACCGTCCCGTCGCTGTTCGCGCGATACAGCGCCTCCGGCGCCGGCCAGGCGAGCCGGGCCGAGTCGCTCGGGCCGAGCGGGCGCCAGGTCTCGCCGCCGTCGTCGGTGCGGAACAGCGTGCTCTCATCGAGGGCCAGCACGTAGTCGGGGTCCTCGGGGTCCACCACGAAGTCCAGCATGAGGCTCTTCGGCGTGAAGCGCTCGTCGTAGGTCTTGCCGCCGTCCTCGCTGACGAGCAGCGCCCCCACCACGGCGTCGAACGCGTAGATGCGCCCGTGAAGCGGCCGGATCACGTGCAGGTCGGCGAGGCCGAGGCGCGCCGTGACCTCCCAGGTCTCGCCCCCGTCGTCGGAGCGGAGCACGCCGAGGAACTGCGGCAGTCCGCTGCCGGCGCGGTCCGGGTGGCCCGAGCCGATCAACGTGTCCGGTCCCGTCGGGACGAACGCCAGGAACGTCCCCACGGGGGACGACTTGCCCTTCGCGCTGACCGTCCCCTCGATCCGCTCCGCCGTTCCCTTCTCGGGGTCGATTCGGAAGAACCCCTTGTTCGTGCTCATCAGCAGGCGATCGTCGGAGGGATCGACGTCGAGCGCGTTGACGAACGGCGGCTTCGACCGGTCCACGTAGCGGTTCGACTCCGCCGGGCCCTCGCCGCCGCCCGAGGCGCCCTCGCCACCACAGCCCGCGAGCAGCGCGAGCGCCAAGAGCGCGAATGTGGCCGCGCGCCTCATGAGTTCGCCGAGGCGAGCAGCCAGAGCGCCAGTGTCGTGAAGCCCACCATCACCGCAAGCATCCAGTACTGGGACCGCACCGCCTGCTTCGCCTTCCGGTAGGCGACGAGCGCGCGGTCGTGGGCGAGCGCCAGCGCCGCCACGTGGCCCGCCACCACGAAGCCGACCTGCAGGTACCAGGTGGCGTTCTGGGAGAGCAGTGAGAAGTCGATGGCGGAATCGGCGGTGCCGAAGAGGTCGGAGCCGCGGCCGAGCGGGTCGGAGACGAGATACCCCATCGCCTGCCCCTGGAACACCAGCAGCGTCAGATAGTGCGCCATCACGTAGGCGACGGCGATCGGGACCAGCGAGTGCGCGAACGCCCGCCGCAGCCCCTCCGCGTCGAGTCGCCCGCCGGCGGTCCGGGCCCCGGCGACGCCGAGCGCGTAGAAGCCCGCCACGGCGCCGACGGCCGCCAGCATGCCGAGGGTCCTCACGGCCACGCGCGCGGTCTCGTCGGCCGCGCCGGGCTCGAGATCCGCCCAGAGCGAGCCCGCGCTGAAGCCGTCGAAGGTGACGGTCCCGATCATCACGGCGAGCAGTCCGACCGTCCCGGCCTGCGGCCGGAACGCGGCGAGTCCCGCCAGCGGGGGGCGCACGCCGAGCACGCCGTGGCGCACCTCGAACGGCGAGATGCGCGAGAAGAGGTTGAAGTAGACGCCGAACGCCTCGCCGCGCTCGGACCACTCGTCGGCGCCGTAGCGCGCCATCGCGGCGAGCGTGAGGGCCGTGTAGACGAGCGCGGCGATCGCCAGGCTGCGGGGCATCGCCTCCTCGAGCGCGAGCTCCATCCAGGTGAAGGCGAAGATCCCCGCGGCGGCGGGCCAGTGCCCGAGACGCCCGGGGTATGGGCGCCGCGCCCGCAGCCGCAGCAGCCTGCCGAGCGCGCGCCACGGGTTCAGCGCCCGGAAGACGTCCCCGAACAGCACGCTCGCCGGCACGAGCCCGACCCAGAAGATCACGTACACGAACGTCGGCGTGAAGTTGGCCGTGTCGATCTGCTCGCCCGCCAGTCCGCTGAGGACGGTCACGCCGAGCAGCCCGACCCCGATCGCGCCGCCGAGGCCCACGGCGACCCGGGAGCCGGCCGCGCCGCCGCCGGGGAGCCCGCGCCAGCGCGCGCCCTCGAGCCGTGGCTGCGGCCACAGCACGGCCAGCGCCACGAACGACACGACGAGTACCACCGCCGCGGCCCAGCCGAACAGCCACTCCGGGATGGGCAGGTCGGCACGCTGGACGAGGCCGTGCCCGATCAGGTCAGGCAGCATCTACAGGCGTATCGCGTAAAAGTCCTTCTGCCCGCGGAAGCAGCGGAAGCGGATCTTCGTCTGCTCCGGGCTGAACGTCCGGCAGGTGTAGCCGCTCGGCCGCCGCCCGGTCTCGAGGAAGCGGTCCGCCGCCGGCTTCGCGATGCGGCAGGAGATCAGGTGGGACTTCACCTGGTAGCGCTTGCCTTTCGCGGAGATCTTGCCGCAGTTGTTCGGCGAGACGACCGACTCGCCCGCCGGGGGGAGGAGCGCGAGCACGGCCACGGCCGCGAGCGGGGCAAGGCGGCGCATCAGCGGCTCCTGAGCGCGAGGCGCCGGTAGAGGACCTTGCGGTTGTCGGAGACATCGGCCACTACGACGCGCAGCTTAGGACGCGTCGCCCTGACCGTGCGGAGTCGCGTGAGCGTCGCGGGATTGAGCTGGAGGATCACGTAGGTGCGGCCGGCCGCGCCGAGCCTCGCTGCGCCGGCGCCGATGATCGCCGGGCCGTCGGGAGCCGTGCGCAGCCGCAGGCGCCGCGCGGTGCTGCGGTCGATCTCGAGCTGCGCGCTGATCGCGCAGCGCTCCCGGCAGAGCACCGGGATCGGGAGGCCGTAGTCGAGCGCGCCGAGGTCGTGGGTGCGCCCGAGCGTCAGCGTCGCCCGCGGGGGGAGGCGATCCACGGGATCGGTCCCGCCGCCGCCCGTTCCCCCGCCTGTGCTGTCACCGCCGCCGGTGCCGCCGCCCGTGTCACCGGGGGCGCCCGGCGTCTCGCCGCTGCCGCTCGTGGTGTCGGAGCCCCCGGGCCGGTTCGGGGTCGAGTCGCAGGCGTCGCCGAGGCCGTCGGCGTCGGCGTCCTCCTGCCGCGGGTTGGGCGTGCGCGGGCAGTTGTCGGTGCCGTTGGTGAAGCCGTCGCCGTCGACGTCGGAATCGCAGGCGTCGCCCCGGCCGTCGCCGTCGAGGTCCGCCTGTGTGCGATTCGACTTCACGGGGCAGTTGTCGGTCTCGTCGGGCACGTCGTCGCCGTCGTCGTCGCCGTCGCAGGCATCACCCGCGCCGTCGTGGTCGGTGTCGAGCTGGCTCGGGTTGGCGTGGTCCGGGCAGTTGTCCTGCTCGTTCTGGACCCCGTCGTGGTCGCGGTCGACCGCGCTGTCGGCCGGGTGTCCGAGCGCCGCGGGCGCGACGAGCGCCGTCGCCAGGGCCACGAGCAGGACGGCGAGCCGCGGGAGCCCGCCGCCCGTCATCGGCGCCGGCGCGTCTTGCGCTGATTCAGCTTGAACGTCCGCCGCGTCGTCGAGGCGATCTCGCCGCTCGCGTGGCGGGTGACCGCGACCGCCTGGACCCGCAGGGCCTTGCGGACCAGGAGCTTGCGCCGCTTCGTCGTGACGCGCACGCGCACCGTGCTGGTGCGACCGGGCGCGACGCGGAAGCGCTTGGCGCCCAGTTTGACGCGCCCGCTCGCGCGCGGGCCCGAGGTGAGCGCGTAGAGCGTGAGCGTGCCGCGGCAGTCGGCGTTCGTCGCCGCGCACGCGACCTTCACCGGGATGTCACGGCCCGCGATCGGCGTGACGCTCCCGCCCGTCGAGATAGCGGCGACCGGGGTGGCGTCGATCGGCGCGAGCGGCGCGAGCGGGCCACCGGTCGGGTTCCCTCCGCGCGTGGGCGCGGGATCGCCCGTGCCACCACCCGTCGGGGCCGGATCGGGATCCGGGTCCGGGCCGGGATCGGGATCCGGATCCGGGTCGGGACCGGCGCAGGGGGGCCCCGTGACGGTCGTGGTCGTCGCCGCGGACGCCGGCCCGCCATGATCGCCCGGCGGGTAGAGCGCCCGCACGCGGTAGGCGTAGCGGCCGGCGCAGCGGCCCGACACGGTGTAGGTGCCGCCGACGTTCTGGCCCTCCAGGCCGATTTCGTCTGCCTCCGCGACCGGCGCGAAGCGGGCCGTCGCCACCTCGACGTCGTCGAGGTACCAGCCGCAGGGCTGCGAGACCGAGCGGTTCTGGGGGCCCGAAACGTACACGAAGCGCACGAGGATCCGCTGGCCCTGGAACTCCGCGAGGTCGACCGAGCGCTGACGGAACCCGTCGAGCAGCGTGCCCTCCTGGGAGGGGTCGCATACGTGCGGGTCGGAGTCGCCGAGCGCCGTGTTCACGGCCTTGATCACGTCGACCCGCTGCCAGCCGGCGTCCGGGTCGTCGAGCGACATGACCTCGATGCGCCCCTCGTCATCGCCCTCGCTCTTGAACACGTAGTTGAAGGTGAGCGACGGGCCGCCGCCCTCGGGCAGCGTGACGGGGTCCTTCATCGTCATCGCCGACTCGCCCTCGATGTGCTCGCCAACATTGGTGCCGCCCGCGAACGCCCCGACGGGGAAGTTCTGCGGCTGCACGCCCGTCCACCACGACCGCCGGCCGCTCGCCGAAGCCGACGGGCGGAACTTGCGGGTGGAGGAGTCGCTGGCCTGCCAGGGCTCGATCTCACGATGCGTGGGCGCGGTCACCGCCCACTTGTCCCCGATCGCCCCCTCGGCGTCGTCGAAGAGAAGCTGCGTGTAGTCGCTCGCCTCCATGATCTCGAAGGCGGTGACGTTCGACGGGTGGTTGCGCACGCGGAACTCCAGGTCGAACGTCCCGTCGGCGTCCTGCGCGGGCAGCGCGTCGAGCTCCGGCACCGGCAGCGGCTCGGTGGGATCCGGTACGACGGTGATCGGCACGGACATCGTGCCGGTCTGGCCCGTGTCTGTGTTCGTGACCGTGAGCGTGGCCGGGTAGGGCTCGGCCCGGGTCGCGGAATAGCGGTGGTAGACGCTCCTGCCGGTGGCGCTCGTCCCGTCGCCGAAGTCCCAGGCGTAGGTGAGCGGGGCGTCCGAGTCGAGGTCGCCGCCGGTGACCTGGTGGGAGCCGCCGGCGTCGAAGTGGACGGGCTCCTCGAGCGCCGCCTCGTTCGGGAGAGCCTCGAAGTAGGGCACCACGCGGGTGCCGGCCTCGATCGCGCCCGCCTGGTCGGACTGGATCATCCCCCCGGCCAGCAGGTGGGAGCACATCTCCATGCCCTTGATCCAGCCCTCGGACATCGTGTTGCCGCCGGGAGCGCCCGTGTAGCGGTTGAGCTCCTGGAGGTTGTCGAACGGGCTGTGGAGGATCACGACGGCGTCAGGCGTGACCGGGTCGCCCTGGGTGCTCGGGCCCGTGACCTCCGGGCCGGGGTTGAAGAACGGGATCCCGCGATTCTCGAAGTGGAGCCAGTCGCTCGAGAAGAGGACGTCGCGCGCCGTGCCGATGTGGACGCTCTGCCCCGGCTCTTCGCCGATGTCGGTCGGGTAGGGCGCGGTCGGGGTCTCGCTGGAGGCGACGAAGATGTTGACGGGCCGCCCGCCGACGGTGAGCGTGTCGTCGAGCGCCTCGAAGATCTCCTCGACCCAGCCCCGAGCCTTCCCGTTGAAGGCGTCCATGCGCGCGTGGTACTTCTGCGGCAGGGGCGCATCGCGGATGAAGACCTCCGACAGGACGGGTTCGAGGTCGTCCTCCTGGCGGCGCGGGTTCGCGAGCTGGATGCCGAGGCCTACGCGGTCGGCGGGGTCGCCGTAGCGGAAGGCGGGGTAGGCCCCCGAGCAGGGGTCGGTGTTGAAGTAGCCGCGGACCTTGAACTCCTCGTCGCCGGGCGGGATCACGTTCGTCGTGTAGTCGAGCGAGCCGAGCGTGCCCGACTCCTCGCCGTCCCACGGGATCAGCTTGATCGTGGCCGAGGGGCGGGTCCCGGTCTCGCGGTAGTAGTCGGCGAGGAGCTTCGCCACGCGGATCATCTGGGCGTGGCCCTCCTGTGAGTCCCAGGCGGCCGCGGGCCCGTCGAGGGTCTTGTCGTAGTGGGCGCCGATGACGACCGTCTCCTCCGGATGCTCGGCGCCCGGGATGATCGCCGCCGGATTGATCGAGCGGCCGCCGAACGTGTTCGTCGAGAGCAGCGGCGGGCCGAAGGGAGCGGTCGGGTCGGTCGGGCCCTGGGTCGGGTTCCAGAACTCGTAGCGACGGAAGGTGACGCCGAGGTCGCCGAGGATGTGCTTCATCGTGCGCTCGTAGTACTCGACGTACTCGATCTGGTGGTTGAAGCATTCGCCGGTGATCTCGGGATAGCCGGAGGTGCCGTACCGCACCCGGTCCGAGCGCGGGTCGCCCGAGCACTGGCCGTGGTCGGGGTCGCCGCCGTTCGCGCCGTTGCCGGGCGGATCGTCGGCGAACTCGTCGCCCGCGCCGCGGTAGGGGTAGGCGAGGACCTCGAAGATGTTGTTGTCGAACGCGTTGAAGTTGCCCGACGGGTTGAAGATCCCGTTCTCGTCCACATGCGGCGCGATCGCGGTGCGGTAGGCATTGGCCGGCGGCAGCGGGGTGCCCTGGGCGAAGTGGCCGTTGGGCGCGTAGTCGAGCTTCGTGACGTCCGGCGCGATCTGCGTCTCGTGCGTGGCGATCGCGGCGGCAGGCAGCAGGACGGCGGCGGTGGCCGCGGCGAGCGCGGCGGACGTGAGCTTCAAGCGCATTCTCAGGTACCCCTACCTCGGGTCGAAGGGTCGCAGACGAAGGGACGGGTGGCTACCCACTAACGGGCCGGTGGTGTGAAACTTCCGGCGGCAGCCGTCAGAGCGCGAACCTTCGCGGGCCTATGGGGGCCCATCGCTCGCAGGGCCCGCCGGGACGCTAGCGTCCCCCGCGATGGAGACCGACGACGCGATCCGCAGCCGCCGCACCCACAAGGCCTACCGGCCCGGGCCGGTGGCGCGCGAGATGCTCGACGAGCTGTTCGAGCTGGCCCGCTGGGCGCCCAACCACAACCTGACGAACCCCTGGCGCTTCCGCGTGCTGGGCCAGATGGCGCTCGAGCGGCTGAAGGAGGCGGCCGGGCCGGAGGCTGCGCCGAAGCTGGACCGGGCCCCCACGCTCGTGGTCGCGAGCGTCACGCAGTCCGGCGACGAGGTGCAGGACGACGAGGACCGGGCGTCCGGGGCCGTCGCCGTCTACATCGTGCTGCTCGCCGCGCACGCGCGCGGGCTCGCCGGCTACTGGCGGACACCAGCGGTCCTGCGCACGCCCGAGGGGCGGGCGGCGACCGGAGTGGGGGAGGCCGAGCACGTCCTTGGCCTGATCCATCTCGGGCATCCATGCCAGGAGCAGCGGACGCCCGAGCGGGCCGCGACCGGAGAGCTCGTAACGTACCTGCCGTGATCGCGCGAGAAGACGCCCTCGCCGCATTCGAGGCAGAGCGCTTCGACGTGATCGTGATCGGCGGGGGCATCACCGGAGCGGGCGTCGCCCTCGACGCGGCCTCGCGGGGATACACCGTCGCGCTCGTCGAGAAGGCCGACTACAGCAGCGGCACCTCGAGCCGCTCGTCGAAGCTGGTCCACGGGGGCCTGCGCTACCTCCAGAACTTCGACCTCGGCCTCGTGCGCGAGGCACTGCTCGAGCGTCAGATACTGACTCGCCTGGCCCCTCATCTCGTGCGCCCCCTGCCGCTGATCGTGCCCGCCTTCGAGGGCAAGCGGCCGGACCGTCTGCTCGGCGTCGGGCTGAACATGTACGACGTGATGGCGCGCGACCGCCGCCGCAGGCGCGGCCGCCGGCCCGTCGAGGAGGGCGAGGAGGAGTGGAGCCCCGAGCGCCACCGGATCGTCGGCGCCGACGAGGTGCTGGAGATGCTGCCGTCGCTCGCCCCGCGCGAGCCGACGGCGGGCTACCTCTTCTACGACTGCCAGACCGACGACACGCGGCTCGTGTTCACCGTGCTCGGGGAGGCGGAGCGGTTCGGGGCGATCTGCGCCAACCGCTGCGAGGTCACGGGGCTGGTCGAGGAGGGCGGGCGGGCGGCCGGCGTGGCCCTCCGCGACCTGCGCTCTGGCCGCGATCTCGAGCTGCGCGGGGACAACGTGGTCAACGCGACGGGCGTGTGGGCGGACCGCATCCGGCCGGAGGAGCTGCACGACGAGGCCGAGGTGCCGACGATCCGGCCTAGCCGGGGCACCCACATCACGATCTCCCGCGAGCAGGTCGACATCCGCGCGGGCGCCATCGTCCCCGCCGGCGGCGGCCGCAACATCTTCGTCCTCCCGTGGCTCGGCCGGACGCTGGTGGGCACGACCGACAACGACTACGAGGGACCGCTCGACCACATCCAGCCGGACGCCGGGGACATCCCCTATCTCCTGGACGCGGTCAACGAGTTCTTCGCGACGAGCGTGGCGCCCGAGGACGTGACCGGCGGCTACGCCGGGGTCAGACCCCTCATCTCCACCGGCGATCCGAAGAAGTCGGTCGACATCTCGCGCAAGGCCGAGCTGTACGAAACGAGCTCGGGCCTCGTGACCATCACCGGCGGCAAGCTGACCACCTGGCGCCGCATGGCGAAGATGGCAGTCGACCGGATCGTCGAGCGCGAGGGCCGCGAGGCGCCCTCGCGGACCCATGAGATCCCGCTCGGGATGCCGGTGACCGACGATGTCATGCCGGCGGTGGCGGGGGTCGACGACGAGTCGCGCGCCCTGCTCGCCCACCGCTACGGCCACGCGGCGGTACAGGTGCTCGCGATCGCCCGCTCGCAGCCCGCGCTCGCGAACCGCATCTCGCCCGAGCTGCCCGACCTGCTCGCCGAGGTCGTCCAGGCGGTCCGCGCCGAGCAGGCGCACACCGTCGCCGACGTCCTGCTCCGGCGCACGCGCCTCGGCCTGCTCGACGCGGGCCGGCTGTGCGCGCCGGACGCCGAGGGGCCGGTCGCCGTCGCGTCGGCGATGGGCGACGAGCTCGGCTGGGACGACACGCGCAGAGCGTCCGAGGTGGCCGCCTGGCACGAGGAGGCCGCGGCGGAGGGCGTCGACGTCGGGCGCCTGTCGGGGGCCGCCGCATGAGGCTGGTCCTGCGAGGGCGCACGTTCGAGGCGTCTCCTGAGACGCCACTGGTGATGGGGATCGTCAACGCGAACGACGACTCCTTCTCGGGGTCAGACCCCTCGGGGTCAGACCCCTCGGGGTCACCGGCGCCGCGATCAGACCCCTCGGGGTCAGACCCCGTCGCGCTCGCCCGCGAGCAGGTCGCCGCCGGCGCCGCGATCATCGACGTGGGCGGCGAGTCGGGGCGCACGGACCGCGCGCCACGCCCCGCGGCGGAGGAGGCCGCGCTGGTCGTTCCGGTGGTCGAACGGCTCACGGCGGAGGGCGTCGCGGTGTCGGTGGACACCTGGAAGCCGGAGGTGGCCCGCGCCGCCCTCGCGGCGGGCGCCGTGATGGTCAACGACGTGAGCGGCCTGGCCGATACTGCCCTCGCCGATGCCTGCGCCGACGCCGGCGCCGGACTCGTCCTGATGCACACGCGGGCCGCGCCGAAGGTGAAGGACTTCCCCGGCTACGAGGACGTCGCGGAGGATGTCGTCGGGTTCCTGCGGGAGCGGATGGCGGCCGCCCGCGAGCGGGGCGTCGCCGACGACGCAATCGTGCTCGACCCCGGCCCGGACTTCGCGAAGACCCCGGCGGAGACCGTCGAGACGCTGCGCGCCCTGTCGCGGGTGGCTGAGATCGGCCGGCCCGTGCTGCTCGCGGCCTCCCGCAAGGACTTCGTCGGCGCCATCACGGGACGCTCGCCGCGCGACCGGCTCGCGGGCACGCTCGCCGCGCTTGGCGAGGGCCTCGACGGGGGCGCCTCGATCCTGCGCGTCCACGACGTGGCCGCCGCCGCCGATTTCCTGTCCGTGCGCGCCACGCTGCGCGGCGACGCCCCGCCGCCGGGCGCGCTCCGCGCCGACCTCAGAAGGGAGCCCGCCGCATGAGCCGAGTCACGATCGCCCAGATCTCCGACCTCCACTGCGGATCGCCGCACTTCGTCCCCACGCTGCTCGAGCGCGCCATCGCCGAGGTGAACGAGCTGAAACCGGACGTCGTGGTCGTCTCGGGCGACCTGACCGCCGACGGCTTCCGCCAGGAGTTCGAGACCGCCCGCGACTATCTCGACCGCGTCGACTGCGAGCGGATGATCGTGATCCCGGGGAACCACGACGCGCGCAACGTCGGCTACGTCCACTTCGAGGAGCTGTTCGGCGACCGCGGCCAGGTGATGAACGAGGGCGGCCTTTCGTTCGTGGCGGTCGACTCGAGCGAGCCCGACGTGAACCACGGCACGATCGGCCGCGGGCGCTACCCGTGGATCGAGAAGAGCTTCGACCCCGCCGCCTTCCTGCGCGTGTTCGTGCTCCACCACCACCTGCTGCCGATCCCGGGCACGGGACGCGAGCGCAACGTCGTCCACGACGCGGGCGACACGCTCGAGTGCCTCCAGCGCGCCGGGACTCACCTCGTCCTCTCCGGCCACAAGCACGTGCCGTACGCGTGGCGGCTCGAGAACCTGTTCGTGGTCAACGCCGGGACGGTCTCCACGACGCGCCTGCGCGGCAACACGAAGCCCTGTTACAACGTGATCGACGCGTCGCCCGAGCGGGTCACCGTCTGGCGCAAGTACCCGTTCCACGAGCAGGACGCGATCATCTCGTTCGACCCGCGCACGTACGAGTACGAGAAGGACCAGTCGATCCTCGGCGAGGCGGGGCCGCGCCAGACGGCCCGCTAGGGGCCAGGCCCGGGTCGTGACGCGCGCGATCGCCCTGATCGACGGCGAGCACCATCCGGCGGCCGTCCGGGACGCGCTCGACTCGCTCGACCCGGTCGCGGTCGTGTTCCTCGGAGGCGAGGAGAAGGTGCGGGCCGGCGTGCTCGAGGATCCCGTCCCGCACTACGGCCGCCCGCTCGCCGTGGGCGATCCATGGGAGCTCCTGCCGGGCCTGGCGGCGGACGCCGACGCGGTCGTGGACCTGGCCGACGAGCCGCTGCACCCGGCCGCGGCGAAGCTGCGCATCGCCTCGCTCGCCCTCCATCTCGGGCTGGCGTATGAGGCGCCCGGCATGCGGCTCGAACCGCCCCGCTACGCGCCGCTAGACACCACGGCGCGCAAGCTCGCCGTGATCGCGACAGGCAAGCGGACGGGCAAGACGGCGGTCGCCGGGCACTGGGCGGCCCTCCTGCGCGAGCGCGGGGCGCGGCCGGTGATCGTCTCGATGGGCCGCGGCGGGCCCGCCGAGCCCGTGCTGGCCGGTCCCGAGACCGCGCTGTCCGACCTGCTGGCCATCGCGGACGACGGCCGCCACGCCGCCTCGGACTACCTCGAGGACGCCGCGCTCGCCGGGGTCCCGGCGGTGGGGTGCCGCCGCGTGGGCGGCGGGCTCGCAGGCGAGCCGCGGGAGTCGAACGTGGTCGAGGGGGCGCGGCTCGCCGCCGGGCTCGACACGGGCGCGATCATCCTCGAGGGGTCGGGCGGCTGCATCCCACCGGTGGAGGCCGACCGCACGGTCTGCATCGCGGGCGACCCGGAGGCCGCGCTCGGGGCGCTCGGCCCCTACCGGCTGCTCCGCGCCGACCTCGTGCTGGCGCGCGACGAGATCCCGGGACTGGCAGAGGCCGCGAAGGGGGAGGTGGCGCGGTTCACCCTTCGCCCCGAGCCCGCCGAGACGGTGCCCGCGGATGCCCGCGTGGCGCTCTTCACGACGGGCGCCCCGGCGTGCGAGGGCGCGGACCCGGTCGTCGCCTCGAGCGCGCTCGCCCGGCGCGCGGAGCTGGCGGGCGACATCGACCGCGCGGTTACGGAGCGCTGCGACGTGTGGCTCACCGAGATCAAGGCCGCGGGCATCGACACCGTCGCCGCCCGCGCCCGGCGCGAGGGCGCGCGGGTCGTGTTCGTCCGGAACCGCCCGGTCGGGGTCGGTTGCGATCTCGACGCGATGCTCGTCAAGCTGTACGAGGCATGACGCCTGCCGAGGTCATCGTGATGGAGCAGGAGCACGGGCTCCCGTACTCGAAGGGGGTCATGGCGCAGTCGCTCACGGCGACCGGCGTGACGCCCCCGCACGCGTTCGAGCTGGCGCGCACGATCGAGGCGCGGCTCGAGGCACGGGGGCTGCCCCAGATCGACCGCGAGGAGCTCTACGACATCGTCGAGGAGGTGCTCGGCGAGGCCGACGGCGACGACGCCCGCGGGCGCTTCAGCGACTGGCGCGCGCTCGAGCGCCTCGACCGCCCGCTGATCGTGATGCTCGGCGGCACGACGGGGGTCGGGAAGTCCACGCTCGCGACGATGCTCGCCTCGCGCATGGGGATCAACCGCATGATCGCGACGGACGTGATCCGACAGGTGCTCAGGGCATTCTTCTCGCATGAGTTCATGCCCGCCGTCCATTACTCGGCGTACGACGCGGGCAAGGCGGTGGACCAGGGTCCCGGCGGGGACACCGACCTCGTGGGTTTCCTGTCGCAGGCGCGCAGCGTCGGCACCGGGGTCCAGGCGATCGTCCAGCGGGCGGCCAGGGAGAGAACCCCGATGATCGTCGAGGGCGTGCACCTGATCCCCGGGATGATCGAGCCCGAGCTGCGGAACCGGATCGTGCTGATCGAGGCGGTGCTGACCGTCGAGGACGAGGAACTCCACCGCGGCCACTTCTCGATGCGCGGGCCGCTGCGGCCCGCCGAGCGCTACCTCGGCCGCTTCGAGCAGATCCGCAAACTCCAGTCATACCTGTCGGGTAAGGGAGCCGAGGCGGGGGTAGCGGTCATAGACAACGAACATCTCGACGCCGCGCTGTCCGACGTGATGGGGCTCGTGCTGAAGGCCGCCGGTCGCGCGTCACAAGGAGGAGAGACCGCATGAGGCTTTTCATCGACACGGGATCCGTCGCGGAGGTCGAGGAGATCGCCGCCTGGGGCGTCCTCGCGGGAGCGACCACCAATCCGTCGCTGCTCGCGAAGGAGGACGGCGACCCGGGCGAGATCATCCAGCGCATCTGCGACCTGGTGGACGGCCCGGTCTCCGCCGAGGTCGTCGCGGACGACGCGGCCGGGATGATCGCGGAGGGCAGGGCGCTCGCGCGCCTCCACGAGCACGTCGTGGTGAAGGTCCCGTTCTGTGCCGCGGGCCTCGAGGCCACGCGCGCGTTCGCGGACGACGGCATCCGCGTGAACGTGACGCTCGTCTTCTCCGCGAACCAGGCGCTGCTCGCCGCCGAGGCGGGCGCGACGTACGTCTCGTGCTTCATGGGCCGCCTCGACGACATCTCGGTCGACTCCGGCGCGGTGGTGCGGGAGATCGTCGAGGCGCTCGCGCCGGGCGGCACCCAGGCGCAGGTGCTCGCGGCGTCGCTGCGGCATCCCGGCCATGTCGTCCTCGCCGCCCGGCTCGGCTGCCCCGTGGCGACAGCGCCCTCGAAGGTGCTGCGCGCGATGCTCGACCATCCGCTCACCACCGCGGGCATCGAGCGCTTCACCGCGGACTGGCGCTCGCGGCCCGAGTTCGCCGATTGGCTGCAGGGCCTCGTGAGCGGGGAGCCGGCGGGCGCCCGGTAGGGTTCCGCCCGCCTCGCGCCGACCCAGGCGCCTTCCGACAAGCGACCCACAGGAGAGACAGCCCCGTGTCCGTCCTTGCACGCCACGAGCTCGAGCAGAGCCCCCTTGCAGACCTCCACGCCCTTGCCACCGAGCTGGGCATCGAGGGCTTCCGCGGCATGCGCCGCGAGGCCCTGATCGACGCGATCGCCCAGGGCCAGGGCGGCGAGCCGGAAACGCCCGTCGCCGGGCTCGGCTCGGCCGGGGAGGAGCCCGCCGGCTACGAGACCGCGAACGAGATGGACGGCGAGTCCGACAAGGACGAGGGCGACGGCGAGGGCCGGCGCGACCGCGGCCGCGGCCGCGGCGAGGGCCGCGAGTCCGGCGCGCGCGGCCGCGGTGGCAGAGGGCGCGGCGGCCGGGGCCGTGGGCGCGACCGCGACCGCGACGAGGATCGCGAGCGCGGTCGCGGTGAGGATCGCGAGCGCGGTCGCGGTGAGGATCGCGACCGCGGACGCGGCGATCGCGACGATTCCCGCGACGAGGAGTCCGAGGAGACGCGCGAGGGCATCCTCGACGTGCTGCCGAACGGAAGCGGCTTCATGCGCGCCGACGCCTTTGCCCATTCGAAGGAGGACGTCTACGTCTCGCCCGCGCAGATCCGCCGCTGCGAGCTGCGCGCGGGCGACGAGCTGACCGGGCTGGTGCGCAGCCCGCGCCGCTCGGAGCGCTACCCGTCGCTCGTGCGCGTGGAGACCGTGAACGGCGCTCCGGCGGAGCCGCCGGAGGAGCGGCCGCTTTTCGACGACCTCACGCCCGCCTTCCCGTCCGAGCGCCTGCCGGCGCCCGACCGGATGGCGAAGACGCCGATCGGCAAGGGCTCCCGCGTCGCGGTGAGCGGCCCTCCCGGCGCGGGCGCGACCACGCTCCTGCGCGAGCTGGCGGCGTCGCTCGGCGGCGCCGACGTGGAGGTCACCGTCGTGCTCGCCGGTGTCCGCCCCGAGGAGCTCGCCGAGTGGCGCTCGGGCGGCCCGGCCGTCGCCGGCGCGGGCTTCGACCAGTCGCCCGACGACCTCGCCCAGGCGGCCGCCATGGCGATCGAGCGCGCGAAGCGCGTCGCCGAGCGCGGCAGGGACGCCTGCGTCCTGATCGACGGGATGGACAGCCTGCCCGCCGGCGCGGCGCGGCGGGCGTTCGCGGCCGCGCGGAACCTGGAGGGCGCGGGCTCTGTCACGGTCGCGGCCGTCACCGCGTCGCCGGACCTGCTGCGCGTGGCCACCACGCGCGTGGCGCTCGAGCCGGGCGGCGTCGTCGCCGACGGCTCGGAGACGATGCGCGCCGAGCTGCTCTCCTAGCCGCCCAGTCCCAACTTGCGGAGCTTTTTACCGGCCCTGGCCGGTAGAAGGCTCCGCAATCTGACGGGGAGGGGGAGGGGCGTCAGCGGATGTAGGCGGCGTCGGCCCAGGACGGCTCGGGCGAGAGCTCGATCAGCTCCCAGTTCCGATCGGGCTGGGCGTAGCCGAAGCTGTGGTTGCGGTCGTCGAAGACGATCTCGAGCTCGCCCTCCTTGACCCGCTGGTCGAGCCACGCGCCGCGGAACACCAGCCGCCGCAGCCAGTGGACGAGCGAGCGCTCGGCGGGGCCCGACAACTGGCGCCAGCGCGCGTTGACGTGCAGGCCGAGGTCGGAGTGCGGCTCGCCCACCTCGCCGTTCACGGCCAGGTTGACGAGGTCCTCGCGCTCGTCGTCGTCGAGCGGGCCGCGGACGAAGCCGAGCTTGGCCGCGGCCTGCTCCACCCGCTCGGTGAAGTCGCGCTCGTTGAAGGTGAACCGGAGCTCCCCGTACTCGAGGACGTAGTCCGATCCAGACTCGTAGTTTCCGCGGCGCTTGGTGTCCATGGGTGGAGAGGGGCCGGGCCGTTTCGGCCTCAGGCCCCGGGCGTCGAGAGACTAGGTGGGATTCCTTCCGCCCACCAGCGGTGCAACGGCGATTGCAGGGGGAGGGGGGCGAGATCCGCGCCGGGCGCCCTTCCACGTGCATGGACGAGCGAGACGATTCCCTGCTGGTGGTCGAGGACGACGAGGCCACGGCCTCCTTCCTCGCCGACAACCTGCGTGCCGACGGCTTCCGCGTGGCGGTCGCATCGGGCGAGGACGAGGCCGTGAGGGCGATGGAGGTGAGGCGCCCGGACCTCGTCCTTCTCGACCTCAGGCTGGCCGACGGCGACGGGCTGAGGCTGCTCGACCGCATCCGGAGCGCCGACCCGGTGGGGGCGCGCTTCGCGCCCGACACGCCGGTGCTCGTGCTGAGCGGGCGCGCCGGCGAGCTCGATCGGATCCGCGGCCTGGCGCGCGGAGCCGACGACTACGTGGCGAAGCCCTTCAGCTACCCGGAGCTGCTCGCCCGGGTCCGGGCGGTGCTGCGGCGCTCACGCGGCGTGCGACGCGCCGCGGCCATGCGGGTCGGGGCGCTCGTGATCGACCCCGTGACGCGCCGGGTCGATCTCGATGGCGAGCCGGTCCACCTCTCGGCCAAGGAGTTCGCGCTGCTCCAGGCACTCGCCGTCGATCCGGTCCGCGTCTGCCCGAAGCCCGAGCTCCTGCGTGACGTCTGGGGCTACCTGGCGCCCGGGCGAACCCGCACGGTCGATGCCCATGCCTGCCGCCTGCGGCGAAAGCTCGCCCGCGACGGTGGCCACTACGTGCACGCCGTGCGGGGAGTGGGCTACCGGCTGGTGGAAGCATGAGCCTTGCGCTGGTGGCCGCGGCCGGCTGGCTGTGCGCGATCGGAACCGCCGTCCGGCTGCGGATCGTGCTCGGTCGCGTGGCCCGCGCGGGTCACGAGCTTCGGGGCGCCTCCGCCGCGCTCGCGCTCGCCTCGGCGTCCGCCGCGCGGCGCCCGGGCGGGGCCGCGCTCGCCGCGGCGGTGGAAGGGCAGGTGGACCGCCTGCGCGCAGGGCTGGACGACCTCGCGGGCCGGCCCGGGGCCATGGCGCCCGTCCCGGTCGAGCGAGCGGTGCGCGACGCCGCCGCCGCGTGGGCGCTCGCCGCGCCGGACGCCGGCCGCCGGGTCGAGATCGAGGGTCAGTGCCCGCGGGTGCCGGGCGGGGCCGGGTCGGGCGCGAGCGGCACGGGACCGCCCGTGCTGGTGCCGCGCGGGCCGGCCGCCAAGGCGCTCGGCAACCTGCTCGCCAACTCGATGGAGCACGGGCGGGGGGACGTGCGAGTCCGGATCGCCGGCGGCGGCGGCGCGGTGCGGGTCGAGGTGGCCGACGACGGCGGCGGGCCGTGGCGGGTCGCCCCACCCGGGGGTTTCGTCGTCAGGCCCGGGAGCGGCCGGGGGCTGGGCATGGGCATCGCGGCCGGGGCGGCGCGCGCGATGGGAGGGCGGCTTCGGCGCCTGCCGGGTGGCCCGGCGCTCGAGATTCGCCCGCGTGCCCGTTGAGCGCCGCGCCGCGGCGCCGCCGGGCGATCGCGATGCTCGCGATCGCGGTCGCAGCGGGCGGCCTGGCGGCTTCGAGTGTCTCGAGGCGAGCCGGCGAGATCGAGGCACGGGTGGGCGCGCCGGTCCCGGTGGCCGTCGCCGTCGCCGACGTCCATGCCGGGACCGATCTGGACCCCGGAGCCCTGGATCGGCTCTTCACGGTGCGCCGGGTTCCGGCCACGTTCGTCCCGCCCGACGCGCTCGCGGACCCGGGGGAGGCAGCAGGGCTTCGCACCGTGGCGGCCCTGCCGCGCGGCGGCTACCTCACCGCGGGAGCGGTCGCGCCGCCCGTGGCCGAGCCCGAGCGCGGGCCGGCGCTGCGGCGCGGGGAGCGCGCCGCCGAGATCCCCGTCGCGGCCACCGGCGCGGGCGCGGGCGTCGAGCCGGGGGCGAGCGTGGACGTGCTCGTGACGACGGAGGGGCGCTCCGGGGCGCCCGGCCGCACCTACGTCGCGCTCGAGCGGGTGGAGCTCCTCGACCTGCGCGAGACCGGAGCGGCGGATGAGACCGCCGCCTCGGCCGCAGGCTCGGTGGCCACGCTGCGGGTCACGGCGCGCCAGGCCGTCCTGCTCACCGCCGCCGGCAGCTTCGCCCGCGAGGTCAGGCTGCTCGCCCGCCCGCCCGGCGACTCCCGGCCGGTCGGCGCGCTCTCGGTGGAGGGGCGCGGGCTCTGAGCGCCTAGTCCCGCGTAAGCTCGGTGACGGTCCCGTCGTCGGCTCCGAGCAGCACCGCGTCGGCCTCGTGCAGGAAGAGGCCGTGCTCGACCACGCCGACGGTGCCCTTCAGCTCCGCGGCCAGCTCGTCCAGGTCTCCATCGGCATGCGTGCGGCAGTCGAGAATCAGGTTGCCCTCGTCGGTGAGGTATGGCTCGCCGTCGCGCTCGCGCAGCAGCGCGTCCTCGACCAGGCCGAGCACGCGCTCCCGCGTCGTCTGCCAGCCGAAGGGCACGACCTCGACCGGAAGGCGGAAGTCGCGGCCCAGGCGCTCGACGCGCTTGCGCTCCTCGGCGATCGCCACGAAGCGCCGCGCCGCCGAGATCACGATCTTCTCCCGCAGGAGCGCCCCGCCGCCACCCTTCAGGAGCCCCAGCGCCGGGTCGATCTCGTCGGCGCCGTCGATCGCCAGGTCGAGCTCGGCCTGCCCGTCCAGCGCGACGACCTCGATGCCCGTCTCGCGCGCGAGCGCGCCCGTCCGCTCGGACGCGACAGCGGCGCGGACGGCCCCCGGATCACGCTCCCCGATGAGCGCCACGAGCGCCCACACCGCGCGGCCGGAGCCCAGGCCGACGGTCATCCCGGGCTCGACCAGGTCGAGCGCCGCGCGGGCGACCGCGTCGCGCGCGGGGGAGTGCTCGGCGGCGGCCACGGCGCAAGGCTAACGGTCAGCAGGGACTCCGCCTCGCGCAACTTCCGTCGCGTGAATGTGCTTACCTTCCCGGTCGCAGTACGCAAAACCAGCCGAGTTCCCGCTGTCCAGACGGCGGGGAACGGGGGAACCATTGGGGTCGCAGGTGCGGTCCCGGGGGCGAATCGCCGCCAGTGCGCGGCGTAGCGCGATCTTCAGCGCGAGCCCGTCAGCTCACCTCGTAGGCGTGAAGAAGATTGGTGGTGAGGGCCTGTGCCCGCGAACACCCTTGACCCAGGGGCGTTCAACGAATCGCTCGAGAGCTCGCGCGCCCGGCGCGCGCTGGCCGCGATCGCGCGGCGGCGCCGCATCCGCCGGCGTGGCGGCGCCTTCGCGTTCCTGGCTTCCGCGTTCATGTGCGCCGCGCTCGTCTCGGGCCTGGCGGTGGCGAAGGGCGGATCCGGCGAGCGCGCCTCGGCGAGCGCCGTCCAGGTCCTCGAGAGCGGCGACCGCGGCTCCGCCGTGGCGGCGCTCCAGCGTCGCCTGCGGGTGCCGGCCGACGGCGTGTTCGGGCCTCAGACGG
The DNA here is from genome assembly GCA_035553855.1 of Thermoleophilaceae bacterium. Lineage (GTDB taxonomy): Bacteria > Actinomycetota > Thermoleophilia > Solirubrobacterales > Thermoleophilaceae > JBBDYQ01. Next base: position 32,658 of record DATMJO010000022.1, on the reverse strand, counting down.
GGCGCGCGGTCAAGCGCTTCCAGCGCCGCCGCGGCCTCACCGTGGACGGCGTCGTCGGGCCCCAGACGCTCCAGGCGCTCGGCCTCGCGCGCGCGGCGAGGCGCTGGCAGGCGCCCACGCGGAAGAACGCATCGTCGGGCGAGCGACGCCGCTCCGGCGTACGCGTCCGGGCGGGCAGCCGCGACGAGCGCAGGATCCTCCGGCGGATCGCAGCCTGCGAGTCGGGCGGCAACCCGCGCGCGATCGGCGGGGGCGGCCTCTACCGCGGCAAGTACCAGTTCTCCCGCGAGACCTGGCGCGGCGTGGGCGGCAGGGGCGATCCGGCCCGCGCCTCCGAGCGCGAGCAGGACCGCCGTGCGCTGATCCTCCTGCGCCGCGCGGGCACGGCTCCCTGGAGCAACTGCGCCTAGGGCGTGAGCAGCATGCAGGTCGCCGATCCCGAGGCGATCAGCTTTCCCGTGGACTCGTCGGTGACCTTCGCCTCGGCGACGGCCACCCGCGAGCCGCGGTGGATCACCCGGCCCTCGGCGACGATGCGCCCGCTGTCGCGCGTCACGGGCCGGTGGAACCTGACCTCGAGCGAGGTCGTCGCGTAGCCGACGCCCGCCGGCAGCGTGGTCTGCACCGCGCAGCCGGTGACGGAGTCGATCAGCGTCGCGATCGCGCCGCCGTGCACGCCGCCGATCGGGTTGTAGAGGTGCTCGCCCGGCTCGAGCGCGAAGACGGCCACGCCGTCGTCCATCCCGATCGGCCCGAAGCCCATGAGCACCGCGATCGGCGGGGGCGGGATCTCGCCGCTCCCGATCGCCTCGAGGTGCTCGCGGCCGGTCATCCCGGCCGCGCGGCCCAGCGCCTCGAGCGGGTCCTCCCACTCGACGGTGCGGGTCCGCGCGGCCGAGGCGACCGCGGCCGTCACGCGGCCTCCTGCGTGGCATCGGGGGCCTCGACCGGGCGGGGCGCGATCGTCCCTGCGACGAGCGCGACCGCGGCGGCGCCGTCGACGCCCGCGAGGGCCGACTCGATCAGCCCGTGGATCTCGGCGGGGAAGGTCAGGCTCTCGATGGATTCGGGGGTCATCTGGGGTGCCTCGTCTATCGGTCGGGTTGCTTCAGGAAACGCTATGTGCGACCCTGATGCGGTGAGTTGCATCACACAACCCGATCCCGTCTAGACTCGGTCGCATGCTGCCCCGCACCTACGAGAGCCAGCACTGCTCGGTCGCCCGCTCGCTCGAGCTGATCGGCGAGCGCTGGACGCTCCTGATCGTGCGCGACGCGTTCCTCGGCGTCCGGCGCTTCGACGACTTCCAGAAGAGCCTCGGCATCGCCCGCAACGTGCTCACCGCGCGGCTCGACCTGCTGGTGGAGGAGGGGATCCTGGAGCGTCGCCGCTACCAGGAGCGCCCGGAGCGCTTCGAGTACCGCCTGACCGAGGACAAGGGCCTAGGCCTCTGGCCCGTCCTGATCGCGCTCGTGAAGTGGGGCGACGAGTACATCGCGGGCGGCGCGCCCCCGCGCCTGATCGTCCATCGCGAATGCGGCGGGGAGATCAGCGAGCGCCTCGACTGCTGCGCGTGCGGCGCGCCGCTGGGCCCCCGCGACGTGGAGGCCATCCCCGGCCCCGGGTCCACGCGCGAGCGGCCCGTCAGCGGCGGCGACGTCGCGGGCCGCGACGCGGCCTAACCGAGAAGCTCGTCCAGGTTCGACGGGCGCAGCCGGGTGCTGACGACCTCGTCGGGCGCGTCGGACCATGCGAGCTGCACGAGCGTCCCGTGCGCGCCCGAGGGACGCATGAACGCCTCGCGCCAGTGCTCGCCCGAGAGGTCCACGTCGACAAGCTCGTACCCGAGCGACTCGACGTGGGAGATGGCCGCCTCCAGCTCGCCGGTCTTGAAGGTCATGTGGTGGAGCCCCTCGCCCCGGCGCTCCAGGAAGCGCGACAGGAAGCCCTCGCCGAGCGGCTCGAGCAGCTCGACCTTTCCGCCGCCCGGAAAGCGCAGCTGGAGCCAGCGCCAGCTGTCGGAGTCGCCGCCCATCAGGTACTCCCCGCCGAGCGCGTCGCGGTATAGCCGGAGGGCGTCCTTGATCGAGTGGACGGCGACGGCGGTGTGGTCGAGCACGAGGCGGGGCGGCCGCACGGCGGCGGACCCTACCGGTCGTCGGCCGGCGGCCGGCGGCGGCCGCGCTTCACGTCGGAGCGGCGCTTCTTCACCTTGATCCGGCGCTCCTTCGACGCCCTGGTGGGGCGGGTCGGCCTGCGGGGACGCCGCGGGACGAGCGCGTGCGCGAGACGCCCGCGGAGCCGCTCGAGCGCCGTCTCGCGGTTTCGGATCTGGCTGCGCGAGTCCTGGGAGACGGCGCGGACGACGGGCCCGCAGTGGGCCGAGATCCGCCGCTTCTGGTCGGCGCTCAGCGTCTCGGAGGCGTGCACGTCGAAGACGGCCTCCACCCGCGAGGCGGTCACGTTCGCATGCTGGCCGCCCGGGCCGGACGAGCGGCTCACGCGGATCTCGATCTCCGACAGCGGGATCGCGACGTTGCGGTTGACGGGCATCGGGTCCTCCACGACCGGGATGGTGACGGCCGGGGGGCGAGAGACGCGCCGCGGAGCCCTTCAGGTGGCATGGACCCGTTCGACGAGCTCGCCGAGGCGCTGCGCTCTCGGCTGATCGACCGCGCCCGCGCGGGCGACGCCGGAGTGGGCGAGGTGGGCGCCGAGGTCAGGGCGCTGGTGGACAGCGAGGCCGCGGCGCTGGGGGAGGAGGACCGGGCGGCGCTGGCCGATCGCGTGATCCGGCTCGCCACCGGCCTCGGCCCGCTCGAGCCGCTTCTGGCCGACGCGGCGGTGGATGAGGTGATGGTCAACGGCGCGGGGGCGGTCTTCGTGGAGCGGGGCGGGCGGATCGAGGCGACGGGGGTGCGCTTCGGCACCGACGCCGAGGTCATGCACGCGATCGAGCGGATCCTCGCCCCGCTCGGGCGCCGGGTGGACGAGGCCTCGCCCATGTGCGATGCGCGCCTGGCCGACGGGTCACGGGTCAACGTCGTCATCCCGCCGCTCGCCGTGGACGGACCGTGCCTGACGGTCCGCCGCTTCCGCCGCGGCGGCTTCTCGCTCGACGACCTCGCCGCCGCCGGGACGCTTCCCCGCCCGCTCGCGTCGTTTCTCTCGGGCTGCGTGGGCGAGCGCTGCTCGATCCTCGTGAGCGGAGGCACCGGCTCGGGCAAGACCACCACGCTCAACGCGCTCTCGGGCGCGATCCCGCCGGGCGAGAGGATCGTGACGATCGAGGACGCGGCGGAGCTGTCGCTGCGCCAGCCCCACGTCGTCCGGCTCGAGGCGCGGCCGCCGTCGCTCGAGGGCTCGGGCGAGGTGACGATCCGTGACCTCGTGAGGAACGCCCTGCGCATGCGCCCCGACCGCATCGTCGTCGGGGAGGTTCGCGGCCCGGAGGCGCTCGACATGCTGGCCGCGCTCACGACCGGGCACGACGGCTCGCTCACGACCGTCCATGCCTCCTCCCCCGAGGACGCGATCCGGCGCGTGGAGACGCTCGCGCTGATGGCGGGCGTGGGCCTGCCTCACGCCGCGGTGCGCGAGCAGGTCGCGAGCGCCCTCGACCTCGTGGTGCACCAGGTGCGGGCGGCGGACGGCGCCCGCCGGGTGGAGGCCGTCGCCCAGGTCGTGAGGGTCGCGGGCGGGCCCGGGCTGCGGGAGCTGTTCCGGCTGCGCGACGGCCGGCCCCTGTGGCGGCCGCCGCTCGGTCCGGCTCCGGCGGACGCGTGAGCCCGGCGCTGGCGGCGGCGGTGGCCGGGGCGTGCGCGGCGATCGGGCTCGTCGAGCTCGCGCGGCTGGGCGCGGGGCGACTCACCGTCCGGGCCCCGGGGGCGCTTGCCTCGCTCTCGGAGCTCGTCTCCGCCGTGACCCTCGCGGGCAGCGAGGGCCGTGAGCCGGGGGGGAGGGAGCGCCTGCGCCTGCTCGCGCTGGGCGGCGTCGCCGCCGCCCTCGCGGGAGCGATGCTCGCCGGGCCGCTCGCGGGGGCCCTGCTCGGCGCCGCCGGGCCCTACGCCGCCTCCCGCGTGCTGCGAGCGAGGCGGGAGGGCTATCGCGCCGCCGTCGAGGAAGGGGCCCCCGCGCTGGCCCTGGCTCTCGCCGACGGCCTGCGCGCGGGCCACTCGCTGCGAGGCGCGGTGGCGGCCGCGGCCGAGGGGCTGCCCGGCGCCGCCGGGCACGAGCTTCGGCGCGTGGCCGCCGAACTGCGGCTCGGCGCGTCCACCGACGACGCGCTGGAGGGCATGCGGGCACGCTGCCGCTCCCATCCGGTCGAGGCGATCGTCGCCGCCACGCTGCTCCAGCGGCGGGCCGGGGGAAACCTCGCGACCCTGCTGCGCGACAGCGCGCGATCGTTCGAGGATCACGCCCGCTCGCGCGCCGAGGCGCGCGCCGCCACCGCGCAGGCGCGCTTCACCGGGCTCGTGGTCGTCCTGATGCCCGCGGGCGCCGGCCTCCTCGCGGAGCTCGCGAGCCCGGGCTATCTGGCGACCCTCGCCGGATCGTTCCTGACGGCATGGCTGGCAGGCCTCGCCCTCGTGATGCAGGCGGTCGCCGCGGTGCTGATCCGCAGACTGGGGAGGACCCTCGGGTGATCGCCGCGCTGCTCTCATTTGCGGCGGGCGCGCTCGGGGCGGCGGGGGCCGCCGGACTCGTCGCGTCGCTGCGCCGTCCGGTCGTGCCGGGCCCGCGCAGCCCGGCGCTGCTGCGTGCCGTGGCGCGCCTGGGGAGGCGTCTGCCTGCGCGGGCTCGCCCCGCGGAGCGCCTCACGGCGGCCGGCCTCGGCGGCGTGATCGGGGCGCGCGAGTTCGCGGCCGCGAAGGCGGGCGCGGCCGTCGCGGGAGCGTCGGCGGGAGTGCTGCTCGCGGCCTCGGCCCCGGGACGGCTCGGCGTGCTGCTGGTCATGGCCTGCCCGGCGGGCGGCTTCCTGCTGCCCGACCTCTGGCTCGCCCGGCGAAGCCGCGCCCGCGCCGCGGCGGCGCGACGGGAGGCGCCCGCGCTGATCGACCTGCTGCGCGTAACGGTCGACGCGGGCATCTCGCCCGCCCGCGCGCTCGGCGCCGTCGGAACGCGCTCGAGCGGGCCGCTGGGCCGCGAGTGGCGCGCCGTGGCGCGCGAGGTGGAGATGGGCGTGCCGTTCGACGCGGCGCTGGCGGGCATGGCGCGCCGGATGCCGCTCCCCGAGGTCGAGGCGCTCGCCGGGGCGCTGGCGCGCTCGGCCCGCCACGGCGCTCCCCTCGGGGACGCGCTGGCCGCCCAGGCCCGCGACGCCCGTATGGCCGAGCGCCGCCGGATCCAGGAGCACGCCGCGCGAGCCGCTCCGAAGATCCAGCTCGTGGTGGCGCTCCTGCTCGTCCCGTCGGTCCTTCTGCTCGTGGCGGCCGCGCTCGCCGGTGCGCTGCTCGGGCCCGGAGGGGCGGTCCCCGCCCGCTGAGGCTTCCTGGATCGGGGTCGTCAGGGGCCCCCAATCCAGGACGGCAGGCCGCTCCTGCAACGCCGCGCCCATTTCGCGGGCCGGTGCCCCACCGCCGGGACCCCGCGGAATCCCAGTGTTCAAGCCGCGTTGGGAGGCGCGGCAGGGCGAGGCACGGCGGTCGGACAGAAAAAAGTGGAGATTGGTGTTGACCAGTGGGTAATGGTGGGCTACTGTGGCCCCCATCACGTTCCCAGGACCGGAGTGGCGGGGCTCCTCCCACTCCGCCACTCCGGTCCAAATTCGCCCCCGACCACATCAGCGAGGGCATCCCATGGAGAGGGAGAGAGAAGACACACGTGACGTTCCGGGGCAACTTCGACTACTCGCTCGACGCGAAGAACCGCCTCGCGATCCCGCCGAAGTTCCGCGCTGCGTTCTCCGACGGCCTTGTTCTCATGAACTGGCTCGACCCCTGCATCGCGGTCTTCACGCCGGAGGGCTTCGAGACCTTCACGACGAGCTTCCTGGAGGGCCTCCACCCGCTGAGCCCCGAGCGGCGGGAGCTGAGCCGGCGGCTCGTCGGCGGCTCGTTCGACCGCGAGCTCGACTCCGCCGGGCGCGTGACGCTCGCCGGCTCGCTGCTGGAGCACTCCGGCATCTCGAAGGACGTGGTGGTCGTGGGGAACGTCGACTACCTGGAGATCTGGGACCGCGAGCGCTGGGGCGCCGCGCAGCCCGAGCTGGACACGAAGGTGGCCCGGATCGCTGAGAGCCTTGGCAATCCTTCTTGACATGACCCGCACCCACGTCCCCGTTCTGGCGGCGGAGCTGATCGAGCTCACGGCGCCGGCCGTGGGGGAGACGGCCGTGGACTGCACCTTCGGCGGCGGCGGTCATGCGAGCCTCGTGGGCGAGCGGGTCGGCACGGCGGGATCGCTGGTCTGCATCGACCGCGACCCCTCCGCGGAGGAGCGCTTCGAGCGGGTCGCCCGCGATCTCGAGTGCGACACCCGCTTCATACGCGCCGATTTCGCCGGCGCGCTCGAGCATCTGGCGGCGGACGGCTTCCGCGCCGACATCGTCTACCTCGATCTCGGCGTCTCCTCCATGCAGATCGACCAGTGGGAGCGCGGCTTCTCCTACTCGTACGAGGCCCCGCTCGACATGCGGATGGACCCCACGCAGGACCTGGACGCGCGCGAGGTCGTGAACGACTGGGACGAACGGCGCCTCGCGCGCCTCCTGCGCGAGTACGGTGAGGAGCGCTTCGCCGGCCGCATCGCGAAGGCGATCGTCCGCCGCAGGCGGAAGGCCCGGATCGAGACCACGCAGGAGCTCGCCGAGACGATCCACGACGCCGTCCCCGCCCCGGCCCGCTTCGCCGGCGGCCATCCGGCCAAGCGCTCCTTCCAGGCGATCCGCATCGCGGTCAACGACGAGCTCGCGGCGCTGGAGCGCGCGCTGCCCGCCGCCTGGGCGCTCCTGCCGGAGGGCGGGCGCCTCGCGGCGATCTCCTTCCACTCGCTCGAGGACCGCATGGTCAAGCGCTTCATGACGGCGAGGGCGACCGGCTGCATCTGCCCGCCCGACCTGCCGGTCTGCGCGTGCGGGCGCGAGCCCGAGGCGCTGCTCCTCACGCGCCGCGCCGTCATGCCGAGCGCGGGCGAGGTGGCGCAGAACCCCCGCTCGAAGTCGAGCAAGCTGCGCGTCGCCGTGAAGCTCGGAGCGAGCGCCTGATGGCCGCCGCGGCACCCGCACGCCGCCGCGTGCCCGTCCGGGCACCGTCCCGCCGCGCGCCGGTCGCCAAGCCGGCGCGCGGCCGCCTCCGCGTCGTCCCCCGCAACCCCTCCGCCCGCCAGGCCTCGGCGCTCGGGGCCGGCGTCCTCGACCGTCTCCTCCGCGGGCGGGGCTGGATCGCCTGCATCGGCCTCCTCCTGACCGGCGTCGTCTTCTTCAACGTCAGCCTGCTCCAGGTGAATCGCGGGATCACGAGCACCTCGGAGCGCTCCGCCGAGCTCCGGCGTGAGAACGCCGAGCTGCGGCTGCGCGTCGCCGAGCTCGCGTCGAGCGAGCGGATCCAGCTCGCGGCAGGCCGGCTCGGCTTCGTGCTTCCCCGCCCCGGCGACGTGCGCTACCTCGAGGCGAGCCCTCGGCGGGACGCGCGCCGGGCCGCCAAGCGCATCGAGGCGCCGGAGACGGCGCCACTGCCGGTGTCGGCGCCGCAGACGGCCGCGCCCACCGAGCAGGCGGCCGCGCCGCAGGCGGCGCAGCCGGCGCCTGCACCACCCCACACGCATGACGCCGCGCCGGCGCAGCCCTCACAGCCGGCGCCGGTCGCGCAGCAGGCACCCGCACCGCAGGCAGGTGGCGCCGCGCCGGCGCCGGGGATCCCCTAGCCGGTGCGGCTCGTCGAGCGCCGCATCGGAATGCTCTGGGGGCTCGTCCTCCTCTCCCTCCTTCTCGTGCTCGTCCGGGCCACCTGGCTCGGGACCGTTCGCGCCGACGATCTGAAGGAGCGCGCGCTCACACAGCAGGAGGAGGAGATCACGGCGCCCGCGCGGCGCGGGGTGATCACCGACCGCCACGGCGTGGAGCTCGCGGTGTCGGAGGACGCGATCACCGTCTACGCGAACCCCTTCCTGATCAAGCAGCCGGTGCCTCTCGCCCGCAGGCTCGCGCCCCTGCTCGGCGTGCCCGAGGCGGAGGTCCTCGAGAAGCTCGCGGATCGCGACACCGGCTTCGTGTACCTCGCCCGCAAGCTCGACTCTCGGCGCGGCGAGGAGATAGAGGCGCTCGAGGTCGAGGGGATCGGCACGGTGGTCGAGCCGATCCGGCGCTACCCGCAGGGCTTTTTCGCCTCCCAGGTCCTCGGCTTCGTCGGCACCGACAACAAGGGCCTCTCGGGGCTCGAGCACGCGCACGACGAGACCCTGCGCGGCTCCGACGGAAAGAGCCGGATCGTCAAGGACGCGCTCGGCAAGCCCGTCAGCCTCGTCCAGATCGAGCGCGCCCAGCCCGGCGAGGACCTGCGGCTCACCATCGACTCGGCGATCCAGGAGCGCACCGAGGCGGTGCTGGCGGACGTCGGCGCGACCTACCGCCCGAAGGGCGCGACCGCCGTCGTTCTCGATCCGCGCAACGGAGAGGTGCTCGCCCTCGCGAACTGGCCCCGCGTGGACGCCAACGACATCGGGGGAGCGCCCGAGTACGCCCGCCAGAACCGCGCGATCGAGGCCACCTACGAGCCCGGCTCCACCTTCAAGGCGTTCACGGTCGCCGGAGCGCTGAGCCAGCGGCTCGTGACTCCCTCGAGCCGCTTCGACCTGCCGCCTCAGATCCAGGTGGCCGACAGGACCATCGGGGAGGCACACGACCGTGGCGGCCTCAATCTCACCGTATCCGAGATACTCGCGCAGTCCTCGAACGTCGGCTCGGTGAAGATCGGGCTGCTGCTCGGCAAGGAGCGCTTCGACGACTGGGTCCGGCGCTTCGGCTTCGGCAAGCCGACGGGCGTCGGGCTGCCCGGCGAGGGCAGCGGCATCGTGCTCGACCCGGAGGACTACTCGGGCTCGTCGATGGGCAACCTGCCGATCGGGCAGGGCATCGCGGTGACGCCGATGCAGATGGCGGCCGCGTACTCGGCCATCGCGAACCGCGGGATCCTCCACCCGCCGCGGATCGTGGCGGGCCGCGGCAGGCCGCCCCGCCGGGTTCTCGCCGCCGCGAGCGCGGAGCAGGTCTCCAAGATGCTCGAGGGAGTGCTCGCCACGGGCGGCACCGCCGAGGAGGCGGCCGTCGAGGGCTACACCCTGGCGGGCAAGACGGGAACGGCGGAGAAGGTCGATCCGGAGACGGGCACCTACTCGGACTCGAAGTACGTGGCCTCGTTCATCGGCTTCGCGCCGGCCGAGGACCCGCGTTTGCTCGTGGCCGTCATGGTCGACGAGCCGCAGGGCGCGATCTACGGCGGCGTCGTGGCGGCGCCGGCGTTCGAGAAGATCGTCTCGTTCGCTCTGCCGTACATGCGGATTCCGCCGCGCTGAGCTACTCGACGACCTTGAAGGCGCCGCGCATGAAGGGATGGACGCGGCAGAAGTACGTGTAGGTCTCGCCGCTCGCGAGCCCGGCCTCGGCGGGCTTCACGCGCCAGGTGGAGGTCTGCGCGGTCGGCTGCATGTCCGCGGGGTAGCCGTAGCCCAGCTCGAGCGAGTCGAGCGGGTTGTCGGAGTCCGCGAGCGGATAGGAGATGCCGGTGCGGCCCGTGCAGGGCGGGCGGCAGGTCGTGATGGTGTGCCAGACCGACCCCGCCGCGTCCGCGTTGCGGAACGTGAGCGTGCTGTTGCGGCGCACCAGCGGGATCCCCTCGTCGGAGACGCGCGAGAGGTCGCCCGGGAAGTACTGGAAGCCCGCGATCGTCACGTCGGTCGCGATGCGGCCGCTCTTCGAGGGCAGCGGGCGCTCACCCTCCCCGCCGTGGTTGTCGTTCTCGGGGAGATGACCGTGCGTGACCACGCCGCTCGTGTCGATCGGGACCGGCCGGTCCACCCAGCGGTACACCCAGCGGTAGCGGGTGCGGCGGCGCGCCCGAGCGCGGGGCGCCGGCCGTTTCCGCGCCCGCGAGGGCGACGCGCCGCGCGGGGCCGAGCCGCGCCTCCGGGAGGCCTTGCGCCGCCTGATCGGGCGCTTGACACGCACGCGCGTCCGCACCGTCTCGAAGGGGTCGACGCCGCTCGCGTCGTCCGGCGCGACGAAGCCCATCACGATCCCCATCCCCTCGTACCAGCTCGCCTTGTCGGTCTCGTAGACGGCGTTCAGGCGAATACGGTCGCCGGGCTCGATGCGCACGCGCCAGCCGGGCTTGGTGACCGTCATCGACATGTCCCATGAGACCGGCCCGTTCGGGTCGTAGTAGACCGCCTCCGAGTTGAAGATCCGCCGCACGCGGTCCTCGCCGCCGACGTTGCGCACGACGTCGACCTCGTCGCGCAGCCCGCCGGGGTGCAGGTGCCCGCCCATCCCGACGAGCGTCCCCGCGAAGCGCTCGGGGACCTTCCACTCCCAGCCGACCCCGTTGCCCTCCTGCTTGCGGCCCCACGGGTCGAAGGGCGCGCAGGTGTCGCGCGGGAAGTGGCACTCGCGCGTCCCGGTCTCGGGGTTCACCCGGCCGTGGCCCTTCTGGACGTTGAACACGGGGTAGAAGCCGCGGTCGTTGCGGACGTCGAGCCAGATCGGGACCACGCGCTTGATTCCGGCCGCCTCGGCGGATGCCTTGGGCACGTACTCGATGTCGTAGGTGACCCAGACGTTCTCGGGCGTCGTGATCAGGTTGTGCAGCATGTAGTTGAGGATCCAGGTGTCGCCGCGCCTCACGGCCATCCCGTAGCCGGGCGCGCCGCCCAGGACCGTCTTCTCCTCGCCCGCAGCGAAGAACGGGAGCCCGGAGCCGTACTGCGGTATCGAGGCCCAGACGGCGTGGTGGAGATGCAGGATGTCCACGTTGGGGACGCTGCCGTCCGCCCGCACGAGGTTGGCCCGCATGTTGAGGATGTAGCCGTCGTAGGCCGGCTTCTCGATCGTGACCGGCCCGATCAGCTGGGCGTTGTTGCCGGGCGTCACGTGGATGGGCCCGTACGAGAAGCGCAGGCGCCGGCAGTCGGCGTAGGTCCTGTCCGCGCACGGTCGCGAGGACGCCCCGGGCGCGGCGAAGCCGGCCTCCACGCCGGGCGGCGCCTCCTGCGCCTGCGCGGGCCCGGAGCCCGCCAGGGCCGCGGCCAGCGCGGCGACCGTGATCGTGCGAGCGCCCCTCACGCATCGGGTTGTACAGGTCGCGTCGCGCTTCGGCAACCGCGACCTGGTCGCGCTCTACACTGGCGCCGGTCCATGACCCTGCGCGATCTCATGGGGAACGGGGCCCCCGAGGTCGAGGTGAGCGGCCTCGCCTACGCGAGCGATCGCGTGGCCCCCGGAACCCTCTTCTTCTGCGTACCGGGCTTCCGCGCGGACGGCCACGACTTCGCGCCGGACGCGGTCTCGCGCGGGGCCGTCGCGCTCGTCTGCGAGCGCCCGCTCGGCCTCGGCGTCCCCGAGGTCGTGGTTCCCGACGCGCGCGCCGCCATGGGACCGGCGGCGGCCCGTTTCCACGGCGATCCGAGCGCGCGCCTCGAGGTGGTCGGGATCACCGGCACGAACGGGAAGACGACGACGGCGCACATCACGCGCGCGCTGCTGGAGGCCGCCGGCACGCGCACGGGCCTGCTCGGCACCGTCGCCCAGGTCGTGGGCGGGAGCGAGGAGCCGGTCGAGCGGACGACGCCCGAGGCGCTCGACATCCAGGCGCTCTTCCGCCGGATGCTCGAGGCGGGCGACCGGGCGTGCGTGATGGAGGTCTCGTCCCACGCGCTCGAGCTGGGCCGCGCGCGCGGCATCCGCTTCACCGCGCGCGTGTTCACCAACCTCACGCAGGACCACCTCGACTTCCACGAGACGATGGAGCACTACTTCCGCGCCAAGGCGAGGCTGTTCGAGGAGGGCGACGGCGCCGCGATCATCAATGCCGACGACCCCTACGGCGCCCGCCTCGTCGAGGGACGCGAGGCGATCACCTACGGCATCGACTCGGACGCCTCCTACCGCGCCACGGAGGTGCGCTTCGACGCGGCGGGCGCGCGCTTCACCTGCGTCGCGCCCGACGGCGAGCGGGAGCTCGCGACGCGCCTCCCGGGACGCTTCAACGTCCTCAACGCGCTCGCGGCCGTCGCGTCCGCCCGCGAGCTAGGCGCCGGCTGGGACGAGATCGCCGCGGCGCTCGCGGACGTCCCGCGCGTCCCGGGCCGGCTCGAGCCGGTGGACGAAGGCCAGGGCTTCGCGGTGCTGGTCGACTACGCCCACACGCCCGACTCGCTCGAGAACGTCCTCCGTGCCGCCCGCGAGCTGACGGCAGGCCGTGTACATGTCGTGTTCGGCGCGGGCGGCGACCGCGACCGCGGCAAGCGCCCGCTGATGGGCGAGGTGGCGTCCCGCCTGGCCGACCGCGTGATCGTGACCTCCGACAACCCGCGCTCGGAGGAGCCGGAGGCGATCATCGCGGAGATCCTCGAGGGCGCGGGCGACGTCGAGCACGACGCCGACCGCCGAGCCGCGATCCGGCTCGCGATCGGCGGCGCCGAGCCGGGCGACGTCGTCCTGATCGCGGGCAAGGGGCACGAGCAGGGCCAGGAGTTCGCGGACGGGCGCAAGGAGCCATTCGACGACGTGCAGGTGGCGCGCGAGGCGCTCGTCGCAGGGGCGGCGCGATGAACGGCTGGAGCGCCGGCCGCGTGGCCTTCGCCGCGGGCGCGCGCCTCGTCGCCGGCGACGAAGGCCGCAGTGGCGCCGCGGGCGCCGCGATCGACTCGCGCGCCGCCGCCGGCCGGCTGTTCGTCGGCCTCGCGGGGGCGCGTGCCGACGGGGGCGAGTACGCGCCCGCGGCGCTCGCCGGGGGCGCCTGGGGCGTCCTCGTGTCCGAGCGTCACGCCGCCGCAGCAGCAGCGGCCGCCTCCCCGGGGGTGCCGGTGCTCGCGGCTTCGGACCCGCTCGCGGCGCTCCAGGCGCTCGCCCGCGAGCGGCGCCGCGACCTCGGCTGCCCGGTGGTCGGCGTGACGGGCTCCACCGGCAAGACCTCGACGAAGGACATCCTCGCCTCGCTCCTCGCCCCGCACCTCGCGGTGCACGCCAACCGCGAGAACCTGAACACCGAGATCGGGCTGCCGCTCTCGATTCTCGATGCGCCCGACGGCGCGCAGGCGCTGGTGCTCGAGATGGCGATGCGCGGGACCGGTCAGATCGCCGAGCTTGTAGAGATCGCCGAGCCGGACGTGGGGGTGATCGTGAACGTCGGGCCCGTCCACCTCGAGCTCCTGGGGACGGTGGAGCGCGTCGCCGCGGCAAAGGCCGAGCTGATCCGCGACCTGGAGCCGGGGGCCTCCTGTGTCGTGCCGGCCGCCGAGCCGCTGCTCGACGCCCACCTCCGCGACGACCTCGATACGGTCACGTTCGGCGAGGCCGGCGACGTCCGCCTGGCCTCGTTCGAGGACGGCGAGGCCACGGTCTGGGCCCGAGGCGAGCGGCTCGTCCTCCGGCCAGGCTTCTCGGAGCCGCACAACCTCGAGAACATGCTCGCCGCAGTCGGCGCCGCGCTCTGCCTCGGCGTCCGGCCCGAGGGCGAGGTGGACGTGCGCTTCTCCTCTCTCCGCGGCGAGGTCGTGGAGTTGCCCGGCGGGGTGACGGTCGTGAACGACTGCTACAACGCCAATCCGATGTCGATGCGGGCGGCCCTCGACCACCTCGCCGGGAGCGCCGCGGAGCGGCGGGTCGCGGTCCTCGGCGAGATGGCGGAACTGGGGCCCGACGCGGAGCGCTTCCACCGTGAGATCGGGGCTCACGCCCAGGAGCTCGGGATCGACCTGCTGGTCGCGGTGGGCGAGGGCGCGCTCCCGATCGCCGAGGCCTTCGGCGGGGAGACCTACCCCGTGGCCGGCCCCGAGGAGGCGGGCGCGCTGCTCCAGGAGATCGCCGAGCCAGGCGACCGCGTGCTCGTGAAGGGCTCCCGCTCCGCAGGCCTCGAGCGGGTCCTGGCGTAGCCCATGCTCGGGGAGATCCTCATCGCGGGCCTCGCCTCGATGCTCCTCTGCATCTTTCTGGGTCCGAAGTTCATCGACTTCCTGCGGGAGAAGGAGTTCGGCCAGCACATCCGCGAGGACGGCCCGGAGGGCCACCACACGAAGGCGGGCACGCCGACGATGGGCGGGCTCATCATGTTCGTCGCGGTCGCCGTGCCGTTCCTGATCCTCGGCGACTACGACGCCGCGAGCCTGGCGGTCCTCGGGACCGCGCTGGCGAGCGCCGGGCTCGGCTTCGCCGACGACTGGGCGAAGATCACGAAGAGGCGCTCGCTCGGCGTGTCGGGCCGCCACAAGCTGCTCGCCCAGGTGCTGATCGCGCTCGCGCTCTGGTACGTCGCGACCGAGCACGTCGGGCTGTCCGAGGCGCTCCGCATCCGCACGTGGGACCTGACGATCGACCTGGGCTACCTCTATCCGGTCCTGATCTTCCTCGTGCTCGCCGGGGCCTCGAACGGGGTGAACCTGACCGACGGCCTCGACGGGCTCGCCGCCGGGTGCGCCGCGATCGTGCTGCTCGCCTACACGGCCATGACCTTCATCGCCACGGGGCAGCAGGATCTCGCGCTGCTGTGCGCCTGCTTCGTCGGCGCCTGCATCGGCTTCCTCTGGTTCAACTCGTTCCCCGCGTCGATCTTCATGGGCGACACGGGGTCGCTCGGCCTCGGCGGGGCGATCGCGGCGCTGGCCGTCGTGACGAAGACGGAGGTCCTGCTGATCGTGATCGGCGGCATCTTCGTGATCGAGGCCCTGTCGGTGCTGATCCAGGTCGTGGCGTTCCAGCGCTTCCGCCGCCGGGTCTTCCTGATGGCGCCGCTCCACCACCACTTCGAGCTGATGGCCTGGTCGGAGACGAAGATCATCCTCCGCTTCTGGATCATCGCCGCGGTGTGCGCGGGCATCGGCTTCACGCTGTACCAGCAGTCGATCTCGTGAAGGAGCGCCCGCCGCTCCCGGACGGTCCCTACCTCGTCGTCGGGCTGGCGCGCTCGGGCCGCGCCGCCGCGGTCGCGCTCGCCGCCCACGGCGAGGTCATCGCCTGCGACACGGGCCACCCGGAGGCGCCTTTCGGGGTCGAGGCCCATCTCGGCACCGACGGCGTCGCGCTGCTCGACCGCGCGGGCGTCGTGGTGAAGAGCCCCGGCGTCCCCGCGGAGGCGCCTGTGATCGCAGCCGCCCGCGAGCGGGGGACACCGGTGCTTGGCGAGCTCGAGCTGGGCTGGCGCCTCGTGCCCGGCGAGTTCGTGGCGGTCACCGGCACCAACGGCAAGACCACGACGACGGAGCTGCTCGGCGCGATCCACCGGGCGGCCGGCGTGCCGGTGGAGGTCGCCGGGAACGTGGGGAAGCCGCTGTCGGCGCTCGCGGGGGAGACCGGGCCGGACACGGTCGTCGTCTGCGAGTGCTCGAGCTTCCAGCTGGAGGACGCCGTCGAGTTCGCCCCCGAGTGCGCCGTGCTGCTGAACCTCGAGGAGGACCACCTCGATCGCCACGGCAGCTTCGAGGCCTACCGCGACGCGAAGCTGCGGATCTTCGCCCGGCAGGCCGAGGGCGATGTCGCCGTCGCGCCCGTCGGCCTCGAGCCGGCCGGCGGGCGGGCGGACGTCGTGGTCTTCGGCGGCGACTGTGGGGAGCTCGCGCACCGCGACGCCGAGCTCGTCTGGCGCGGTGAGCCGTTCATGGGCGCGGGCGAGGTCCGCCTGCGCGGCGCGCACAACCTGGAGAACGCGATGGCGGCCGCCGCCGCGGCGCTCGCCCGCGGCATCCCGCCGGAGGCCGTGCGCGAGGCGCTCGCGTCGTTCGCGGGTGTGCCGCACCGCCTCGAGGAGGTCGCCGAGACCGGCGGCGTCCTGTGGGTGAACGACTCGAAGGCCACGAACGTGGCGTCGGCCGCCGTGGGGATCGCCGCCTTCGAGGGCGGCGTGCACGCGATCCTCGGCGGGAGCCTGAAGGGCGGCGGCTTCGGAGCGCTCCGCGATCCGGTGGCGTCGCGCTGCCGGGCGGTCTACTTGATCGGTGAGGCGGCCGCCCGGATCGAGTCGGATCTCGCGGGCAGCGGGGTCGCGGTGGAGCGCTGCGGCGACCTCGAGACGGCCGTCGAGCGGGCCGGGGCGGCCGCGCGCCCGGGCGAGGTGGTGCTGCTGTCGCCGGCGTGCGCGAGCTTCGACCAGTTCGACGACTACGAGCATCGCGGCGAGGTCTTCCGCGCGCTCGTGCGGGCGCGGGAATGATTCCGGGGCCCGGCGTCGAACAGATCCCGGATGGCCCGGGCCAAGCCGCCGCTCGAGCACTCGCTCCTCTACACCGCCACGCTCTGCCTGTTCGCGGCAGGCGCCGTGATGGTCTACTCGGCGAGCTCCGCCGAGTCGCTCCTCGGTCCCCAGGGGGACCCCTCCTACTTCCTCAAGCGCTACCTGCTCTTCGGCGCCCTGGGCCTCCTCGCGCTGCACTTCCTCTCCCGCCACGGGCTCGCGCTCGTGCGGCGGGCGACGGGGCCGCTGCTCGCGGTCTCGTTCGGGCTGACCGTGGCCGTGATGGTTCCGGGCATCGGCGTCAGCGTCAACGGGGCCACGCGCTGGATCGGCGCGGGGCCGCTCCAGTTCCAGCCCTCGGAGATCCTCAAGGTCGCGCTCGTCCTCTGGGCGGCGCAGGTGCTGGCGAGCCGCCCGGGGTGCGTGAAGTCGGTGGGCACGCTGTTCCGCCCGCTGCTCACCGTCGTCGCCGTGGCGTGCGCCCTGCTGATGGCGCAGCCCGACATGGGCACGTCGATGGTCATCTGCTTCGCGCTGGCGGCGCTGCTCGTCGCGGCGGGGACACCCCTGCGGATCCTGCTGCGCCTCGGCGGCGGCCTGGCGGCGCTCGCGCTCGTGCTCGCGCTCGCCGAGCCCTACCGGCGGGAGCGCCTGACCGCGTTCCTCGACCCCTGGTCGGACGCCGGGGACACAGGCTTCCAGGCGGTGCAGGCCATGATCGCGATCGGCTCAGGCGGGCTGTTCGGCGTCGGGCTCGGCGAGTCGGTCCAGAAGATCTTCTACCTGCCCGAGGCCCACACCGACATGATCCTCGCGATCATCGGCGAGGAGCTCGGGCTGGTCGGGATCGCGGGGCTGGTCGCCCTCTACGGGATCATCGGCTATGCCGGCCTGCGCACCGCGAAGGCCGCGCGCGACCGCCACGCCAAGCTGCTCGCAACGGGGATCACGTCGCTCGTCCTCTGCCAGGCGGTGCTCAACTTCTTCGCCGTGATGGGCATGGCCCCGCTCACGGGCGTTCCGCTCCCGCTGATCTCCTACGGCGGCACGAACATGATCGTCCTGCTCGGGGCGATGGGGATACTGCTCGACATCGCGAGCGGCCGCGGGAAGACCCGGCTGCGCGCGCTGGACGGGGGGCGCGATGCCACGGATCGTGATCGCGGCCGGCGGGACGGCGGGGCACGTCGTGCCCGCGCTGGCCATAGCCGACGCGCTGCGGGCTGAGGGCGCCGAGGTCGAGTTCGCGGGCGGCGGTCGCGCCGAGGCGCAGGTGGTACCCCGTCACGGGTACCCGTTCCACGAGCTGCGCGTCGAGGGCCTCGACCGCCGCAGTCCCGCGCGGGCTGCGCGGGCGGCGGGCCTGGCCGCGGGCGCAGCGGCGAAGGCGCGGCGCCTGCTCCGCCGGCTGGGGGCCGACGCCGTGATCGGCGGAGGCGGCTACGTCGCGGGCCCGGTCGGCCTCGCGGCGGCGAGCATGGGGCTGCCGCTCGTCCTCACCGAGGCCGACAGCCACCTCGGGATCTCCAACAGGATGCTCGCCCCGCTGGCCGATCGCGTGTTTCTCGCGTTCCCCCTCGCCGGTCGAGCGGGGCCGCGCTACCAGGTCGTGGGCCGCCCGATCCCGGCGGCGGTGACGCAGTCCGACCCGGTCCGCGCGCGGGAGCGCTTCGGGATCCGCCCCGACGAGACGTGCGTGCTCGTCTTCGGAGGGTCGCTCGGAGCGCGGACCGTCAACGAGGCTGCGCTCGATGCCTTCTGCCCGCTCGCTCCCGTCGCTGTGCTGCACGTGACCGGGACGCGCGACCACGTCTGGGTGGCGGAGCGGCTCGCGGAGGCGGGGAACCCGCCTCACTACCGCCTGGAGTCATACGTCGAGCCGTTCGGCGACGCGTACGCCGCGGCGGACCTCGCCGTCGCCCGGGCGGGCGGTTCCGTGTTCGAGCTGGCCGCGGCGGGCCTGCCGTCGGTCCTCGTCCCGTACCCGCATGCCACCGCCGACCACCAGGCGGGCAACGCCCGCTGGATGGCCGACGGAGGGGCCGCGGTGGTCGTCGCCGACGGGGAGCTCGACGGCGCGCGGCTCGCGCGCGAGGTCGGGGCTCTCGTCGGCTCACGGGAGCGTCTCGGCGCCATGCGCCGCGCCGCGCTCGAAATCGCGCGGCCGGACGCGGCCGAGCGTATCGCCCGCGAGACGCTCCGGCTCGCGGCGGCGCCGCGACGGGGGCGCTTGCGCGGTCGGCGCGGCTGAGCCGCGGGTACGCTGACGCCCGTGCCGACCGACTTCGAGGCCGAGGGCCTGCTCGAAGGGCTCGACGGGGCCGCGCGCGAGGCCCGTCTCGAGCTGCTGCGGCGGATGGAGGCGGACGGCGTCCCGCTCGCGGAGCTCCGGCGGGCCGTCGAGGAGGGGAGGCTCGCTCTGCTGCCCGTCGAGCGGATCCTCACCGGCGATGCCACCATCACCCGCTCCCGGCTCGCCGAGGAGACCGGCGTCGAGACGGCGCTGCTGGACGAGCTCCAGCGCTCGCTCGGGCTCGCGGTCCCGGGCGACGACGAGCCGACCTACGACGAGCGCGCCGTGCGGGTCATCGGCGGCATTCGCGCGTTCATGGACGCCGGCATCCCGCCGGAGGCGATCGTCGCCGTGACGCGGGTGCTGGGGCGCTCGATGGCGGCGATAGCCGAGGCGGAGACGGATGCCCTGGGCGCCGCCTTCGCCGCCCGCGAGGCGAGCGAGCTCGACATCGCCATCGGCTGGGCCGAGGCGACGCGTGAGCTGCGGCCGCTCGTCGACCCTCTGCTCGGCTACGTCCTCGACCAGCATCGCCTCCAGCTCGCGCGCAACGCGGTCGTGTCGATCGGCGAGCCCGCCGGCGACGGGGGCGCGACGCGCTGGACCGCCGTCTGCTTCGCCGATCTCGTGGGATTCACCCGGCTCGGCGAGCAGATCCGGCCCGACGAGCTGGGCGACATCGCGTCCCGCCTCGAGGCGATCGCGGCAGCGGTCGCCACGGGCCCGATCCGGCTCGTGAAGCTGATCGGCGACGCGGCGATGCTCGTCTCTCCTGACGCCGACGCGCTCGTCGAAGGGGCCCTCACGCTGATCGATGCCGCGGACGCCGAGGGCGAGCAGTTCCCGCAGCTCCGCTGCGGGCTGGCGGCGGGGGAGGCCTTGCGGCGCTCCGCCGACTGGTACGGCCGGCCGGTCAACCTGGCGAGCCGGCTCACCGGGATCGCCCGCCCCGGCAGCGCGCTCGCGACCGAGCAGCTCCGCGACGCGTGCGAGGCGGGCTGGAACTGGTCGTTCGCGGGCAAGCGCCCGGTGCGCGGCTTGCGCGGGGACCTCCCGCTCTTCCGCGTGCGCCGGAACGGCGGCTGAGCGGCCTCAGGCTGTCTCCGCGACTGCCTCGCCGAGCAGCCCGGCCGCCTGCCGCAGCTCGCCCTCGCCCAGGCCCGCGTAGCCGAGGACCAGGAGGCCGTCCGCGGACCTCCAGTCGTGCCTCATCACGGGGTACGCGCGTACGCCGCGCCGCTCTGCCGCGGCGAGCAGCGGGCCGACCCGCCCGATCTCGGGAATCGCCACCACAGCGTGGAGTCCCGCCGCGATGCCCCGCACGCGCGCCGACGGCAGGTGCTCCGCGAGCCCGGAGAGCAGCGCCTCGCGCTTGGCGCGGTAACGGATGGTGCAGGCGCGGACATGACGGTCGAACGCGCCGGAGCGGAGCATCCCCGCCAGCGCGAGCTGCCCCAGCGCAGCGGTGCCCATGTCGTGGAGGAGCTTGCGCGCGGCGACCGCGTCCACGATCTCGGCCGGGCCCACCATCCAGCCGATCCGCAGCCCGGGAGCCAGGGTCTTGGAGACGGTTCCGAGCTGTGTCACGACGTCGGGCGCGAGGCCCTGCAGCGAGCCCACCGGCTCCCGCTCATGGCGTATCTCGGCGTCGTAGTCGTCCTCGATCACGAGCGCTCCCGCGGCGCGGGCCCACTCGACCAGCTCGGCCCGGCGGGACGCCGACAGGACCACGCCGAGCGGGAACTGGTGGGCGGGGGTCACGAGCGCCGCTCCGGCTCCCGTCGCGGCGAGCCGCCCGGCGACGATCCCGTCCTCGTCCACGGGCACCGGCACGGTCTCGACGCCCGCCGCGCCGAGCACGCCCCAGGCGACGTGGAAGCCGGGATCCTCGACGGCGACGCGGGTGACCCCCCGCTCGCGCAGCACCTCGGCGACCAGGCGGAGGCCCTGCACGTACCCGCTCGTCACGAGCACGTCGCCGGGGCCGGCGAGCGCGCCGCGCACCCGTCCCAGATGCTCGGCGAGCGCTTCGCGGAGGGGCTCGAGGCCGGCCGGGGGCGGGTAGCCGAGCTGGGCGGGGGGCGCATCGAGCAGGGCGGCACGGAGCGCCCGTCCCCAGTCCCTGCGGGGGAAGAGCGCGAGGTCGGGGGAGCCTGGGAACAGGTCGTAGCGGGGCGGCCTCGCCTGAGCCCGGCGGTCGCGCCCCGGCGGCGGCCCGCGGCGCTCTCCGGCGCCGACGCCCGCGACCCGCGTCCCGGACCCGCGCCGGGCGACGAGGTAGCCCTCGGCGCTGAGCTGCGAGTAGGCCTCGACGACGAGGCGCCGCGAGCTCCCGATGCGCGCGGCGAGGTCGCGGGTGGAGGGCAGCGGGGCGCCGGGCTTCAGGCGTCCGGAGCGGATCGCGTCGCGCAGCTCACGCTCGAGCGCCCCGCGCTTGCCGCGACCCTGAAGCGGCGGGAGCAGGAGGTCGGCGCTCCCTGAAGTGGTACCCGTTTGCGACAACTGATTGGTCCTTTCCGGGAACCACTTGAGGATATAGCCTGCGCCCATGAGCGGCGACCGCATCAGGGCCGGGCTGGTGGTCTTCGCCGCGTACCAGCTTGCGATCGGCCTGTTCCAGGTCGTCGCGCCGGGGACCTTCTTCGAGGAGGTCGGGCCGTTCGGCGTGCAGAACGACCACTACATCCGCGACAACGCGAGCTGGGAGCTTGCGCTCGGGCTCGCGCTCGTCGTGGCTGTGCGCGTCCCGTCCTGGCGGGTCCCGGTGCTCGCGCTCGCGGTGGCGCACTTCGCGCTCCATTCCGTGAACCACTTCGTCGACATCGGCGAGGCCGAGCCCGGCTGGCTCGGCGTGGCCGACGCGGTCTCGCTGTCGATCGGCACGCTGCTCCTGTGGGCGCTGCTCGCGGGGGCCAGGCGGCGCGACGCCGCCGGGAGGGGCGCCTGATGCGCGTCCTCGTCGCCGGCGCCACGGGCGCGGTCGGCCGGCCGCTCTGCGAGCGCCTCGTCGCGGCCGGCCACGAGGTGGTGGGGACCACCCGCTCGGACGACGGGGCGGCTCGCCTGCGCGCCGCCGGCGTCGAGCCGGCCGTCCTCGACGCGTTCGACCTCGATGCGCTTCGCGCGGCGGTGGAGGCGGCTCGCCCCGAGGTCGTGATCAACCAGCTGACAGCGCTGTCGGCGCCCTTCAACCCGCGCCGCTACGGGGAGTGGATCGCCGAGACCAATCGCCTGCGCGCGGAGGTCGGGCCCGCCCTGGTGGAGATCGCCCGCGAGACCGGCGCGCGACGGGTGATCGCCCAGAGCATCTCCTTCGTGGTCCGCCCCGGAGGCGAGCCGGTCGCCGACGAGTCCGCGCCCCTCTACCTCGACGGCCCGCGAGCGATGGCGGAGGCCACGGGGTCCGTCGCGACGCTCGAGCGCGGGGTCACCGGCACCGACGGGATCGAGGGCGTCGTGCTCCGCTACGGCTATCTGTACGGGCCGGGCACGTCCTACGCGGCCGACGGCGACATCGCGGATGCGGTGCGGGCGCGGCGCTTCCCGATCGTCGGCTCGGGCGCCGGGGTCTTCTCGTTCGTCCACACCCATGACGCGGCGGACGCCACGGTGCTGGCCCTCGACCGCGGCGAGGGAGTGCTGAACGTGGTCGACGACGAGCCCGCACCGCTCCGCGACTGGCTGCCCGCGTACGCGGCGGCGCTCGGGGCGCCGCCGCCGCGGCGGGTTCCCGCCTTCCTCGCCAGGCTGGCGGCGGGGAGCGTCAGCGTCCACTACGGCACCCGCCAGGTGGGTGCGTCGAACGCCCGCGCCCGCGCCGGGCTCGGCTGGAATCCGGGCTTCGGAAGCTGGCGCGAGGGATTCCCCGCGTCGTTCGCGGGCGAAGACGTGCGCATCGCCGCCTGAGCCGCCACCCGGCGCTCTATCGTGCGGCCCGGTGAGTGACGCCCCCTGGACCGGCCGCGCGCTGCACTTCGTCGGGATCGGCGGCGCCGGGATGAGTGGCCTGGCGCTCGTGGCGCGGGCCCTCGGCGCCTCCGTCACCGGATCCGACCGGGCGGCGGCATCGCCCTACCTGACGCGGCTCCGCGAGGCCGGGATCGAGCCCCGCGCGGGGCACGCCGCGGCGAACGTGCCCCCGGGCGCGGAGGTCGTCGTGTCCACGGCGATCGCGCCGGACAACCCCGAGCTCGAGGCGGCGGCCTCCCCGCCCCTCCATCGGGGGAAGCTGCTGGCCGAGGTCGCGGCGCTGAAGCGCTCGATCTGCATCGCGGGCGCCCATGGCAAGACCACGACCGCCTCGATGGCGGCGCACGCGCTGATCGGCTGCGGGCGCGACCCCGCCTACCTGATCGGCGGTGAGCTCCTGAGCACCGGCTCGAACGCCGCCTGGGGCGGCGGGGACTGGATCGTGGTCGAGGCCGACGAGTCCGATCGCTCGTTCCTGGAGCTCGACCCCGACGTGGCGGTCGTGACGAACATCGAGCTGGACCACCACGCGACCTACGCGGACGCAGCGGACCTCGAACAGGCCTTCGCGACCTTCGCCGGCCGCGCGGAGGCGCGGATCGCGTGGGAGGGGGTGGACCTGCCGCCGCCCGTGACGAGCTACGGCATCGGCGCGGGCGAGCTCGCGGCGGAGTCGGTCGAGCTGCTCCCGCTCGGGTCCCGCTTCGTGGTGGACGGGACGACCGTCGAGCTGCGCGTGCCCGGCGAGCACAACGTCCTGAACGCACTTGCGGCGCTCGCCGCGTGCCGGGAGGCCGGGGTCGAGATCGCGGACGCCGCGGAGGCACTGGGCGGCTTCGGCGGGGCGGGCCGCCGCTTCGAGGAGCACGGTGAGACGCCGTCCGGCGCGCGCGTCTTCGACGACTACGCCCACCATCCCACCGAGGTGAGCGCGACGCTCCGCGCCGCGCGGGGGCTCGGCGCGGACCGCCTCGTGGCCTGCTTCCAGCCGCACCTCTACTCCCGCACCGCCCATCTGGCCGCCGACTTCGGGAGGGCGCTCGGGCTCGCCGACCTCGTCCTGGTCCTCGACGTGTACGCCGCCCGGGAGCGCGCCGAGGACTGGCCGGGTGTCAGCGGCCGAACGATCGCGGACGCGGTCGACGGCACACCGGTCGAGTGGATCCCGCGGATGGACGACGCGGTGGGCTTCCTCCGCCGCGAACTCGGGCCGGGGGACGTCCTCGTGACGCTCGGCGCGGGCGACGTCCACCTCGTGGCGGAGCGGCTGACGGAGGCCGGATGAGCGCCCCCGAGCCGGCCGGCGTCAAGCGGGACCATCCGCTCGCGCGGCTGACGACGGTCCGCACGGGCGGGGCGGCCGACCACTTCGCGCGGGCGGGCAGCGAGGAGCGCCTCCACGACCTGCTCGCGTGGGCCGACGCGGAGGGCCTCCAGGTAGGAGTGGTGGGCTCGGGGTCGAACCTGCTCGTAGCCGATGAAGGCGTGCGTGGCCTGGTGATAAAGCTCGACGAAGACCTGGCTCGGATCGAGCGCGAGGGAACGCGCCTCCTCTGCGGTGGCGGCGCCCGCCTGCCGCAGGCGGCTGCGAGAGCGGCCCGCGAGGGGCTGAGCGGCCTCGAGTTCGGCGTGAACATCCCCGGGACGGTCGGCGGCGCGGTGCGGATGAACGCGAACGCCTACGGCGGAGACCTGTCGCGCGTGCTCGAGTGGGTGGACGTGGTCACGCCCGCGGGCACCGACCGGCGGGCCCCGGCCGACCTCGGCTTCGAGTACCGGCGCTCCAACCTGGGCGAGCGCGAGATCGTCGCGAGCGCGGCCTTCGCTCTCGAGCCCGGCGAGGTGTCCGAGATCAAGGCGACGCTGTCGGGCATGCGGGCGCAGCGGCGCGAGGCGCAGCCATCCGGGATCAAGACCTTCGGCTCGACCTTCAAGAACCCCGACGACCCGCGGGCCGAGGGCCGCAGCGCGGGCCAGCTGCTCGACGCCGCGGGCTGCCGGGGCCTCCGCGTCGGCGGCGCCCGCTTCGCCGAGAAGCACGCGAACTTCGTGGAGAACATGGGGGAGGCCTCCACCGCAGACGTGATCGCGCTGATGGCCGAGGGCCGGCGGCGCGTGCGGGAGCGCTTCGGCGTCGCGCTCGAGCCCGAGGTCCAGTTCCTGGGAGCCGTCGATGCCTCCGCGCTCTACGAGGACGACGCATGAGGGCCGCCGCCGCGCTCACGCGCCGGCTGCCGCGCGTCCCGGGCGGCGCCGTCCGCCGCGCCGCCGCCGGGCTCGGCCCCCGCCTCGGGCGCGGCCTCGCGATCGCGCTGCTGGCCTCGGCGGGTGTCGCGGCCCTCTACATGCTGTGGTTCCGCGACTCGTCGCTCGTCGCCGTCGAGCGCGTCTCCGTCACCGGCCTCACGACCCCGGAGGCCGATCGCATCGAGGCGGCGCTCGCCTCGGCGGCACGCGACATGACCACGCTCCACGTGCGCACCGACGAGCTGGAGCAGGCGATCGCCGCGTTCCCCGTCGTGCGCTCGGTCGAGGTCGTCCCCGATTTCCCGCACGGCCTCTCGATCCGCGTCGTGGAGCATCGCCCCGTCGCGGCCGTGACGGTGGGCCGCGACCGGGTGCCGGTGGCGGCCGACGGGACGCTGCTCCGCGGGCTCCCCGTTCGCGACGGCCTCCCGCAGGTGGCCGGCTCGACGGCGGTCGTGGGCGACCATCTGGCCCCCGGACGGGCCCGCTCGCTCGTGGAGGTCGCGGCGGCCGCGCCGCGCAGCCTCCGTCCCCGGATCGAGCGGCTGGGAGCGACCGCGCGCCGGGGGGTCGTCGTCGTCCTGGCCGACGGGCCCGAGCTGATCTTCGGCTCGCCGGAGCGGGCGCGCGCCAAGTGGTTCGCCGCCGCGGCCGTGCTGGCGGACCCATCCGCCCAGGGCGCGAGCTACGTGGACCTGCGCATTCCGGAGCGCCCCACCGCGGGCGGGCTGCCCATCGAGACCATCCAGCCGGTGGCGCCGGCAGGCGAGGGCGCGGGGGCCGCGCAGGAGGTGGCGCCGGCCCCGCCGGACGGCACGGCGCCACAGCCGGCGCCCCAGGGCGCCGCCCCGGAGCAGCCCACGCAGCAGGCGCCCGCGACCCCCGCTCCGCAACCCGCGCCGGCGCCGCCGAGCGGTGGGGCCCCGGCAGACTGACCCTCTACTGGTACTTGAGCCTTGAGCCACCCCCAAACCCTCAACCATGGATCGAGGCTTCTGCACGGAATCGTGCGCGTCGTTGACATATCGCCCGCGACCCGCGTAGAGTCCCGCAAAATCCGCGCTTCAAGTGGGGAGGCCGGAACTCTCAAGCGTGTCTTGAGTGTCGGACGGAACAAGGCGTGCGGTCGGCGAAACGGTTTGCCACCGGGCGAAACCCGAGGAACGTGAGGACACCGAACCGATGGAGACCGGCAGCTATCTCGCCGTGATCAAGGTGGTCGGCGTCGGCGGTGGCGGCACAAACGCCGTCAACCGCATGATCGACGCCGGACTGAAGGGCGTCGAATTCATCGCCGTCAACACGGACGCCCAGGCGCTCCAGATGTGCGATGCCGACATCAAGCTGAACATCGGGAGCTCGCTCACGCGGGGCCTCGGAGCCGGCGCGAACCCGGAGGTCGGCTACGGCGCGGCCAACGAGAGCCGCGACGACATCAAGGAGTCGCTGAAGGGCGCGGACATGGTCTTCGTGACCGCCGGCGAGGGCGGCGGCACCGGCAGCGGCGCCGCTCCCGTGATCGCCGAGATCGCCAAGCAGGAGATCGGCGCTCTGACCGTGGGCGTCGTCACGCGGCCGTTCTCGTTCGAGGGCAGCCAGCGCTCGCGTCAGGCCGAGGACGGGATCTCGCGGCTGCGCGACCAGGTGGACACCCTGATCGTCATCCCGAACGAGAAGCTGCTCGCGATCGTCGAGCGCCGCACGAGCATCCTCGACGCCTTCCGCGAGGCCGACAACGTCCTGCGCCAGGGCGTCCAGGGCATCACGGACCTGATCACGATCCCTGGCCTGATCAACCTCGACTTCGCCGACGTCCGGACGATCATGCACGAGGCCGGATCGGCCCTCATGGGGATCGGCGCGGCCAGCGGCGAGAACCGGGCGGCGGAGGCGGCGAAGAACGCCATCTCGAGCCCGCTCCTCGAGGAGTCGGTCGAGGGCGCCACGGGCATCCTGCTCAACATCACCGGCGGCGGCGACCTGGGGCTGTTCGAGGTCAACGAGTCGGCCGAGATCATCCAGAGCGCGGCGGCCTCGGACTCCAACATCATCTTCGGCGCCGTGATCGACGAGTCGCTCGGCGACGAGGTCCGTGTCACGGTGATCGCGACGGGCTTCGACAAGGGCCGCTCGCGCCCGTTCGACGCCGGTGTCCGCGAGGGCGAGCGCCCGCCGCGGCGGCGCGACGTCGTGATGGACGATCGCCAGCGCTCCTCGCTGGAGATCCCGGACGACGAGATCGACATCCCGTCCTTCCTGAAGGACTGAAGAAGAGGTCCCCGGGGCCTCGTCTCGAGTACTTCAGCGCGGGTCCAGGGGGTAGACGGGCCCCCGCAGCGATGCCACATACACGCGCCCGTCCGCGGGCGAGAGCGACGGCGGCGAGGGCCGCCCTCACAGCGCGATCCCCTCGAATGCGGCCTTCCGCTCCGGCCGGTCGTAGCCGAACGCGTCGGGGTCGGTGCCCAGGAGCTCGGCGGTCTCGAGCGCGATCCGCTGGACCGCGGCCGTGAGAGGGAAGACCGAGAGCGCCTCGCCGAGCGCGGTCGCCCGGAAGGTGCAGACCGGCACGCCCGAGCGCTCGGCCGCTGCGGCCACCTCCGCGACGCGCGCGGCGCCCGGTCCGCCGCCGTCGAGCGCGACGAGGCCGTCCCGCGGGCCGAGAGCGGCGACCGGCCCGTGCAGGAGCTGCTCGGCCGAGAGCCCGTCGGCGGCGACCGCGGCCGTCTCGCGCACCTTCAGCGCTCCCTCCGCCGACGTCCAGCGGTTCGGCCCCTCGCCGGTGAACTGCAGCAGCCGCTCGGGCGGCTCGACCCCGGCGCCGGCCTCGGCGAGCGCGGCGGCGACGGCGTCAGGCACCGCGTCGAGGTCGCCCAGGTCCGCTCCGAGCGCGGCGGCGACCTGCGCGAGCCGCATCAACGCCCCGAGGTGGCTGGCCGTGTAGGCGGCGGACTCCTCCTGGGCGACGGTCTCGATGTCGGCCCCCGGCGCGCCCACCCCGCCTATCGCGACCACGGTCACGCCGCGGGCGCGGGCGTCCTCGGAAAGCGTGCCGGCGTGCCGCTTGGTGCCGCGGTGCGAAAGCAGGATCAGCGCGTCCTCCCGCTCCGGGCGGGGGCCGTGGAGCACGGCCTGGGAGGCCTCGACGGCCCACGCCTCGACCCCGGCCTCGCGGAGCATGAACGCGCCATGGTTCGCCGCGTGCCAGCTCGTCCCGGTTCCCGAGAGGAATACGCGCGGGCAGCGCTCGATGCGCGCGGCGGCGGCCTCCGCCGGCGTCGGCGCGGCGAGCAGCGCCCGCAGGTCCTTCGGCTGGCGCTCCATCGTGCGTCGCATCGCGCTCTCGGGCATGGAGCGAGATGGTCGCACGGCGGCCGTTCGGGCACTCGGGCGGTTGCTAGGGTCCGATCGCTTGTCGCCGCCCCCCACGAGCACCCTCCGCCACACCCCCCTGCACGGTTGCCACGAGGCGGCCGGGGCACGCCTCGTGCCGTTCGCGGGCTGGGAGATGCCGGTCCAGTACGAGGGCATCCGCCAGGAGCACGTGGCGGTCCGGACCTCGGCCGGGCTGTTCGACGTCTCGCACATGGGCGAGGTGCTGACGAGCGGCCCCGACGCCCTCGCGTTCCTCCAGCGGATGCTGTCGAACGACGTGTCCAAGCTCGAGGTGGGCGGCGCCCAGTACTCGGTGCTGTGCCGCGAGGACGGCGGCGTGCTCGATGACCTCTTCACCTACCGCCTCGCCGAGGACCGCTACCTGACGATCACGAACGCCTCGAATCACGAGCGCGACCACGCCTGGCTCGCCGACCACGCCGTGCGCTTCGACGTGGACGTGCAGGACGCGGCCGCCGACTGGGCGATGCTCGCCCTCCAGGGTCCCGACGCCCGTGCGATCCTCGCCCGCCACCTCGAGGGCGAGGCGCCGGCGCGGATGCGGATCGCCGAGGGCACCGTGGCCGGGGTGGACTGCCTCGTAGCCGGGACGGGCTACACCGGCGAGGACGGCGTCGAGTTGCTCGTACCGCGTCCCGGCGCGACGACGGTGTGGGACGCGCTCACCGGCGAGGGCGCCGTGCCCGCCGGGCTCGGGGCGCGCGACACGCTGCGGCTCGAGGCCTGCTTCCACCTCTACGGCAACGACCTGACCGAGGACATCAACCCCATCGAGGCCGGTCTCGGCTGGTGCTGCATGCTGGAGACCGGCTTCGTCGGCTCGGAGGCGCTCGCGGGCGTCGAGCCGGCTCGCAAGCTCGTCCCCTTTGCCTTCACGGGTCAGGGCATCCCGCGCCCGGGCAACCCCGTGGTGCCGGAGGGAGTCGTCACGAGCGGTTCCATGTCACCCTGCCTCGGAATCGGCATCGGGCTCGCGTTCGTCCCGCTGGACAAGACCGAGCCCGGCACCGCCATCGAGGTGGACGTGCGTGGCAAGCTGCGCCCGGCCGAGGTTCGCAAGAAGCCCCTGTACCCGACCGAGGAGTCCTAGTGGCGGACGAGACCTATCCCGACGAGCTGCGCTACCACGCCGAGCACGACTGGGCGCGCGTGGACGGCGAGGAGGTCGCCTTCGGGATCACCTGGTTCGCGCAGGACGCGCTGGGCGAAGTCGTCTTCTTCGACCCGCCCGAGGTGGGCGCCACGGTCACGGCCAACGAGTCCTACGCGGAGGTCGAGTCGGTGAAGGCCGTCTCGGACGTGATCGCCCCGCTCTCCGGCGAGATCGTGGCCGTCAACGAGGGCCTTTCCGACAGGCCGGAGCTCATCAACGACGATCCCTACGGCGAGGGCTGGCTGGTGCGCGTGAGGCTCGGCGACAAGGCCGAGCTCGACTCGCTGATGGACGCCGCCGCCTACCGGGAGCTCCTGAAGAGCCAGTGAGCCGCTACACCTCCGCAACGGACGCGGACCGCCGCGAGATGCTCGGCCGGATCGGGGCGGCGTCGGTCGACGAGCTCTTCGAGGAGATCCCCGAGAGCGTCCGCCTCGGCCGCCCGCTCGACCTCCCGGCCGGGATGGCCGAGCACGAGGTCGCCGACCACCTCTCGCGCCTCGCCGCCCGCAACCGGCACGCCGACGAGGAGGTCACGTTCCTCGGCGCCGGGATGTACGACCACTACGTGCCGGCGCTGATCGACTCGATCATCACGCGCTCCGAGTTCCTCACCCCCTACACGCCCTACCAGCCGGAGATCTCGCAGGGCGGCCTCCAGGTGATGTTCGAGTTCCAGACGGCGATCTCGGAGCTGACGGGCCTTCCCGTCGCGAACGCCTCCGTGTACGAGGGCCCGTCCGCCGTGGCCGCCGCCGGCTACATGGCGAAGCTCGAGACGCGCCGGGGCCGGATCGTCGTCTCGCGCGGGGTCCACCCGCACTCGCGCGAGTCGCTCGTGACCCACGCCCGCGGCTACGGGATGGAGGTCGTGGAGGTGCCGCTCGACGAGCGGGGCGCCACCGACCTCGCGGCCGTCGCGGCGGCGGTGGACGACGACACCGCCTGCGTCGTCCTCCAGCAGCCGAACTTCCTGGGCACGGTCGAGGACCTGGGGCCGCTCGTCGAGGCGGGCAAGGCGACGGGCGCGCTCGCCGTCTGCGCGGCCGACCCGATCCCGCTCGGCATCCTGCGCCCGCCTGGCGACTTCGGCGTGGACATCTGCGTGGGCGAGGGCCAGTCGCTCGGCAACAGGCTCGACTTCGGCGGCCCGTCGTTCGGCTTCTTCGCCGCGCGGCAGGAGTTCATCCGCCGCATGCCGGGCCGGATCGCGGGCGAGACCACCGACGTGGACGGCAAGCGCGGCTTCGTGCTCACGCTCCAGACGCGCGAGCAGCACATCCGCCGCGAGAAGGCGACCCACAACATCTGCACGGCGCAGGCCCTGAACGCGCTCGCGGGGACCGTCTACCTCGCCTGGCTCGGCCGGCGCGGGATCGTGGAGCTCGCGACGCTCATGCTGCGGCGCACGCACTACGCCCGCGAGGCGCTCGGGCTCGAGCCGATCAACCCGGGGCCCGTGGCACGCGAGTTCGCCGTGCGCGTGCCCGACCTCGAGGACTTCATGGAGCGCGCCCGCGAGGCCGGGATCAACCCCGGCTACCGGCTCGGACGCGACTATCCGGAGTACGCGGACGGCCTGCTCGTGGCGATCACCGAGCGGCGCACGCGCGAGCAGATCGACGCGCTCGCGGCGCTCTGCGTGCGTGAGCGGGTGACGGCGTGACGCAGACGGTCTACGAGCTGTCGGTCGAGGGGCGGCGCGCGTTCACTCCGCCTGCGACCGACGTGCCGGAGGTCCCGGTCGAGAAGCTGCTGCCCGCGGATGCGATCCGGCGGGAGCCGCCCGCCCTCCCCGAGATCTCGGAGCCCGAGATCGTCCGCCACTACAACGGGCTCTCGAAGAAGAACTTCGACCTCGACTCGGGCTTCTACCCGCTCGGCTCGTGCACGATGAAGCACAACCCGAAACTGCACGAGCGGGTCGCGGCGCTGCCCGGCTTCTCACGGCTCCACCCGCTCCAGGAGCCGTGCTACGCGCAGGGAGCGCTCGACCTGATGTGGTGCCTCCAGGGGGCGCTGGCGGAGATCGCGGGCCTGCCGCACGTCTCGCTCCAGCCGAGCGCGGGATCGCACGGCGAGCTCGCCGGGCTGCTCTTGACGCGCGCCTACCACGAGGACCGCGGCGAGAGCCGCCACCGGGTCCTCACCCCGGACACCGCTCACGGGACGAACCCGGCGACGGTGACGATGGCGGGCTACGAGGTCGTGAAGGTCGGCACGGCCGAGGACGGCGGGGTGGACCTCGACGACCTGCGTGCCGAGGCCTCGGACGACGTCGCCTGCCTGATGCTCACCAATCCGAACACGCTGGGCCTGTTCGACCGCAACATCGAGGAGATCGCGCGAATCGTGCACGAGGTCGGGGCGACGCTCTACTACGACGGCGCGAACCTGAACGCGATCATGGGGCGGGCGCGGCCGGGCGACATGGGCTTCGACATCGTCCACTTCAACCTGCACAAGACGTTCACGCAGCCGCACGGCGGGGGCGGGCCGGGTGCGGGCCCGATCGCCGTGTCCGACCGGATGGAGCCGTTCCTACCGCGGCCGCAGGTCGTGCGCGACGAGGACGGCCGCTTCGACCTCGACATGGACCGCCCACGCTCCATCGGCAAGATGCGCGGCTTCCAGGGCAACTTCGGGGTCTTCGTGCGCTCCTACGCCTACATCCGCTCGCTCGGCGCGGAGGGCCTCAAGGAGGCCTCGGAGACCGCGGTGCTGAACGCGAACTACCTCAAGGCCCTGCTCGCGGACCCCGGCATCGCCGAGTACCTGCCGGTGGCCTACGACCGCACCTGCATGCACGAGTTCGTCCTCTCGGGTCGCGGCGCGCGTGACAAGCTCGGAATCAAGACGCTCGACATCGCCAAGCGCCTGCTCGACCACGAGGTGCACCCGCCGACCGTCTACTTCCCGCTCCTCGTGGAGGAGGCGCTCATGATCGAGCCGACCGAGACCGAGCCGAAGGAGCGCCTCGACGGCTTCGCCGACGCGATCCGCTC
Source organism: Thermoleophilaceae bacterium (assembly GCA_035553855.1). Taxonomy (GTDB): domain Bacteria; phylum Actinomycetota; class Thermoleophilia; order Solirubrobacterales; family Thermoleophilaceae; genus JBBDYQ01. Next base: position 219 of record DATMJO010000022.1, on the reverse strand, counting down.
GATCCTCGAGGAGGCGGCCGAGGATCCCGAGATCGCCCGCAACGCGCCCTACTCCACGCCGGTACGGCGCCTGGATGAGGCGGGCGCAGCGAAGCGCCCGGTCGTCCGCCAGCCCTGAGGCGCCCGCCTCATCCAGGCGCCGTACCGGCGTGGAGTAGGGCGCGTTGCGGGCGATCTCGGGATCCTCGGCCGCCTCCTCGAGGATCGAGCGGATCGCGT
>DATMJO010000021.1:0-7362 GCA_035553855.1 Thermoleophilaceae bacterium | reverse complement strand
TCCTCAACCCGGGCGACACCGTCCAGGTGGGCAAGACCACGATGACGCTCCAGGGCGAGGGTGGCGCCCGGGGCGCCGCCCTCGCCCTGGAGCGTCATCGTGGTCTTGCCCACCTGGACGGTGTCGCCCGGGTTGAGGACGGTGGGGCCCGAGATGCGCTGGCCGTTGACGGCCGTGCCGTTCGTGGAGCCCAGATCCTCGATGACCATGCGGCCCTGCGGGTCGCGGTAGACCTTGGCGTGGGCGCGCGAGAGCTCGGGGTCGTCGCCGAGGCGCCCCTCGGCGGGAGCGGCGCGCCCGATCTGGAACTCGCCTTCGAGCTGGATCTGCGTCCCGGCGGCGTTTCCGGAGACGACTCTGAAGCTTTCACCGGCCATCGAGCGCGGCAGAGTAGCTCAACGGCCGGTCAGCCGTCCACCCACGAACTGGGTGAAGCCCGCCGTGCGCTGCTCGAGGCCCGAGAACCCACGCTCCTCGAGGGCGTCGAGCACCTCGCCGCGCTCGAACATCCGCATTCCGCTCTGTGCCGACAGCGCGCCGTCGAGCGTCCGGATCGGAGCGGACCGGGCCCGGATCGAGGTGAACAGGGCGATCCGGCCTCCGGGCGTGAGGACGGCGGCCATGCGATCGAGCGCCCGCATCGGATCGGCGAACAGGTGGAGCGCCGCGAAGCAGCAGACCGCGTCGAAGGAGGCATCGCGGAAGGGAAGCTCCTGCGCGTCACCGCGCACGTAGGCGGCGTTGCCGAGCCCGGCGCTGCGCGTGTCGGCCACGGCCCGCGCGAGCATCGTCCGCGAGACGTCGATCCCGACGACGAGGCCGCCGGGACCGACCGACCGCGCGAACTCCCGGGTGAAGTTGCCGGTGCCGCACGCCACGTCGAGCACCCCGTCACCGGGCGAGAGGCCGAGCAGGAGCCGTGCGATGCGGTGCTCGTCGCGCATCCCGGGCCCGAGGACGCCCTTCGCCATGCGGCCGAGCGCCGGCCGCCACCAGCGCTCGTAGATCGCGGGCACGACACGCGAGAGCATCAGGTCCTGGGTGCGGCCCGTGGACTCGATGCCCTCGTCGGGGAGCAGGTCGAGGTAGCCGTCGCGGGCGCGCATCAGGGTCGCGCGGGCGACCGGGTCGATCAGGGGGAGGGCGCGCTCGAGCTCGGAGGTCACCTCGAGCGGGTGGGCGCTCATGCCCGCCGGATGCTGGGCAGCTCGCGCTCGCCCTCGACCGAGCCGCCGCGATGCTCGCCCTCGACCGCGATCCGGTCGAGGCGCGCGATCTCGCGCTCCCCCTCCAGGCGGGCCGGGTGGCCCTCCTCGAGCCCGTCGATCAGGTTGCGGATCCGGTTGCGGATGTGGAGCGCGAAGTGGGGCGTCGAGGCGCCCATGAGCGTCCGCACGTCGTCGACGGTGGGCTCCCGGCGCGCGCGCTCCGGCTGCTCGAACTCGCTCACGGGAGGGAATCTACCGGGGGCTACGGCTGGCGGGTGCGAACCGGGACGAGCGTGGTGACGGCGTCCGCGCGCGCCTGGGCGGCGACGGAGATCGCCTTGTCGTCGCCGAGGATCCAGACCCTGTTGTAGACGGCGCTCGAGGGGTCGTCGCGTTCGAAGCCGGGCTGGACGTCGAGCAGGTAGCTCTCGACGGAGCGCGGCAGCCGCTGCGGGTCGTCGGTCAGGAGCAGTGGCGCGAACACGCCGTTGGCCCCGAGCGGGGCCGCGGCGACCGCGTCGGCGGGGCGGGAGGTGCTCGCCAGCGTGAAGTTGTAGCCCGGGACGGTGTAGCCCCAGCCGAAGCCGCTCCGCTCGTAGCGCGCGAACGCGACGGCGTTCTGGACGGGCGTCGCCCCTTCGATCCGGCGCACCCGCCCGAAGCGGCCGAGCGCCTTCGCCGTGCGCTCGGAGACGACGCTCTCGGGCCCGAGGAGGTAGAGGTCGGTCTTCTTGCGCCTGCGCAGCGCCGTGAGCGTCGCTGCCGGGACGCGGTCGCGCTGCACGAACAGGACGGAGTCGCCCGAGCGGGCCGCCCACGGCGCGGCGGGCATCGCGAACTCCGGGCGCTCGCCGGACGCGATCACGACATGGTCGGACGGCGCGCCGCGCGCCACCGTCGAGTAGCGGTCGATCGCGGCGGCGAGCTCGTAGGGGTCCTTTCCGCGGATCACGGCTGTCTTCCGCCCGGCGGGCGCCGGGGGCTTCTCGCCGATGCGGATCACCTGCGCGTCGCGCGACAGGTCGGAGCCCTGCGGGTCGAGGCGCGCGAGCACGTCGGCCGTGACCTCGGGCACCTCGCCGCCGTCGGTGAGCAGCGCGGGCACGCCCACGGGCGGCGCCTGGAGGGCGGCGGCGGCAATGCCGGCCTGCCAGTCCGCGCGGTCCACGAAGGCGACGGCGGGCGGCCGGTCGCTGTCGCCGGACGCCGGGTAGACGGCGGCGACCACGCCCGCGGTGTCGGCGACGGCGTCGCCGCCGCCCACGCGGGTCGTGTTGCGGGTGGCCGAGGCCGGGAAGCCGAGCTTCTCGGCGGCGTTCTCCTCGTCGCCCCTCGCGCCGAGTTGCGGTGACGCGTCCTCGTCGCCCACGTCGCAGCCGGCGAGCGGGAGCGCTGTGAGCACGGCGAGGATCGCGAGCCGGGGGAGGCGCATGCGCTGCGGACCATAGCGACCGGCGCTCGCGCGGAGCGCAGCCGGCGCGGCGGCGCCCTCGTCCCCGGGACGCTCTATATTTACCGTTGGTTGACTGGTCAGTCAACCAACGTCAGCGACCCTTCGAGGCCGCAGAACCGGAGCACAGGAGGCAGCAGGTGGACTTTCGCCATTCCGACGAACAGCTCGAGTTCAAGGCGCATTGCCGCAGGTTCGCGGAAGACGTGATCCGGCCGATGGCGCCCAAGCACGACCGGGAGCAGTCCGTCCCGTGGGAGGCCATCAAGGCCGCCCGCGAGTGGAACCTCCACGGCATCGAGTACATCCAGAAGATGGCGACGGACCCCGACGGGCAGTTCGGCGTGATCTACGCGGAGGAGCTGCACTGGGGCTGCGCGGGCATCGCGCTCGCGATCTCCGCCTCCTCGCTCGCCGCTGCCGGTATCGCCTCCTCCGGCACGCCCGAGCAGATCGGCCAGTGGGTCCCGGAGTGCTACGGCATGGGCGACGAGATCAAGCTGGGCGCCTACGCCGTCACCGAGGCCGGGGCCGGGTCCGACGTGAAGTCGCTCCGTACCACCGCCAAGCGCGACGGCGACGACTGGGTCCTCAACGGCACCAAGGTCTTCATCTCCAACGGCGGGATCGCCGACGTCACCGTGGTCGTCGCGACGGTCGACCCAGATCTCGGCCATCGCGGCCAGGCCTCCTTCGTCGTGCCCAAGGACACGCCCGGGTTCTCCCAGGGCAAGAAGGAGGACAAGATCGGCATCCGCGCCTCGCAGACGGCCGAGGTCGTCCTCGAGGACTGCAGGATCCCGCTCGACCACCTGCTCGGCGGCATGGACAAGCTGGAGCGCAAGCTCGAGCGCGCCCGCTCCGGGCAGTCGGGCGGAGCGTCGAACGCGCTCGCTACCTTCGAGATCACGCGCCCGCTGGTGGGCGCCTCGGCGCTCGGCATCGCTCAGGCCGCCTACGAGTGGACGCTCGAGTACCTCGAGGGCCGCGAGGACGAGAGCGGCCCCCTGATGGAGCAGCAGCGCGTCCAGCAGGTCCTGGCGGATGTCGCCACCGAGATCGAGTGCTCGCGCCTGCTCGTGCAGCGCGCGGCCTGGATGGGGCGCAACGGCATCCCGATGACTGGTGGCCAGGGCTCCATGTCGAAGCTCAAGGCCGGCGACGTGACGATGTGGGCCACGACCACCCTCATGGACCTCGTCGGACCCTACGCGCAGACGATGGACTGCCCACTCGAGAAGTGGTTCCGCGACGCCAAGATCTACCAGATCTTCGAGGGCACGGCCCAGGTCCAGCGCCTCGTCGTGACCCGCATGCAGCGTGCCGAGTACCGGCGCCGGATGGCCGAGGCGGCCGAGGTCCTGCAGGACGCCGCGAAGGAGAACGGGAACCCCCTCGCCGAGGCCGCCGAGGCGGTCAGCGCCTAGGCGCGCGGCGGGCTCGCGCCCGCCCGCGCAGCGGTGGTGCTTCCCGGTCACGCGACCGGGAGGCGCCGCCGTCCGCTCCGGGCCTGCGCGTCCCGCCTAGGATCGCCGGCCCATGTCCCTCTCGGTCCAGATCGGCCTGCTGCTCGCGCTCGCGACGGCGTTCACCTCGATCGTCGGCTTCCTCTACAAGCACCGCGGCGCGGTGGAGGCGCCCGACATCGACTGGCGGCGACCCGTCGCCTCCTCGCTGCGGCTGTTCTCCTCGCCCTGGTACACGCTCGGGATCGTCGTGGCCACCGCCTCGTGGGGCTTTCACGTCGCGGCGCTCTCGCTCGCGCCGATCTCGCTCGTGCAGTCGGTGATCGCAGGCGGCCTCGTGCTGCTCACGGTCGTCGCCGACCGCCTCTTCGGCTTCACGGTCACGCGACGGGAATGGATCGGGGTGGCGCTCACGGCGCTGGGGCTCAGCTTCCTCGCGGCGACGCTCGACGGGGCGGCCGACAGCGCGCACAGCTCCTACGAGACGGGCACGCTGGTGCTCTGGGTCGCGCTGGGCGCCGGGATCGGCGTCGTCGTCGCGGCGATCGCGGCGCGGCGCATGGGCGCGCGCGGCGGCCCGGCACTGGGCCTCGCCGCCGGCCTGCTCTGGGGGGCGTCCGACGTGACGATCAAGGCGCTCTCCGACTCGCTCGACGGAGGCGCTGTCGCGGTGCTCGCCCATCCGCTCGCGGCCGTCATCGCGCTGCTCTCCCTCGCGGGCCTGCTCGTGTCGGCGGGCAGCCTCCAGCTCGGGCCCGCCGTGCCGGTCATCGCCGTCACGAGCGCCGCCGCGAACGTCTGGACGATCGCCTCGGGCCCGATCGTGTTCGGGGAGCCGCTCCCGGAGGACACGCCAGGAGTGGTGCTGCGGCTCGCCGCGTTCGCGCTCGTGATCGGTGCGGCGGCGCTCACCCCGCCGCCCGTGCGGGCGGCGGGCGTGGAGCCCGAGCCCGCCTAGCGGGCACAATCGGGCCGTGGCGTTCTCGTTCGACCCGGCGGTGATCATGCTCCTCCTCGGGGCGACCGCCCTGTACGTGCGGGCGATCCGGATCCTGCGCAGGCGCGGGCATTCGGTCTCCCGGGCGCAGCAGGCCGCGTGGCACGCCGGGGTGGGGCTCACCGCGGTTGCGCTCCTCGGGCCGTTCGACCGCTACGGCGAGGAGCTCATGAGCGCCCACATGGCGCAGCACCTGCTGGTCGCCGACCTCGCCGCGCCGCTGCTCTTGATCGGGCTCCGCACCCCGGTCCTCCTCTTCTGGCTGCCGCGCCCGGCGCTCGTCGCGCTCGCCCGCTCGCGCCTGCGCGGAGTCTTCCGGTCGCTGAGGCGCCCGCTCCCGGCGGTGGCCGTCTACGTCGCCGTCCTCTACGGCTGGCACGCGCCCGCCCTGTTCGAGGGCGCCCTCGGCAACGACCTCCTCCACGCCCTCCAGCACGAGTCGTTCGTGTTCGCGTCCCTGCTCGTGTGGTGGCCGGCGCTCGAGCCGAAGCGCAGACGCCTGCGCGGCGAGCTGTGGAAGGCGGGCCACATCATCGGCGCGCGCTTCTCCGGGATGTTCCTCGGCATGTTCTTCGTGATCGCCGGGTCGGTGCTGTATTCCGGCTGGTACGGCGAGGGCGAGCGCGCGCTGGGGCTCTCGCCGCTGCTCGACCAGCAGATCGCGGGCGGCTTGATGCTGCTCGTGGACGCGGTCACGATGTTCGTCGCCCTCGGCTTCTTCTTCTGGCGGTCGGCTCAGGACCACGACATCGCCGAGGCGCGCGAGCGCGCGGCGGTGGCGCGCTGATGGCGCGCGCCTGCGCGGCGCTCGCCGCGCTCGCCCTCGGGCTGGGCGGCTGCGGAGGCTCGGACTCGGAGCCGCGCCTGCCCGCCCCGCCGCCGTCGGCCGACGACCTCGCGCCCGACCCGCCGGGGCCGCGGCCGTCGCGGAACGCGAGCGACGCCGAGGTGATCCGCGGCTGGAGCGCGGCGCTCAACGCCGGCCGCTTCGAGCATGCCGCGAGCTTCTTCGCCCCCGGCGCGGTCATCGAGCAGGGTCTCGAGGAGACGCTCGACACGCGCGCCGAGGCGATCGCGTTCAACGCGTCGCTTCCGTGCCGCGGGGAGGTGACGGACATCGAGGACGAGGGCGCCACGAGCCTGGCTGCGTTCCGGCTGGGCGAGGGCCGTGGCGGTGCCTGCCCCGAGGGCGGCGTGGCCCGCGTGCGCTTCCGGATCGACGACGGCCTCATCCACGAGTGGCGCCAGCTCGCCGAGGACCCCGCGGCCGGAGCGGGCAGCGCCTGAGCCGTCCGCGGCGGTCAGCCGCGGGAGCCCGTGATCTCGTCGCGCTCGCGCAGTCGGTTGTCGCGACGGAGCTGCGCCTCGCGCGCCCGGCGATCCTCGTCCGCGGAGCGGGGGGCGATCGGCGGGACCTCAGCCGGCAGCCCGTCGTCGCCGAGGGCGACCATCGTGAGGTACGCGGTGGAGGTGTGAGCGACCTCGCCGGAGCGGACGTCCTCGCGCTCGACGCGCACGCCGACCTCCATCGAGCTGCGCCACGCGGCGTTGACGGTGGCCCGCACGGTCAGGAGCTGGCCGACGAACACGGGCGCGACGAAGGTCATCCGGTCCATCGCGGCCGTCACGACGCGGCAGCCCGAGTGCCGCACCGCGGCTATTCCCGCCACCTCGTCGCATAGGCGCATGATCGTGCCGCCGTGAACGTTGCCCGCGGTGTTCGCGTCGACGATCCCCATCCAGCGGGTGAGGGTCGAGGCGGACTCCGAAGGTGGCCGGGGCTCCACCGCGGGTAGTCTACGGTCGCACCGGAGTACCCCGACCACGAAGAAGGAGCACGGCCGCATGCCAGGCCTCGGCGGACGGATGTCCACAGTCATCAAGGCGAAGATCTCGAAGCTTCTCGACCGCGCGGAGGATCCCGCCGAGACGCTCGACTACGGCTACCAGAAGCAGCTCGAGCTGCTGCAGAACGTCAAGAAGGGCATCGCCGACGTCGTCACGTCGAAGAAGCGCCTTCAGATGCAGACGCAGAAGCTGGAGCAGAACGTCGTGAAGCTCGACACGCAGGCGCGCCAGGCGCTCGCGCAGGGCCGCGAGGACCTCGCCCGCATGGCGCTCGAGCGCAAGACGCTCGCGCAGACCGAGCTGCAGACGCTCGACCAGCAGGTCAAGGAGCTCGAGGCCCAGCAGGAGCAGCTCACCGAGAACGAGAAGAAGCTGCGGGTCAAGATCGAGGCC
>DATMJO010000020.1:0-2633 GCA_035553855.1 Thermoleophilaceae bacterium | reverse complement strand
GTCAGCGTCCCCTCCCCGCCGACCGAGAACAGACCCACCGCCCCGCCCGTCACGAGGTTGATCAACGGCAGGGCCGCGAACACCTTCCAACGGAGCGGGACGCCGGAGTCGGGCGGGCGGAACGCGGCCGGCAGCCGCGTGGCGAGATCGCGCAGGACGGGCCGCATGTACATCTCCAGCGCGAAGAAGTTGAGGACGGCCGGGTAGATCGCCGCCACGAGCATCGCCACGAGCACCGTTCCGGCCGTCCCCACCGTGAGGTCGAAGGCGACCGACACGCAGGCGGTGACCGGGAGGGCGGTGATGACGACGGCGCGCCAGGCGGTCGCGCGCACCCCGGCCGCGGGAAGGGACACCGCCGAGCGCCAGGCCGCCGAGGCCAGCTCGTCGGGCCGCTCGCGCCTGAGCCACTCCGAGACCGGAAACGCGGCGCGCCACCACACGACCGTCGACCACCCGATCGACCCGAACAGCGCGACCTCCGCGAACGCCACGAGGAGGGCGAACTCCCCCGTCGACATCGGCACGTATGAGGCGAACACGAGCGCCGCGACCACGCACAGCACCGCCGCGGAGACGAGAAAGGCAACCGTGTAGACGGCCAGGTACCGCGGCCCGAGGCGCTCGTACAACATCCTTGCCCCCGCCTCCACGCCACCAAGTGTCGCGGAGCCTCGGGAAGGTGGCAAGTACATACCCGCGCGGACAGGCAGAATGGAGACATGGACGCGAGCGCGGACGCGGCGGCGGGCGACGGCGCCTTCCTGGACGGCCTCACCGAGGCCGAGCGCGCCGCGCTCGAGCGGGAGGGAGTGCCGCGCCGCTTCGCCCGCGGGACCGCGCTCTTCCACGAGCGCCAGCCGAGCGACAAGGTCGTGATCCTCCGCGACGGCCGGGTCAAGCTCACCTGCGTCACCGAGGAGGGACGCGAGATCCTGCTGGCGGTGCGGGGCCCGGGCGACCTGCTCGGCGAGCTCTCGGCGATCGACGGCGAGCCGCGCTCGGCGACCGCCCAGGCGCTCGAGGCCGTCGACGCGCTCGTGATCTCCCGCGAGGCCTTCACCGGCTTTCTCGAGTCGAACCCCCGGGTCGCCGTCGTGATCATGCAGATGCTCGCCAGGCGGCTGCGCGACGCCGACCGCAAGCGCGTCGAGTTCGCGGCCCAGGACAGCGTCGGGAGGGTCGCGGCCCGGCTCGTCGAGCTGGTCGAGCGCTTCGGTGAGGACGCGGGCGACGGGGCGGTCCGCATCACGCTCCCGCTCTCCCAGGACGAGCTCGCCGGTTGGGTGGGCGCGTCCCGCGAGGCGGTTAGCAAGGCGCTCCAGGCCCTGCGCGGCCTGGGATGGATCGAGACGCACCGCCGGGGTGTCACGGTCCTCGACGTCGACGCGCTGCGCCGCCGGGGTTCCTGACCGTCCCGCCGAGGCGGTAAAAAGCCACACAGCGAGGCGGCACCTGTACCTGGACGCATCTCCCGCCCGGGTTTAGTGTGGGCCTTGCGATACAGCCGGTCGGCTGCAGATTGCGTTCGGAAAAGCCGGCCCAGCCGGCCTCCCCGGGGCCCTACACCCGCGGCAGTCGCAGACCTGACCCTGGCAGGGAGGGGCTCCGCATGATGCGGGGCCCCTTCTACTTTTGGGGGATGGATCTCAGTGCGAGACCCAGATCGTGTCCACGGCCGAGAAACCGAGGTCGCGCGCGGTGGCGGCGGTCAGGTCCCAGCTGCGCCCGGGGACGTACGGGCCCCGGTCGATCACCTCCACGGTGGCCGACCGCCCGCGATACCAGAGTGTCACGGGCGTGCCGCACGGGAGGCTCGGGTGGGCGACGCCGCGCGTCTCGGCGGTGAGCGTCTGGCCGCACGCCGTCATGTTTCCGTAGAGGCCCGGGCCGTAGTAGGAGGCCGTGGCGGCCCGGAGCGCGGGAACCTCGCCGAGGGAGCGCGACGAGGCGAGCGCGACGCCGCTGCCCGAGAAGCGCACCCGCAGCTCGTGGAGGCCCGTGTCGGCGTCGGACCAGTCCAGGGAGAAGCGACCGCTGCGCGCGGTCCTGGAGCTCGCAACGGTGCGCCAGACCCCCTCATCGCGACGCTGGAGGTGGACGCGCTGGCCGCCCGCGGCGGGGAGCAGACGCCCGGCGGCGGAGATGCTCCACCCCCCCGGCTTGGGACCGCCCACGATGCGCGCCCGCAAGAGCGGCCGTACCCCCACCGCGACCCGGCGGCTCTCGGCGCCCCCATCAGCGACGGCCCGCAGCCGGGCGCTCCGCGTCAGGCGGAGGGCGCGCCGGTAGCGACCCCGCTCGTCGGTGCGCGCGGCACCCGCGTAGCGCCTGCGCCCGGTCCGGCTCTCGGAGAAGAGCTTCACGCGCACGCCGGCCGCCGCGGGCACGATCCGGCCGCGCACGCTCACGGCCCGGCCGTAGCGGACGCTCCGCCGGCTCGCGGCGAGCGTCAAGCGCCTGGCCGCCCGGGGCGTGGCAGCGGGCTCCTCGCGTGGGCTGCTGCGCGGAGCGACTCCGCCCGTGCGCTCGATCGCCGGGTGCGCCTCCTCCGCGGGAGAAGGCGCGCCGCTGCTCTCCTGCGGGGCGGTCGGCGGCTCCGCGGGCGGAGGTGGCGGAGGCGGAGGCGGAGG
>DATMJO010000019.1:0-15536 GCA_035553855.1 Thermoleophilaceae bacterium | reverse complement strand
CTCCGGGACCACGAACCGGCGCTCCGCGCTCGCGGTCGCCGAGATCACGAAGCGGCGGCCTTCCACGCGCCACCACCAGGTTCCGGGCGCAAGCGGGGCATCCACGACGACGGAGGTGTCGTCAGAGCCGACCGCGATCGCACGGGCGGGCTGGGCGTGACCGCCGCTCTCGGTGTAGATCACCACGCGGCGGCTCTCCTCGCCCGGCCCCAGGCGCCAGCGAAGCTCGGGCCGCTCGGTCACGACCGCGCCGTCTTCGGGGGAGGTGATCTCGGCGGCAGTGGCGGGTCCGGGCAGGGCCGCGAGCGCCGCGACGGACAGTGCCGCCGCGAGCAGACGAAGAGAAGGCACGGCTGGTCTCGCTACCCGCATCGCGGCGGCGCAAGCTAACGGCCCGGGGGGACGCCCCCGGCTCTTGGGGCATGTTTTCGGCGCAAAGAGCGGAGAAAGCGCCCTTCAGCGCTGGTGGAGCGCCTTCCACTCGGCGTAGGGCATCCCGTAGACGACCTCGCGGGCGTCCGGGTCGGCGATCTCGACCCCGCGCTCCGCCGCCGCCTCGCGATACCAGCGCGACAGGCAGTTCCGGCAGAAGCCGGCCAACTCCATCAGGTCGATGTTCTGCACGTCGTTGCGCTCGCGCAGGTGGTCCACGAGGCGGCGGAAGGCCGCCGCCTCGATCTCGGTGCGGGTTGAGTCGTCCATGCGCCGGGTTGTAGCACCCGGCGCGCCCCTAGATGCGGCGGGCCTGCGCCTCGGTCGCCGGTGCGAGAGCGCTCGGATCGACCAGGTGCATCACGGCGTTGATCAGCGCGAGATGCGTGAAGGCGTGCGGGAAGTTGCCGAAGTGGCGACCCGTGTCCGGATCGAGGTGCTCGGCGTAGAGCCCGAGCGGGCTCGACAGCGACAGGAGCTTCTCGCACAGCGCGAACGCGCGGTCGCGCTCGCCGATCTCGGCGAGCGCGGAGACGAGCCAGTACGAGCACACGAGGAACGTCTCGCCCTCGAGCGCGCCCCCCGCGTGCGTCTCCGGCGTGCGGTGGCGCAGCACGAGCCCGCCCTCGACCAGCTCGTCCGAGATCGCGTTGACGGTCCGCACGATGCGCTCGTCGGAAGGAGGCAGGAAGCGCAGGAGCGGCATCAGGAGGACCGACGCGTCGAGCTCGTCTGTGTCGTAGTGCTGGGTGAACACGCCCCTCTCGTCGACGCCGTTCTCGCAGACGTCGGCGCGGATCTCGTCCGCGGCGGCCTGCCATTCCTCGGCGAGCGAGTCCTCCCCGCGCATGCGGGCGAGGCGCGAGCCGCGGTCGGCCGCGACCCAGCAGAGCACCTTCGACGATACGAAATTACGGGGCTCGTCGCGCGAGGCCCAGATGCCCTGGTCCGGCTCGCGCCAGCGCGCGACCGCACACTCGACCTGGCGCCTCATGCAGGGCCAGACGCGTTCGGGGAGGCGGTCGTGCGAGCGTGCGTAGAGATAGGCGGCGTCGAGCATCGCGCCCCAGATGTCGTGCTGGTCGTACGACCACGCGGCATTGCCCACGCGCACGGGCAGGGCCCCGTCATAACCGCTCAGGTGGTCCAGCTCGGTCTCGGCGAGCTCCGAGTGCCCGTCGAGCGCGTACATGCTGCGGATCGAGTCCTCCCCCTCGGCGACGTCGGCCAGGAAGGCGAAGAAGTCGTCGGCCTCCCAGTCGAAGCCGAGCGAGAACAGCCCCCAGAGGGTGAACGCGGAGTCCCGCATGAAGCAGTAGCGGTAGTCGTAGTTGCGGTTGCCGCCCGGCACGCGCGGGAGCGAGGTGCTGGCCGCGGCCGCGATCGCCCCCGTCGGCGCGTATGCCAGGCCCTTCAGCGTGAGCGCGCTCCGCTCGAGGTAGACCTGCCAGGGGTGCTCGGGGAACTCCCCGGCGGCGAGCCAGTGGCGCCAGTAGCTCGAGGTTCGGGCCATGCTGTCGAACGCGGCGTCGAAGGTCTTCGGTCCTCCGTGCTCGGACCACGAGAGCGCGACGTAGGCGGTCTCGCCCTCGGCGAGCGCCGTGCGGGCCGTGGCGCGACCGCCCTCGAAGCCGACGTTCAGGTCGGTGTCGAGCCGCAGGGTGAGGTCCGAGCCCTCGGCGCTCGCGGCGCACTCCGTGTAGCCCTCGCCCGTGTACTCCCACGAGGCACGGCCACGCCCGTAGTCGAAGACGGGCTCGCACTCGAGCGTGAGCTCGACCTTGCCCTGGACGCACTTGGCGGTCCGGACGAGGACGTGCTCGGCCTCCCAGTCGCTCGGCGAGCGGCGGTGGCGGAAGGCCCGCTCCTCCTCGTGGTGCCAGGGGCCGATGATCAGCGCGTCCCGGACGATCATCCAGCCCGTGCGCGTCATCCAGGTGGTCTCGAGCATCATCGTGCCCGGGAGGTAGCGGCGACCAGCCGGCACCGTGAGGTCGGCGGGCCCGATGCGGAAGCGGCCGGCGTCGCGGTCGAGCACGGATCCGAACACGCTCGGCGAGTCGAACTGCGGCAGGCACAGCCATTCGACGTTGCCGCTCGGCGCGACGAGGGCGTTCACCTCGCAGTCGGAGAGGAAGCCGAAGTCGGCGATCGGCGGGAACGGGCTCCTCGCTGGCACGGGGGAAACCTAACGCGGCTGCCAGAGGGCAGATGCCGTCATCGCGAGCGCGACCTGAGCGCGCGTTGCGAGGGTGGGCACGAGCACGAACTCGCCGGGGTTGTGCGCCCCGCCGCCGCACGGCCCGAGCCCGTCGACGGTCAGGGGGATCGCCGGCGCGAAGTGGCTCGCATCGCTGGCCCCGCCGCGCTCGACGCCGACGACCTTTCTGCCGACCATCGCCGACGCGGCGGCGAGCAGGGGCGCCGTCGGTTCGCGGGCGTCCATGCCGGGCCACGAGCGCACGATCTCGGGGTGGAGCGTCGCGCCGCCGACCTCTGCGGGCACGCCCCGGGCGACGGCGTCGAAGGCGTCGAGACGGTCGGCGCGCAGGTCGCAGAGCAGCTCGCCGGCAGCGGGAACGACGTTGAACGCATCGCCCGAGCGGATGATCGTGGGCACGGCCGTGAGGCGGTCCGGGCCGTCCGGCGCGTGGTGCCCGGCGACGGACTCGGCGGCCTTCGCCAGCGCGAGCAGGGCGTTGCGGCCCTTCTGCGGGGCGGAGCCGGAATGGGCCGACACGCCACGGGCCTCGATGCGCAGGGTGCCCGCCGCCTTGCGCTTCACCACGACGCCCTCCTCGCCGCCGGGGCCTCGCTCGCCCGCCTCGAAGCAGAGGCATGCGTCGAATCCCTCGAAGCGCGAGGTGTGGGCGAACGGCTCGACGCGCCACTCCTCGTCCACTACGAGCAGGAGCACCAGCTCCGCATAGGCCTCCGGGCGCTCGGCGAACGCCTCGAGCACGCCCAGCGCGAGCGCGACGCCGCCCTTCATGTCGACCGTCCCCGAGCCGAGGATGCGGTCGCCGTCCCGGCTGGGCGGGCGGTGCTCGCCGTGGGCCACCACCGTGTCGAGATGGCCCAGCAGGAGCACGCGGCGCGAGCCGCTCCCCGTGAGCGTGGCCAGGAGGTCTGGCGCGTGGTCGGGCGACGAGCAGGCCGGGCGCTCGACCTCGGCGCTCGCGGGCAGGAGCGCCGTCGCGACGGCGACCGCCTCCTCGGCGCCCGCACGGTCGCCGGAGGGCGACGAGACGGCCACGAGCGCCTCCAGCTCGCGCTCGGCGCGGCGCGCGATGCGCGGCGCGGTCTCGGCGATCCACGGGTCCACGGAACGCAAGCTACCCGCCCTGGCTCGAGGGCACGGTGGCCGCGAGCGCCGCGTCCCGAACGGCGCTCGCTCGCCGTCGCCGTGAACCCGATGGAGCGGACCGAGGGCACCGAAAAGCGCCCGCGCCACCGGGACGGCGCCAGATGGACCGCATCCACGGCCGACTGAGCCATACTCGGGGCGTGCGGACTCCGGCTATCCCCACCATTCTCCTCGCCTGCGCCCTCGTGGCGGGCTGCGGCAGCGCGCCTCCGGGCGGGGACGGGGAGGTCGTGCTGAACGAACTGGACCGCCTCCCGGCCTCGGCCCGCGCCGGCGCCGAGGGGACCAGCGGCGGCAACCCCGTCGCGGTCGTCGGCCCGGGCGAGGACGCCGAGGTGGCCGCGGCCGAGCAGGAGCGGCTGCCCGATTCGCCCGGCGAGCGGGCGGTCGACCCCGCCGACGATGCCCCCTCCCCCGACGCACCGAGCGTCGACGATGTCGCTGCCGAGGTGGCGCAGCTCAAGAAGCACGCGGGCAAGCGCGCGCGGCTGACACCGGACGGGCAGGCGATCGCTCCGTTCGACGCGCCGCCCGAGGTCCAGCGCATCATCGCGGCGGGCAACATCATCTCCCGCTCCCCCTACAAGTGGGGCGGCGGGCACGGCAAGTGGCTCGACGACGGCTACGACTGCTCCGGCTCGGTCAGCTTCGCCCTCGCCGGCGCCGGGCTGCTCGAGTCCCCGCTGGTCTCCGGCGCGCTGGCCGACTGGGGAGCGCGTGGCCCGGGGCGCTGGGTGACGATCTACGCCAACGACGGTCACGTGTACATGGAGGTCGCGGGGCTGCGCTTCGACACGAGCGGCCGCGACAGCCGCACTGGCGGCTCGCGCTGGCAGCCCGAGCGGCGCGCCAGATCGGGCTACGCGGTCCGGCACCCGCCCGGGCTCTGAGGCCGCGTTGCGGGTAGCTGTCCTCGGCGGGACGGGCTTCACCGGCCGAGCGGTCGTCGAATCGCTCCTGGCGAGCGGGCACGAGCCGCTCGTGGTCCACCGGGGCGAGTCCGAGCCCGCCGGGTTCCCTGACGTCCCCCATCTCCATGTGGAGCGCGCTGCGCTTCCGGCGGCGGCCTCGGACCTGCGTGAGTTCGCGCCCGAGGCAGCGGTGGACTGCTTCGCGATGTCGCGCGCCGACGCGGAGTCCGCCCTCGCCGCGCTCCCCCCCGGGATCCACGTCGTCGTTCTCTCGAGCATCGATGTGTACCGCGCCTTCGGGGCGCTCCAGGCCGGTGTCGTCACCGATCCGGTGCCGATCTCCGAGGACGCGCCGCTGCGCGCGGAGCGCCACCCCTACCGGGGCAGCCGGTCCGCGGAGCTCGGCGACCTCGACGCCGATTCCTACGAGAAGCTCGAGGTCGAGGAGGCCTACCTGCCTCGCGGGGGGACGGTCTTGCGGCTCCCGTTCGTGTACGGCGAGCACGACGCGCGCTGCCGCGAGGAGCTGATCCTCCGCCGCCTGCGCGCCGGGAGGCACCGCATCCCCTTCGGCCCGGGCACGTTCCTCGGGTCGCGCGTATATGTGGCCGACGTGGCGGCGGCGGTTGTGCTGGCGCTCGAGTCGCCGCTCGCCCGCGGCGAGGTGATGAACCTCGCCGAGCGGCACACGCTCCCCGTGCGCCTGTGGGCCGAGCGCCTGATCGCGCTCGCCGAGGCCGACGCCGAGCTCGTGGACGTGCCGGAGTACGGGCTCCCGCCTGACATCGCCGACTGGTCGTCGGGCTCGATGCAGCCGCTGCTCATCGACTCCGGGAAGGCGCGCTCGCTGCTCGGCTGGCGCGACTCCGACCCGGACGAGTCGCTCGTCCGTTCGGTCTCGTGGCACCTGGCGAATCCGCCGGCCGGCGCGGACAGCGACTGGCGCGCGGACGACGCCGCCCTGGAGCTGGCCCGCACCTGAGAGGAGGGTGCCAGGGACCGAATTTTCATCCCACGAGGCGGCTCAGCGCGGCCCGGCGGTCCGCCACCGCGCGGTAGGCCCGCTCGGCGGCGCCGGGGAAGCGGCGGGCGAGCGCGGCCAGCGGCGCGCCCGCGGGCAGCACGTCCGCCACGAGCGGGATCGCGGCGCCGCCGGAGCCGACGCGGCCGTCGGCGGTGACGGCATGCGCCGAGGCGAAGCGCTCCTCCTCCCCCAGCGCGGGCGTGAGGGCGCGCGCCTCCGGCGAGTCGAGCGGCAGCGGGCGCAGCAGGCGCCGCCGGTCCAGCCGCAGCACGAGCGACAGCGACCACTTGCAAAAGCCGCAGTCCGAGTCGTAGAGGACGGTCACGGACGCGCGGCCGAAGATGCGCCGCAGGCGGTGGTGGCGCCAGGCGAACGCCGCGCGGAAGAGCGGCCGGAACGCCGCGGCCGGAACGTGCAGGCGCGGCTCCCACGCGACCGTGTCGCTCACGCGACAGGCGCCCCGGCCCGCCGGCTCGAGCGTCCGCTCGTGCTCCCAGACATGTTGCGTCGCCATCGACGAGCGCTCGCGGAAGCCGCGCCCCGGCTCGACGGCGACGAGCACGATGTCGTCCCAGTCGACCGGGAGGACTCCGAACAGCAGGATCCAGCTCCGGCAGATCCGCTCGCCGATCGGCACGGTCTCCGGGTCGAGCGAGGTGACCGACTCCGGGAAGGTCATCCGGAGGAAGGGCCGGAACTCGTCGTTCACGCCCGCAGGCGTCGACACGCGCTGCCACACCTCCGCGGGCGGCGCGGCGACCAGGCTCGAGACGGAGAAGCCGCTCAGGCGGGGAGCAGCTCGTCGAGACGCCGCTCGAGCGCTCCCGCGACGACCTCGCGGGCGGGACCCTCCTGGAAACGCTCGACCAGTTCCTGCATGAAGCCCTCGATCACGAGGCGCATGGCGGTCGGCTTCGGCAGGCCGCGCGCCGACAGGTAGAAGAGCTGGTCGGCGTCGATCTGCGCGATCGCCGCCGCATGCGTGCAGCGCACGTCGTTCGCCTCGATCTCGAGGCCCGGTATGGCGTCGGCGTGCGCCTTCTTAGAGAGCAGGAGGTTGCGCGACTCCTGGAACGCGTCGGTCTGCTGAGCGCCGGGATCGACCTTGATCATTCCGCGCCAAACCGACGACGAGCGGCCCTGGAGCAGCCCGCGGAACGCCAGGTCCGAGGTGGTGTTCGGGGCGGCGTGCTCCTGCGTGGTGTCGTAGTCCAGGTGCTGGCGGCCGAGGCCGGCGTAGGCGCCGGTGACCTTGGCGTGCGCGCCGGGGCCGTCGAGGGTCGTCTCCATCCGCACCTTGCCGCTCGAGGAGCCGAAGCCGATCGACGCCCACTCGAGCGTCCCGTCGCGGGCGACGGAGGCGCGCTGGGTCCCGAACACGAGGCTTTTCTCGTTCAGCTGCTGCGCCGAGAGGAAGCGCAGGCGCGCGTTCTGCTCCACGACGATCTCGACGACGGTATTGAGCAGCCCCTTGCTGTCGGCGTCCGTCGAGAGGTACTGCTCCCAGACCTCGGCGTCGGCGCCCTCCTCGACCAGGATGATCGTGCGCCAGTTGAGCGCGGCGGCGCCGTCGACGACGGCCGAGAGCACGAGCGGCCCGTCCACCTGCGTCCCGCGCGGCACGCGGACGAGTACGCCGCCCGTGCGGCGGGCCTCGTTGCGCGCGACGAAGGGATCGTCGGGGGAGACCACGCTGCCGAGCAGCCGCTCGCGGAGCTCGGCGGGAGCCTCGTCGAGCGGGAAGACCTCGATGCCCTCCGGGACCGGGGCGTCCTCGAACAGCGGGCGCGCGCCCTGGGACGCTGGTGGGGCGGGCTCGAACGAGTCGAGGTCGAGCCCCGTCAGGTCGGTGAACTCCCACCCCGGCCGCCCCTTGAACTCGGGGAGCGGCGGGAGGACGGCGGCCTCAGCCAATGCTGCCTTCCATCTGGAGCTCGATGAGGCGGTTCATCTCGACCGCGTACTCCATCGGCAGCTCCTTCGTGATCGGCTCGATGAAGCCGTTCACGATCAGCTTCGAGGCCTCCTCCTCGCTGATCCCGTGGCACTGGAGGTAGTAGACCTGCTCGTCGCCGATCTTCGAGACCGTGGCCTCGTGCCCGACGTCGACGTCGTCCTCGCCGATGCGGATCGTCGGGTAGGTGTCGGAGCGCGAGTGCTCGTCGAGGAGCAGCGCGTCGCAGACGACCTTCGAGCGCGCCCCGGTGGCGCCCTTGGCGACCTCGAGCAGGCCGCGGTAGGAGGAGCGCCCGCCGTCCTTGGAGATCGACTTGGCGAAGATGTTCGACGTCGTGCGCGGCGCGACGTGGACGATCTTCCCGCCCGCGTCCTGGTGCTGCCCCGCTCCGGCGAAGGCGATCGAGAGGATCTCGCCGTGCGCCTCCTCGCCCATCAGGTAGACCGAGGGGTACTTCATGGTGAGCTTCGAGCCGAGGTTGCAGTCGACCCACTCGACCGTCGCGCGCTCCTGGGCCACCGCGCGCTTCGTGACTAGGTTGAACACGTTCTGGGACCAGTTCTGCACGGTCGTGTAGCGGATGCGCGCCCCCGGCTTCGCGATCAGCTCGACAACGGCCGAGTGCAGCGAGTCGGAGGAGTAGGTGGGCGCGGTGCAGTTGTGCGAGACGACGCCCTCGCACACATAGCTCTCGTCGTCCTGGACGCTCATGTTGAAGACCTCGCAACGCGCGTGGACGGTCTCGATCGAGGAGATCGGCTGCCAGAGGTAGCCGTCCGCCATCACCGTGTGGGCGTGTGTGGCGCGTGCGGGCCGGGCCTCGGCGCCGAGCACCAGCTCCTCGAAGCGCGGATGGTCCACCTTCGAGATCGCGAGCTGCCAGATCGGCCGGCGCGGCAGCGGGCGCTCGGTCACGCTGAGCGTCGAGCGGATCCCGAGCGACGAGAGCAGCTCCCGCAGGCGCTGCGCCACGTGCCGGTTGGTCTGGCTGATGCGGTGGAGGTCGAGCTTCGGGTCGTAGGAGCCCTCGCCGTCGTAGAGCCCACGCACGAGCGCCGCACGGTTCTCCTCCCTCAGCGAGAAGACCCAGTCGGGGATGCGGAGCTCGTCGGTGGTCCGCCCGAAGGCCTGCGAGAAGAAGCGCGCGGCCCGGACCGAGGAGAAGCGCAGCGAGCGGCCGGCGCGCGCACCGGCGTAGTCGTACTCCCACGCGTCCGCCTCGAAGGCGCCCTCGACGACCGACGTGACGAGCTCCCGGAGGTCCTGCTCCCCGGTGGCGCTGTCGAACGACAGATACGAGGTGTCGGCGCTGACAGACCCCTCCGCCAGGTAGAGGCCCATCACGCGGCACATCTTCGGGTCGAGCACGACCCCGACACGCTCCGCCACGGCGGCGTGGCGACCGCGGCCCACCGGGACGTCCTCGTCCCAGACGAGGGGCGGCTCGTCGCCTTCGAGGTCGATCGCCGTGGGCACGGCCAGGTAGTCGCCCTCGCGCAGCTCCTGGGCGGTCAGCCACTCGGGCTCGAAGGTCCGGTTGTGCTCGTTCGGGCGTGTGCGGCGCGCGACGAGGAAGGGATGGCCCGGCGTGACGGCCAGCGAGCGGTAGCCCTCGCCCTGGAAGCGGATGTGGTGGATCGGCCCGGTGCGGGCGCGGCGCATGGGCTTCGTCACGCGGCGGAATCGGCCGCGGTGGGTGAGCACCTCGTCGCCGGCCTCGATCTCCTCGATCGGCTTCTCGCCCCCGCGGACGCGGACCATGGAACCCGCGAGGTGGCAGCCCTCCACGTAGTGAACGTGAGAGCCCTCGTCGGCGATGATCAGCGTGCGCTCGAACTGGCCCATGTTCTCGGTGTTGATCCGGAAGTAGGCCTGGAGCGGCATCTCCACGTTCACGCCCGGCGGCACGTAGACGAAGGACCCGCCCGACCACACGGCCGAGTTGAGCGCCGCGAGCTTGTTGTCGTTCGCCGGGATGATCGTCGCGAAGTACTCGCGGACGATGTCCTCGTGCTCGCGGAGCGCGGTGTCCATGTCCATGAAGATCACGCCCTGCTTCTCGAGCGCCTCGTTCACCTGGTGGTAGACGACCTCGGACTCGTACTGGGCCCCGACGCCGGCGAGGAACTTGCGCTCCGCCTCCGGGATGCCGAGGCGGTCGAAGGTCTTCTTCACGTCCTCGGGGACGTCGTCCCACGAGCGCTCGGCGCGCTCCGAGGCGCGGACGAAGTAGTGGATGTCGTCGAAGTTCACCTCGGCGAGCATCGGCGAGCCCCAGGTGGGCATCGGCCGCGCGAGGAAGTGGTCGAGCGCCTTCAGGCGGAACTCGCGCATCCACTCGGGCTCCGACTTGAACTCGGAGATCTTCTCGACGAGCTCGCGCGTCAGGCCCTTCGGCGCCTTGTAGAGGTAGTTCTCGGCGTCGTGGAAGCCGTAGCGCTCCGTGTAGTCGGAGTTGATGTCCTGCAGCGACTGCTGCTCGGCAATTGTCTCGGGCGTAGCCATTTCAGTCGACCTCCACCTTGATCGTGTCCCCGTCGAGCACGACTGGAAACGTGTCGACGGGCTGGTACGCCGGAAGCGTCAGGGGCTTGCCGCTTCGCAGGTCGAACAGCGACCCGTGGCGAGGGCACTCGACGGTGCAGCGGTCCTGGTCGATCCCACCCTCGAAGAGCGGTCCGTCGTCGTGCGAGCAGCGATCCTCGATCGCCAGGAGCTCGCCGTTGCAGTTGAAGACGCCGATCTCGGTGTCCTCCCACTCCACGGTACGGACGGACCCGGGCGGGAGGTCGTCGAGACTGCAGACGGTGATCGTTTCCGTTGCCACAAAAGTCCTAGTGCCGGGATCGGATTTCATGATAGCGGCGGGTCCCGTGGCCTCAGAGCGCTTCCGGGCCGCCGGCCGGCGGCCTCGCCTCGGGCGTCTCCTCTTCCCACCCGGCCGCGTGGCCGAGCGAGGCGGACTTCAGGACCTTCAGCGACAGCAGGGCGCACTTCATCCGCGTCGCCGAGATGTCGATGCCGAGCAGCTCGAGCACGAAATCGCGGTCGAGCCGCAGGAGGTCGTCGACCTTCATGCCCTTGACCTCGTCGGAGGTGAGCGAGGCGGATGCCTGCGAGATGGCGCAGCCGTGGCCGGAGAAGCGGAGGTCCTCGACGGTGCCGTCGCCGGACACCTTGATCTGGACCTTCAGCTCGTCGCCGCAGAGCGGGTTCGTGTCCTCGAACTCGAGGTCGGCGTCGTCGAGCTCGCCCCAGTTCCGCGGGCGCTTGTAGTGCTCCAGGATCTGCTCGCGGTAGAGCTCGTCCATCAGAGCTCGAGCACCGAGCGCACCTCGTGGAGGCCGTCGATGAGGCTGTCGACATCGGCGCGCGTGTTGTGGACCGCGAAGCTCGCGCGGGCCGTGGCGGGCACGCCGAGCCGGCGCATGAGCGGCTGCGCGCAGTGGTGGCCGGCGCGCACGCAGACGTTGCGGCGGCCGAGGATCTCGGCGATGTCGTGCGGATGGGCGCCCTCGATCGCGAACGACGCGAGCGAGCCGCGGGCCTCGGCTGGGGGGCCGTGGACGGTGAGACCGGGTACCTCCGCCAGCCGGTCGAGCGCGTAGGCGGTGAGATCGGCCTCGTGCTCGCGCAGGGAGTCCATGCCGATCCCGCCGAGCCAGTCGATCGCGGCGGCGAGGCCGATCGCCTCGACGATCGGCGAGGTGCCCGCCTCGAACTTCCAGGGCAGCTCGTTCCAGCGCGAGCCCTCCCAGTCGACGCGGCTGATCATGTGGCCGCCGCCGTGCAGCGGTTCGATCCGCTCCAGGATCTCCCGGCGTCCCCAAAGGACGCCGATCCCGGTCGGCCCGTACATCTTGTGCGCGGTGAAGGCGTAGAGGTCGGCACCGGTGTCTGCCATGTCGAGCGCCATGTGCGGCGCGGCCTGCGCGCCGTCGACGACGACGAGCGCGCCCGCCTCGTGCGCGCGGCGGGCGATCTCGGCGATCGGGTTGACCGTGCCGAGCACGTTCGAGACGTGAACCACGCCGACGGCCTTGGCGCCGCGGGCGAGCAGGCGGTCGAGGTCGTCGAGGTCGAGCGTGCCGTCGCCTGTGACCCGGACGGGCTCGATCCGCGCGCCTGCGAGCTGCCAGGGCACGATGTTCGAGTGATGCTCCATCTCCGTGAGAAGCACGGTGTCGCCCGGCCCGGCGAGCCCGCGCGCCGCGATGTTCAGCGCGGCGCTGGCGTTGCCTGTGAACACGACCTCGCGGGAGGACGCGGCGCCGATCCAGCGGGCGACCGTGTCGCGCGCGGCCTCGAAGTCCTCGGTCGAGCGCGCCGCGAGCGGGTACACGCCGCGATGGATCGAGGCGTGGCGCGTGCGGTAGGCCGCGTCCATCGCGTCGAGAACCGCGGCGGGCTTCTGCGAGGTCGCGGCGCTGTCCAGGTAGACGAGGCGCCCCTCGTCGAACTCCTGCTGGAGGATCGGGAAGTCGAGCGCTGCGGGAGCGAGCGTCGTCACGCCGCCGCGCCGACCTCCTCCTTGATCCAGCCGTAACCGCGCTCCTCGAGCTGGGTGACGAGCTCGGGACCGCCCTCCTTCACGATGCGCCCGTTCCACATGACGTGGACGGCGGTCGGCTCGATCAGGTGCAGGATGCGCTGGTAGTGGGTGATGATCAGGACGCCCATGTCCGGGCCGGCGTAGGTGTTCACCCCGTCGGCGACCGTGCGCAGGGCGTCGATGTCGAGGCCCGAGTCGGTCTCGTCGAGGACCGCTATCTCGGGGCGCTGCAGCGCGAGCTGGAGGATCTCCATGCGCTTCTTCTCGCCGCCCGAGAAGCCGTCGTTGAGGTAGCGGCTGGAGAAGTCGCGCGGGATGCTCATGAGCTCCATCCCCGCCTCGACGTCCTTGCGGAACTGCTTGAGGGAGATCGGCTCCTCGCCGCGCTCGTCGCGGTGCGCGTTGATGACGGTGCGGAGGTACTTCGTGACCGTGACGCCGGGGACGGCGACCGGGTACTGGAAGGCCATGAAGAGGCCCATGCGGGCGCGCTCGTCCGTGTCGGCCTCGGTGATGTCCTCACCGCGGAAGTGGATCGAGCCCTCGGTGACCTCGAGGCCGGGGTGGCCCATGATCACGTTCGCGAGGGTGGACTTGCCCGAGCCGTTCGGCCCCATGAGCGCATGGATCTCGCCCTTGGAGACGGCGAGGTCGAGGCCGCGCAGGATCTCCTTCTCGCCGGCCCGTACGTGCAGGTTCTTGATCTCGAGGTCTGGCATCAGTCTCCGTTGCTGGTTCGGGGGCGCGGCTCAGGCGGCCGCGCGTGGGGAGGATGAGAACTCGACGAGCTCGGCGAGCGTCGTCTTGTGGAGGGCGCGCACGACGCCGCCCTGGACGCGGGTCCAGAGGAGCTTCGTGGCACAGGCGCGGCCGTCGTCGGCCTCGTGCGAGCAGACCACGCGGTGCGTGTCGCCCGCCGAGAAGCAGTCCATCGGGGCGATCTGGCCCTCGAGCGCCTTGACGACCTCGTCCATGGCGATCTCGCCGGCCGGGCGCGAGAGGCGATAGCCGCCGTGCGCGCCGCGGGTGGCGACGACCAGGTCGGCGCGCTTCAGGTCGGCCACGACGTGCTCCAGGTACGAGAGAGGCAGGCGCTCCGCCTCCGCGATGGCCTTGAGCGA
Organism: Thermoleophilaceae bacterium; assembly: GCA_035553855.1. Classification (GTDB taxonomy): domain Bacteria; phylum Actinomycetota; class Thermoleophilia; order Solirubrobacterales; family Thermoleophilaceae; genus JBBDYQ01. The sequence continues at coordinate 2,172 of DATMJO010000019.1, read as the reverse complement.
CGTGGGCCGCTCGCCCTCGTGACGTCCCAGCTCGACCATGAGCCGCACGCCGTACTCCGTCTTGGCCGAGAAGTTCATAACGGTCCGGGAGGAAATCCTAGCAGCGGAGTCGGTTATGCCCGAGAGCGCAACAAAGGTGCCAGGACCATCGTTGCGGGCGCAACGGAGGTGCCAGGGACGTTTGTCGCGCGCCCAGTCCGCGAGCGCGTGTGCGGCGCGGCGCCCGCTCTCGCAGGCTAGGCCGTTGAGGCCGAGCGCAGCGCGCTCAGAACATCGTCCATCGGCGGGTTGTCGGCCGAGTCGGCGTTGTAGTGCGCGAACGCCACCCTGCCTCCGGGCGCGACCACGAAGGTGCCGGGCGCCTGCGCGACGTCGCCCTTCGGGATGCCCGGCAGCGAGCCCTTCCGCGCGGCGCGCACGAAGCCCTTTGCGAGGTGCGGCCCGACGAACGAGCCCGGCTTGTAGCGGTCGAGGCCCACCTCACGGTAGGCATCGCGCGTGGGGTCCCCCAGGCAGTCGAATGTGACCTTCCGCTGCCTGCAGAAGTTCCGCGTGGGCTCGGCGCGATACTGGAAGATCGCGACGATCGAGCCGCCGAGCCCCTCGATCTCCTCCCGGGCCTGCTCCAACTGGAGCAGGTGCTCGCGGCAGAACGGTCAGCCGAAGTGGCGCATGAACGCGACGACGAGCGGGCCGTCCCGCCAGCGGTCGGACACCTCCACGAGGCCTTCCGGTGAAGCGACGACGATCTCGGGGAACGCGTCTCCCGGGGCGAGCCTGTCCATGCCCGGGACCTTAGCGGCCGGGCCGCTCACTGGCGACCGGACGACGCCGCCCCGAGGCCCGACTCCGGCTCACGGCCACGCCGGTCGCGGGCGCGAGAGCGATCAGCGTCTGCCGCTTCAGCCCCTGGTCGAGGCCCGCCGGGCGGCGACAGCTCAGACGAGCGAGGTGCCGGTGCGGTCACCGGCCTGCACGCAGGCGATCAGCTCGCCGACCACGACCGGGTCGAAGCGCGTCCCCACGAAGCGGCAGAGCTCGCCCGCGGCGTCCCCTTCGGTGAAGCCGCGGCCGCGCAGTGCGGCGTATGTGACGCAGGGTGCGATCACCCGCGCCGCGAGGGGGATCTGCTCGGCCGCGAGGCCGTCCGGCCGCCCCCGCCCGTCCCAGCGCTCGCCGAGCGCGCGCACGGCGTCGGCGGCGCCGTGCAGGCCGAAGCGCGAGCGCAGCACGCGCTCTCCGGCGAGCGCCATCAGCTCGCCGTAGCGGCGGGCGTCCTCGGTGCCCGCCTGGTCGCCGCTCGCGATGCCCTCGGGCAGGGCCAGCCTTGCGGCGACCTCGCGCAGGTCGGCGGCGCACTCCACGGCCGCGAGCTCCGCGGGGCCGGCGCCGAGCCGGGTCGCCACGGCCACCACCAGCTCACCCAGGCCCCGGTCGCGGCTCCGGCCCTCGGCGCGGAGCCGCTCCAGTGCCTGGAGGTCGGCCGGGCCCGCGCGCTCGGCCACGAGCCGCTGGTCGGCGAGCTTCAATGCCTCGCGGGCATCGGTCGCGTCGGCGGGCAGGACCGCGGTGGCATGGACGGCGCTCACCTCGAAGCCGGCCCCGCGCTCGGACAGGGCGGCGCGCCCCTCCTCGGCGACGTCCTCGCTGCGCACGAGCGCCGCGAACTCGTCGCCCCGCAGGCGATAGACGTTGCCGCGGGGGTAGATGGTGTCCTCGAGGCTGCGCGCGAGCCGGGCGAGCAGCACGTCGCCGCAGGCGCGGCCGAAGTCGTCGTTGTACTCCTTGAAGCCGATCAGGTCGAAGACGGCGAGCACGAGCGGGGACTCGACCCTGGCGAGCGCGAGGCCCGCGTCCAGGTCGTCGATCATGCGCCTCGCGTCGTTCAGCCCGGTGACCGCGTCCGCCGACGCGCCGGCCGTTGCCGCCGCGCGTACGACGGCGGCGGCGACGGCCTCCGCGCCCGTCCCGTCCTCCCGCACGTCGGCTTGCCCGACCCACCCGGCCATGCTCCCTCCCTCGGCCCGGACAGCGCCCGATCGCACTGGCCGGGTGGGTCGGGCAAGCCGACGTGCGGGAGGACGGGACGGGCGCGGAGGCCGTCGCCGCCGCCGTCGTACGCGCGGCGGCAACGGCCGGCGCGTCGGCGGACGCGGTCACCGGGCTGAACGA
>DATMJO010000018.1:0-20791 GCA_035553855.1 Thermoleophilaceae bacterium | reverse complement strand
CCTCCTGGGTCACCTTCGCGAAGCCGACCTGAAGCTGTGACAGGGCGTCGCGGATCGGCGGCTGGGTCTCCTCCGGCAGCAGCGGGAACAGCGCCCGGACCGCCTCGACGGCGAGGCGCGCCTGCTCGATGTCGCGCTCGTCCTCCGCGCCCGGGACGAGCCCCAGCCGGCGCCCCCCGAGGTTCACGAGCGTCACCGCCGTCTGCACGACCACGTCGTCCACCGAAAGGCGCTTCAGCTCCTCCTCGAGCCGCGCGCGCATCTCCTCCTCGCTCACGTCCTCACCTCCTGTGCCGCGTATGTCCGCTGGGTGTCGGCCACCTCGGCCGCGAAGACCTCGCGCAGCGAGGCCCCCGTGGCGAGCGCCCGCTGCTGGCGCTGGGCGCCGTTCTCCTCCGGGAGCGCTGCCGGTATGCCCAGCGCGGCGCGAGCCGGCGCCGTCCAGGCGAGCAGCCTGTCGGGGAGCGCGGCCGCCGGGAACTCCTCTCCGCGCTCGAGATCGATCATGCGCCCGCCGAGGCCGTACCGGATCGCCCGCCAGAGGTTCTCCTCCACGAGGCGCGGCGGAGGCGGCTCGTGCGGCACGTCCTCGTCGTAGTCGAGGGCCGCCTGGGCGATGCACGCGACGATCAGCCCCGAAAGGGCGGTGGAGTCCTCAGCGCGCGTCTGCGCGTCGCAGATTCGCAGCTCGACGGTTCCGAAGCTGTGGTGCGGGCGCACGCTCCACCAGATCTGGGTGGCCTCGACGATCGAGTTCGTCCCCACGAGGAAGTCGACGTAGTCCGCGTAGGCGGAGAAGCTCCCGTACGGGTCCGGCACGCCGCAGCGGGGGAAGCTCTTGGTGAAGATCTGCGTGCGGGCGGTGTGGAGCCCCGAATCGCGCCCGTCGAGGAATGGCGAGTTCGCGGAGATCGCGAGCAACTCGGGCAGGACGGGGCGCAGCCGGTCGCACACGGCCACGGCGCGATCGGCGTCGCGGATCCCCACGTGCACGTGCAACGCGAAGGTGTTGTTGCGCCATGCGACGTAGCGAAGATCGTCGGAGACCCTGCGGTAGTGCTCGGTGTCGATGATCCGCTGGTCCTGCCAGGGACTCCACGGATGCGTACCGGTGGACGACAGGAGCGCCCCCTGCTCGGCGGCCAGGCGGAACAGGCGCGTACGCGCCTCACGCTGGCTGGCCGCCGCCGCCGCGAAGCTCTCGCCGCGGCCGGAGCGGATCTCGATCTCCGACGAGATGAGCTCCCCCGCGATCGAGCCCGCGAGCACGTCGTCACCCTGCGCTGCGTCCCTGAGCTCGTCGAAGCGCTGGGCGAGCTCGAGCGTCTGCGGGTCGAGGATCCCGAACTCCTCCTCGAGTCCGACGGTGAAGTCCTCGGAGGCCTCGAAGGCGCTCCTGACGCTGTCCATGTCGAGCATGGCCGGGTGCCTCAGGTCAGGTAGAAGTAGAGCGCGTAGAGCAGGTCGACGGCGGGGCTCGAGGTGTGGACCGTCACGTCCGGCGGGACCTGGAGCAGGGCCTCGGAGTAGTTGAAGATGATCTTCACGCCGGCGGCGACGAGGTCCAGGGCCACGCTCTGTGCGGCATCGGTGGGCACGGCCAGCACGCCGACAACCACGTCCTCCTCCTCCACGACGCGCCGCATCTCCGCGTACGGCCGCACCGCCAGCGAGTCGGTGACCGCCTGACCGACCTTGCCGTCGTCGGTGTCGAAGATCGCCACCACGTTGAAGCCGTGGTCGGCGAAGATGTCGGACCCCGCGATCGCCCGGCCGAGGTGCCCCGCGCCGAACAGAACGATGTTGTGCTGACCGCTCGTCCGCAGGATCTTGCGGATCTGGGAGACCAGCGAGTCGACGTTGTAGCCGACGCCGCGCTTGCCGAACTTGCCGAATCCGGAGAGGTCGCGCCGGATCTGCGTCGAGTTGACGTGTGTGTAGTCCGCGAGCTCCTGGGAGGAGATCGTCTCCTTGCCCATCTTCTTGGCCTGGGTGAGCACTTGGAGGTAGCGAGAGAGCCGGGCGGCCACTCCGAGCGAGAGCCGGTCCGAGGCGCGGCCGTCCTGGTCGAGGGCGGGCGGCGCCAGCTGGTCTTCGATTCTCACCGAGTTCACTCTACCTGGGGAGGTCCGCCGTCCAGGAGCGTCCGCAGGGCGTCGGGATCCACCTCGAGCTCGAAGGCTTCGACTCCGTTCACGCAGACGACCGGTATCCGCTCTCCATAGCGGCGGTCGAGCACCGGGTCGAGGGTGATGTCGACCTCCTCGAGATCGAAGCCGCGCTCGGCCCGCACCTCGTCCACCGCCTCGCGGGCCTCGTCGCAGAGGCAGCAGCCCGGCTTGCCGTAGAGGGTGACCTCGGTCATCGGACCTCGAACGCCCGCGAGGCGCGTGTCGTACGGGCACCCCGGGGACCGGGGCCGCGCGCGCGGGCCACGAAACGATACGCCCCGGCGGGCAGCTCGCCCAGCGTCTCGCCGGTGAGCGTGTAGGCGTATTCGCCCGGGAGCAGCTCGCGTGATCCGCCCGAAGGCGTGAGCTCGCGCACCGCGTCTCCTCCCGCCTCGGGCACGAGCCGGAGGGTGAGCCGCCCGACGGGCAGAACGGAGATCGCGTAGCCGCCCTCCTCGCGACGCACCGACCCGGCGGAGAAGCGGACGCCCTCGACTCGCCCGTCCTCCCGGACCAGCCGCAGCGGGCCGAGCGGCGCCGGAGCGGCCTTCGCGAGCGGAAGGGCGTACGGGACGCTCGTGACGCCGCGTCCCGAGGCAAGCCGGATCGCTCCAGTGAGATACGCCGCGGCGGGCCTTCCCCGGCCCCTTGCCCGGACCCGGAGGACGCCGCTCCCCCCGGCTGGGATGCGCAGGCGGCGCGGCGCGAGCAACAGCCTCACCCCGCGCGGAAGCTCTCCGTGCGCCGAGGCCGCGACGGTGACCGCGCGCCGGCCCGGGTTTCGCAGCCTGATCGTGTCCCCGACCTCGAAGCGCCTCCCCGGGGCCGCCGCGGGAAGCGTGAGAACGGCGGGCGTGGCGATCACCGGCGCCCGCTCGGCGCCGCGCAGGTCGACGACCCCGGCCGGAGCGACCGCCCCGGCGCCAGGCGAGCGCCCGGGCAGCGGGGTCGCCCCCGCGATCAGCGCCGCGCGCAACCCGGACGCGTCCAGGGTGGGGCGGGCGGCCGCCAGGAGCGCCGCCGCCGCGGCTCCCCGTGCCGCCGCGAAGGAGGTTCCGGACGCGAACGCCGCGCCGCCGCCCGCGAGCGGCGCCACCGTCGTCCCTCCGGCGGCGACGTCCGGCTTGCGAGCGAGGTCGTAGGTGGGGCCGCCGGAGGACGAGGGCGCCATCCGCAGGGCTCCCGCGCCTGCGGCACGGGGCTCGCCGCGGGACAAAAACGCCGTCCCCCCGCGCCCGTCGGTCAGCTCGAGCGCGCGCCTCGCGGCGTCGCCGGAGAGCCCGACGACGGGGATCGACCCCGCCGTGCCCGGCGGGATGCCCCGGAGACGGTCTCCATCCGGGTCGCAGATGAGAACGGCAACCGCTCCGGCAGCCCCGGCGGCCGCTCCGACCGCCGCCGGCGGGGGCGCCTCACGGCCCGCCACGGCGGGCACCACGACGACCATGCCGCGGGCCCGCGGCCTCGCATCGACCCCGAAGTACGAGAGGACCTCGCCGCCGCTCGAGCGCCCACGGGCGCGCGGATCGCCCTGCGAGGGCCCCGCGAGCCCGGTGGCGCGGGCCCTGAGAGCGCGGCCTTCACCGCCGAGCAGGTGGCCGTCGAGGGTGGCCCGGCCGGAGGCCGTCGCGAGCCCGACGCGCACCTTCGGCAGCCCCGGATCCCCCTCCTCGCCTTCCAGCGCGCCCACGGCCAGCGCGGCCTCTGCCGCAGCGGGCGAGCCGACGGTGCCGAAGCGGCCGAGCCCCTCTCCCTCGTTCCCGGCCGGAGCCACCACGAGCGTGCCCAGGCCGGCGGCCGCGGCGGACGCCTCAGCCTCCGGCGCGTCCGAGAAGCCCGCATACGGCGAGCTCACCCCCATCAGAGCGACCGCGAGGGCGTCGTCGGCGTCGCCGTCGCCATCCGGGTCCACGACGCTCTCGAGCCCCGCTAGCACCTGGTCGGTCGTCCCGACCTCCTCGACCACGCCGGAGTCGATCTGCTGGAGGCCCGCGACCCGGACCGACAGGACCCGCCCGCCGCGCCCGAGCGCCCCGAGGAGCGCGCCCGCGACCTGGGTTCCGTGCTGGTCGATCCGGCCCTCCGGCCCGCCGCCGGGCCGCGGGTCCTCGTCGCGGTCCACCGTGTCGCGTCCGGCGAGCACGCGGCCGCGGAGCGATGTGTGGCGGCGGTCGACGCCCGAGTCGAGCAGGGCGACCAGCGGCCCGCGCCCTCCGCGGCCCTCGCGGGCGGGAACCTGTCGCCGCTCCTGCGCGACCTGGGCGGCGGCCGGGAAGAAGCGGCGAACGGGTTGGGCGCGCACGTCGAGCGTCTGCACCCGGGGAAGGTCCTCCGGCCGGATCGTGGCGGCGAACCCGTTCCAGACGCGCTCGAAGCTCACGACGTCGCCGAGGCGGACCTCCTCCGCCCTGAGCGCGCTCTGGAGCGCTTCGGCCTCCCGCCTGAGGCTCCGCACGTACGCGCGCTGCTGCGCGGGCGAGAGTTCCTCGGCGGCCATCCGCTCGCCGAGCGACGGGCGGCGGAGGGCCACCATCACCCTGAGGCTCCCGCCGCCCTCGACGACGGGGCTGCGGCCGTCGAAGGGAAGCGCGCTCGGGACATCGCCCTCGGGATCGGCCGTCCCTACGGCGATCACGACGGCCACGGCCGCGCCGGCCGCGAGCAGTTCGATGATGCGCCTACGCAACGCGTGCCGAGGCGTCGAGGCCGAGGTAGTCCGGATAGGGCACGGGGTCGACGAAGCGCGCGGCCGCGCCGATCATCGCGGCGTTGTCGGTGCAGAGGGCGAGCGGAGGGGAGTAGAGGCGGACTCCGCCCGCCGCGCACTCGCTCTCCAGGCGGGCGCGCAGCTCGCTGTTCGCGGCCACTCCGCCGCCGATGGCCAGACGCTCGAGCCCCTCCCGCTCGAGCACGGTGAGGGCGCGGGCGGCGAGCGCGTCCACGATCGCGCGCTGGTAGGACGCCGCGAGATCGGCCCTGCGCCGCTCCGCCTCCGCCCCGCCCAGGTCCCTGACCGCGTACAGCAGCGAGGTCTTGAGGCCGCTGAAGCTGAAGTCGGCCGCGCCCGGCGCGGAGCGTGGAAACGCGAAGGCTGCCGGGTCGCCGTCGCGAGCGAGCCGGTCGATCTCCGGGCCGCCGGGGTACGGCAGGCCCAGGATGCGCGCGCCCTTGTCGAATGCCTCGCCGGCCGCGTCGTCCAGCGTCTGCCCGAGCGTCTCGTAGCGCGCCGGATCGTCGACGCGCGCGACGAACGTGTGCCCGCCGCTCGCGATCAGCGCCAGGTAGGGCGGCTCGACGGGGTCGGCGCCCAGCGTGCTCGCGACGACGTGGCCATGCAGATGGTCGACCGGCACGAGCGGGAGGCGGCGCGCGGCCGCGATCGCCTTCGCGGCCGAGAGCCCCACGAGCAGCGCTCCGATCAGCCCCGGGCCGCGCGTGACCGCGACCCGGCCGGCGTCGCCGAACGTGGCTCCCGCCCGCTCGAGCGCGTCGGCGACGACGACGTCGGTCAGCTCGAGGTGGCGCCGCGAGGCGATCTCGGGCACCACGCCGCCGTAGCGCTCGTGCAAGAGGCCCTGCGAGGCCACGACGTTGGAGCGGATCTCCCCGCCGTCGGTGACGACGGCCGCGCAGGTGTCGTCGCAGCTCGTCTCGATCGCCAGGATCATCCGGACGCCGAGCGCTCGGGTGCGGTGACCGTGCGCCACATGATCAGTGCGTCTTCCCTGTTGTCGTGGTAGTAGCCCGGCCGCACCCCCGCGGAACGGAAGTCGAAGCGCTCGTACATGCGGATCGCCGCCGCGTTCGAGACACGCACCTCGAGCGTGTACTGCTCGTCCGGCCGGTCGGCGGTGTCGAACAAGGCGCGCAGCATCCGCGTGGCTATCCCCTCGCGCTGGCGCGTGTCGTCGACGGCGACGTTCATCAGGTGCCAGACCGTGTCGTAGCGGGAGCAGATGCAGTAGCCGAGCACCCGCTCGCCCTCGACGGCGGCCAGGCAGATGCCGGACGGCTTGGACAGTTCGAGCACGAACATCGCGAGTGACCACGGCGTCGGGAACGCGCGCCGCTCGATCGCGATGACCTGAGGCAGGTCGGCGTAGGTGAGGCGGCGGATGATCGGAGGGTCGCTCATCGGGGTCTCGGCCTCGCGTCCGGCGCTCGGAGATAGTCCGGGAGGACGGCCTCGGCCGGGGTGTCCGGTACGGCCGCGCCAAGGCGGCAGACGTGGAGCGCCCGGACGACGTGCGCGGCGTCGCGCTCCGGGGCGACGGAGGCCCCGGCCGCCTCGACAGCCTCCCGGAATCGTAGCGAGCCGTCACCCGCCGCCAGCGGGGTGACCCCCGCCTCCCGAAGCCGTTCGACGAGCGCCTCGGGGGAGGCCGCGAACGGCTCCCAGACCTGCTCCGAGCCGCGGTGGAGAGCGGCGAACACCTCGCCGCGGCGGGCGTCGATCAGCGGCAGCGCGAGGGGCGCGTCGATCCCGGCGGCGAGCGCCGCGAGCGAGGAGACGGGCCGCAGCGGGATCTCGCGGGATCGCGCGAGCGCCCGGGCGGTGGCCACGCCGATCCTGAGTCCCGTGAAGCTCCCGGGGCCGACGCCCACCGCGATCGCCTCGACGTCGCCCAGCGACGCGCTCGCCTCCTCCAGTACGGCCGCCACCGCAGGCATCAGCTCGCGCGCATGGGCGGGCGCCTCGGAGAGCCGGCCCGGATCGGGGTCGCGGGTGAAATGCGAGCCGTCCGGTGCGAGCAGACAGGCCGAGGTGCCGGCGGTCGAGGTGTCGAAGCCGAGGATCATCCGATGGTCAGCGCGCGCCGGTCGCCGCCGCGATGCTCGATCGTCACGGTCGCCGCCACCTCGCCCAGCGCGGGCGCAGCGATCTCTGGCCACTCCAGGAAGGCGACCCGTTCCGGCGTGACGTAGTCGTCGAGCAGCGCCGGGTCCTCTCCGGCCAGCGAGCGCAGCCGGTAGAGGTCGAGATGGGCGACCTCGTGGCCGGCCGCGGCATAGACCTGTCCGATCGTGAAGGTGGGGCTCGTCACCGGCCCCGTGACGCCGAGCGCCCGGCAGGCGCCGCGCACGAAGGCCGTCTTGCCGGCGCCGAGCTCGCCCGAGACGAGCACCACGTCCCCGGGCCGCAGCCGTGCGGCCAGCTCGGCCCCGGCGGCCTCGGTCTCCTCGGCGGACGCGGTCATGCGGGTCACGAGCCGCACCGTAGCGACGAGCCGCTCCTAGAACAGGTCGAGCTGGGGTGCGGGCCCCGGGACCGGCGCGCCCGGTGGCGCCTCAGCCGCCTCCGGAGCGCGGCCGGCCGGCCCGGGCAGGGCCTCGCCCAGCAGCGCGGGGATCCGCGCGATGTCCTCGCGCAGCGTCTCGAGCACGGCGGGGGTCCGGAGCGCGGCCGCCGGGTGGAACAGCGGGTAGATACGGACGGGACGGCCGCCCAGCTCGTGGAGCTGCGGCTCGCCGTGGACCCGCGTGATGCCCTCGGGGCGCCCGGTGAGGCAGCGGGTCGCGAAGTTCCCCAGCGTGCAGATGAGCCTCGGCTCGATCAGGTCGACCTGCCTGAACAGATACGGCTTGCAGATCTCGATCTCGGCCGGGAGCGGGTCGCGGTTGCCGGGAGGCCGGCAGTTGCGCACGACTCCGCCCGCCGTTACAAAGTTGTGCGTCCCCTCGACGTCGATGCAGAAGAAGGTCACGTCGTGCCGCGCCCGGTGTGTCGTCTCCTCGACCTCGACCTCGTCGAAGAGCACCTCCGGCGGGCGGGGAGCCGTCCACCGCGAATCGAAGGGAACTGCCTCCTCGACCGCGGGATGGAGCTTGTAGCGCATCACGGACGGGACAAACGGGGCGATCCTCTGCGACAGAGCTCGGGTACCCGCCACATCGAAGTGGAGCCGCCCGCGTAGGTCCTTTGCCGGCAGCCCGAGGTTCAGCAGTGCCCGCAACAGGACGTGACGATCGCCCGGCGCAAAGCCAACCGTCGCGATCTCCGCGAGCGGCTGGCGCCCCGGGCGAAGACGTGTGTGCCCGTCGTCCATGAACCAGATGGCGAGCATCCGATCGTTGAAGTCGTGTTCGAGCCAGGGCGGGACGATCTTTCGCCCATCGGGGTAGAACTCGCTCCGGAGCACGCGCAGGGCGCGATGGGCGAGCGTGCGCACCTGCACGACGCCATAGGTACGCGGCCCGCCGGCCACGGCCGCGACGCTGAGCCCAGTCATACGGGGCTGGAACTCCCTCAGCAGACACGCCTTGAAGACCGCGTACTCGCGTTGCGCGATCGAATGTCCGAAGCCGAGGTAGGACGAGGATCGATTCAGGGTCCCATCCCCGAGCAGAGTTCCGCAGACGACGTCCAGGGCGGGGCTGCTGACCCCCTGGCCCGTAGCGATCCGATCCCCCTTCCGGAGCTCATCCACGCGGACATAGCCGCGCTCGGTGAGCACGGGATGGTCACCGGTCAGCTCGATCCCGACCCGTCCCGCGCCCGCGCCCTTGGCTGACCGGTAGCGGAGCCGAAATACCCGTCGACCTGCCAGCGGCGACGCGTGCCAGCCGACCACCTTCCGCGGAACCAGGCGGCCGCCACGGTCCACGGACATCACCGTGCCGTCGTATCGCGAGCGCACGAGGCGGCCGATCCGCTCCCAGTTCCCGTCACCGAGCTGAACCTGGGCCGAGTACCTCAAGCACTTCAAGACGTTGCCCACCCACACGTCCCCGCGCTCCAGGCCGATCTCGCCAATCAGCGTGTCGAGCAGCTTCCCGGCGCGGCCGACGAACGGCAGGCCCTCGCGGTCCTCGTTCGCGCCGGGCGCCTCGCCGACGAACATCAGCTCGGCGTCGGCGTTGCCCGCGCCGAACACGAGCTTCGTGCGCGTCGCGGCCAGCGGGCACTCGTGCTCCTCCCGCATCTCGCGGAGCAGCTCGATCAGGTCCTCGCGGCGCTCGGCGGCCGGGCGCATGGCTCGAATCTACCCCGCGGAACGGGCGGCACCGTGCGGGATTCGCGCATCCAGCGGAATCTGACGGCTGCGTCACCTTCGCCGCGCCGTGGGGTACCATTCCCGTAGGCCGCTACCCGCCGCCGGTGGGAGTGGACCAGTTGAGATGGATTCTCGAGCCGCCGAGATCGACCGGGCGGGCGTCGTGGGCGCCGGCCGCGTGGGCACCGCCCTCGCATCCGCGCTGCGCGCGGGGGGACTCGGCGTGGACGGGCCGCAGGGGCGCGGGCGCCCCGCTCCCGCCGACGTGATCGTGCTCTGCGTCCCCGACGCCGAGATCGCCGCGGCGGCCGCGGACGCTCGCGGGGCCGCCCCCCTCGTGGGCCACACCTCCGGCGCGACCCCCCTCTCCGCCCTGCGCGGCTCCGGTGCCGAGGCCTTCGGCCTCCATCCGCTCCAGACCGTTCCGGAGGGCGCCACGGGCGACGCGCTCGCGGGCGCGCCGTGCGCGATCGCGGGCGCCTCGCCCCGCGCCCTCGCCGCCGCGCGCCGGATCGCCGAGACGGCCGGGATGGTGCCCTTCGAGATCGACGACTCGCGCCGCCCCGCCTATCACGCGGCCGCGTCGATCGCCTCCAACTTCCTCGTCACGCTCGAGCACGCCGCGGAGCGAGTGGCGGGAGGGGCGGGCCTCTCCCCCGCCGAGGCCCGCGTCCTGCTGGCTCCGCTCGTCCGGCGCACCGCCGAGAACTGGGCCGCGACCGGCCCCGAGCGTGCCCTCACCGGGCCGATCGCCCGCGGCGACGACGAGACGGTGGCCCGCCAGCGCGAGGCCGTCGCCCTGGCGGCGCCGGACCTGCTCCCGCTCTGGGACGCGATGGCGGCCGCGACGGGGGCACTGGCTCGCAAGGGGGCGCCGGCATGAACACCGTGCGCACCGTTGCGACCCTGCGCGCCACGCTCGCCCCCGACCGGCCGGCAGGCCGCTCGATCGGCCTCGTGCCGACGATGGGCTACCTGCACGAGGGCCACCTCTCGCTGATCCGGCGCGCCCGCGCGGAGAACGACGTCGTCGTGGTCTCCATCTTCGTCAACCCCGCCCAGTTCGGTGAGGGCGAGGACTTCGATGCCTACCCGCGCGACGAGGCCCGTGATGCCACCCTCGCCGCCGAGGCGGGCGCAGACGTGCTGTTCGCGCCGCCGGAGAGCGAGGTCTACCCGGCCGGCTTCCGCACGGCGGTCGAGGTCGAGGGCGTCACCGAGGTCATGTGCGGCGACCCGGCGCGCCGCGGGGCCGGGCACTTCCGCGGCGTCACGACGGTGGTGGCCAAGCTCTTCAACATGGCGCAGCCCGAGCGCGCGTACTTCGGCCAGAAGGACGCCCAGCAGGCACTCGCGATCCGCCGGATGGCCGCGGACCTGGACTTCCAGGTGGAGATCGTCGTGTGCCCCACCGTCCGCGAGCGCGACGGCCTCGCCATGAGCTCGCGCAACGCCTACCTCGAAGCCGGCGAGCGAGAGCGGGCGACGGCGATCTCGCGGGCGCTCGAGGCGGCACGCGCCACGGTGGCCGCGGGAACGGTGGAGGCCGGCCTCGTCGTCGCGGCCGCCCGCGCCGAGCTCGATGCAGCGGGCGTCGAGGCCGAGTACCTGGAGCTTCGGTCCACGGAGGACCTCACGGAGGTCGAGCGCGTCAACGGCTCGACTCTCCTCGCCGTCGCAGCGCGCGTCGGCCGTGCACGACTCATCGACAACGCCATCCTGGAGGCGCCATGACCCGGACAATGCTGAAGTCGAAGATCCACCGCGCGACGATCACCGACTCCGACCTGCACTACGTCGGGTCGATCACCGTCGATGCCGACCTGCTCGACGCCGCCGACATCCGCGAGCACGAGCTCGTCCACGTCCTCGACGTGGACAACGGCGCTCGCTTCGAGACCTACACGATCGCCGGCGCCCGCGGGTCGGGCGAGATGAAGGTCAACGGCGCCGCCGCGCGGCTCGTCCACACCGGCGACACGATCATCGTCGTCTCCTACGCCCAGTACACCGAGGAGGAGCTCGAGACCTACGAGCCCCGCGTCGTCCACGTGAACTCCGAGAACGGCATCGTCACGGTCGACGACGCGGTCGCGGAGCTGCTCTCGTGAGCGCCCGGCCGGGCAAGGCCGAGGGCCCCGCCGCGAAGGGCAAGCCGGTCACGATCACCTCTCTCGGCGGGAAGAAGGCGCTCGGCGAGCCGATCGTGATGGTCACGGCCTACGACTACCCCAGCGCCCAGGTGGCCGAGGCCGCCGGCGTGGACATGGTGCTGGTCGGCGATTCCGCGGCGATGACGGTGCTCGGCTACCCGAGCACCGTGCCCGTCTCGCTCGAGGAAATGCTCATGCTCGCGGCCGCCGTCCGCCGCGGGCTCTCGACCCCGTTCCTCGTCGGCGACCTGCCCTTCGGGTCCTACGAGGTCTCCAACGAGCAGGCCATCGCGACCGCCCAGCGCTTCGTCAAGGAGGCGGGCTGCGACGCAGTCAAGCTCGAGCGCGGCGGCGCATCCGTGGAGCGGGCGCGGGCGATCGCCGGTGCCGGCATCCCGGTGATGGGCCATGTGGGCCTCACGCCGCAGACGGCGACCGCGCTCGGCGGTTACCGCTCCCAGGGGCGCACCGCCGACGCGGCGCTCGAGGTCTGTCGCGACGCGCTCGCCCTCCAGGAGGCGGACTGCTTCGCGATCGTGTTCGAGGCGATCCCCACCGACGTCACGGACGCCGTGATGAAGCACATGGAGATCCCCGTGATCGGCATCGGCGCGGGCCCGGCGACGGACGGCCAGGTCCTCGTCTTCCACGACCTGCTGGGCATCTACGACGGCCACGCGGCCCGTTTCGTGAAGCGCTACGCCGAGGTGCGCGCGGCGATGGTCCGTGGGGTCAAGGCGTTCGCGGACGACGTGCGCTCGCGCGCCTATCCCGAGGAGGCCCACGGCTACACGATGGCCCCCGACGAGTCCGACCGCCTCGCGGCGATGCTCGAGCGGGAGACCCGCGGCGTCGGCGAGCCGTTCGCGGGCGGCTGGGACTGAGCTTGGCGTCCCACGGCGCCCGCCTGCGCTATTCGACCCGCGGCGACGGCGACGTCACGGACATCACCCGTGACGTCGCCCGCGTCGTGCACGAGTGCGGTGTGTCCGAGGGCGTGGCGTGCATCTCGGTCCCCGGGTCGACGGCCGCGATCACGGCGATGGAGTACGAGCGCGGCGGCGTGGTGGACCTGCGAGCGGCGCTCGACCGGCTGATCCCGCGCGAGGGCGATTACGAGCACAACCGCCTGAACGCCGACTCCAACTCGCACGCGCACATCCGCGCGGCGATCGTGGGGCCGTCGGAGTCGATCCCGGTGGTGGAAGGGCGCCTGTGCCTCGGAACCTGGCAGCAGATCGTGCTCGTCGACTTCGACGACCGCCCCCGCCAGCGGACGGTCGTCGTGCAGGTGCTGTCCTAGGGCCGTTGGCGCTGCCGGCGGCTTCTCCTTCACCGCGACGTGGGCTACATCCGCGACGACATACAGCGATAAATGCAGCCCACGTAATCGCGGAGCCGGACGTGGGCTGCATCCGCGACGACATACAACGGTGAAAGCAACCCACGTCGCCGGGGATCCCGCGAGGATCTCCCGCGCCGCGGACGTGGGCTACATCCGCGAGGAGATACGACGGTGAATGCAACCCACGTCGCCGGGAAGGCCCGGCGGGGCTCAGCCGCCGGCGAGCGGCGGCGGCTGCGAAACCGGGTCGTACTCGATCGCGCGCAGCACCCGCGCCGGTACTCCCGCCGCAATCGAGAAGGCCGGCACGTCCTCGGTGACCACGCTGTTGGAGCCGATGACACAGCGCTCGCCGATCGTGACGCCGCTCGTGACCACGACGTTCGCGCCGAGCCAGGTGTTGTCGCCGATGCGCGTCGGCCCCTTGGACGAGAACCCCTGCCACGGGACGGGCCGCTCGGGGTCGTCGAAGCGGTGGTTCGCGTCGGTGACGAAGCAGTTGTTCGCGAGCATGCAGTGGTCGCCGATCTCGACGAGCTGTTGTGCGGCGACCATCACCCCGATGTTGAGGAAGGTCCCGGACCCGATGCGCACGCGAGCCCCAGGCGCCATCGTGATCCACACGTCGGGCTCGAGCAGCGCGTGCTCGCCGATCTCGAGGCGGCCCTCGCGGAGCGCCTCCAGCGCCTCGCCGTGCAGCGGGAAGCGCGCGAACGCTCCACGCCGCATCAGCTCGCGATGGAGCGCGAGGCGGCGCCACGGCAGCGAGTTGCGCTGGTACCAGCGCCATTTCCGGAGGTAGAGCCGAAGCCTGCCGTCCACTGGCGGCGAGAGTACCCTGCGGTGCGGTGAGCCAGGCCTGGATCGACTCCCTGCGGGAGGGCTACGAGGCGTTCAACGCCGGCGACATCGTGCGCGTCCTCGAGCAGTTCGGCGCGGGGTTCAGTGGGCGCGAGCGCCCGGACTCGCCGGAGGCCCGCAGCTTCGAGGGCGACACGGCGGCGCTCGACGCGCTCCGCACCCTCCATTCGGAGTTCGACGACTACCGCTTCGAGCCGCAGGGCTTCGACGTCGTCGGCAACCACGTGATCGCCTCTCTGCGCCAGAGCGGGCGAGGGCGCATCAGCGGCATCCCGATCGACGGGGACATCGTCCACGTCTGGGAGATCGGCGAGGACGACCGCGCGCGGAGCCTCCGCGCGTTCTCGACGAAGGACGAGGCGCTCGCCGCTCTGGACGGCGCCCCCTGAAACGCGCCGTCAGGTTTCCGTCGCGCCGTCCGACCGTCCCGTCGCCGGTACGCAAAGCGCCCCGGTGACTCCAGCAACTCATCGGACTGGAAGGACTCGCAATGACGGATCTACTGACGCGGCCGGGCCGGCTCCAGGCGCTCGCCACATTCCTCGCCGTCTCGCTCGCCGCACTCGCGCCCGCGGCCGCATCGGCGGCGTGTGTCACCTCGGCCCCCGGCGGGCAGGGCTACGCCGACAACCCCTCAGACTCCGAGGCCGGGCTGGCCCCTGAGATCTCGCAGACGAACGTGGCCACGGACGGCAACTGCGGGCTGACCGTGAGCTTCACGATCACGAACCAGCCCGCGATGGGCCAGAACGACTTCCTCGCGTGGTTCATCGACAGCGACGGCAACGCAGGGACCGGCTCGCAGAGCGGGTTCCGTGGCGCGGACCACTCCGTCGGCCGGCTCGACTCCGGCTTCACCGGGCTAAGCCGCTACAACCCGGGCACCGGGCAGTTCGAGTTCGTGCGGCAGGTGAGCCCCAGCGGGCCGTTCGGGGCCTTCTTCAGCCTCAACGACATCGCCGCGGTGAACGGTGCGGTCGGAACCGTCGCCGGCGGAGCGAGCTGGGAGGGGACCTACGACACCTACTACGACTGGGCTCCCGAGCCAGGCCAGGCGCCCTACCCGTTCACCTGGGCGTTCTCGGACAGCGCACCGCCACCGCCACCGCCTCCGCCGGCACCGCCGGCACCGCCGGCACCGGCTCCGCAGAGTCCCGCGGCGCCCAGCGATCTCGCGGACGACGGCTGTCGCGTGCCGAGCCTTCGCGGCATGACGATCGCGAGGGCGGCGAACCGCCTCGGCGCCCGCGGCTGCTCGCTCGGCCGCGTGCGGCGGGTGCGGTCCACCCCGCGAAACCGCGGCCGTGTCATCTCGAGTTCGCCGCGCGCGGGAACCCGGAGGCCGCGGGGCACCCGGGTGAACCTCGTGGTCGGAAAGGGCCCCCGCCGCGCTCGCCGCGCCTCGAGCCTCGAGGCGGAGCGTCTGGAGCGGGAGCTCAACGCGCTCACCGAGCGCTGACGCAGCCGGAGGCCCGGCGCGGACCCTCCCCCGCGCGGTGAACGTCCCGGAGTACCCCCTACGGGGCGGGCTGCGGGACGTTCGCCTCGAGGGCGGCGGTGTCCGGGCGGCGGTCGGCCCACGGCGCGGCCTCCTCCAGCGCGGAGGCGAGCCGGATCAAGGTCGCCTCGTCCCAGGCGCCGCCCATGATCTGGGCGCCTGCGGGCAGCCCGGACTCGGTCCAGTGCAGCGGGAGGCTGATTGCGGGCAGGCCCGTGAGGTTGCCGAACATGGTGAACGCGATCATCTGGATCACCGGCACGACAGGCTCGCCGGGCGTGGCATGGGCCGCCTCGAGCACGGATCCGACCTGCGGCTGCTCGATCGACAGGGTGGGCGTGACCAGCACGTCGAAGTCGCGCCCGAACGGCGCCACGAGCTCGCGGCTGCGGAGCTGGAGATAGCGCGAGGCCTCGGCGTACTGCAGGGCGGTCAGGTGCTGCGCGTCCTCGTAGCCGGCGCGGTTGTGCGGCTCGGTCTTCGACCAGTCGACCCCGGGGAAGTCCGCGAAGCCGGCGCGCACGAACGCGAGGAACGGCTCGACCAGATCGCCGGGCAGCGTGTCGAACTGCACCGGCTCGACGGAGTGCCCGAGCCCCTCGAGCAGCTCCGCGCAGTGCCTGGCCGCGTCCGCGCACGAGTCGTCGAGCGGAAGGCCCAGCGGCGCCCCCGTTGCGAGCCCGACCCGCAGAGGAGCCTGCTCGGCTCCGACCTCGTCGGCATAGGGCCGGGATGGCTGCGGCGCGCTCCACCAGCCGAGCCGGTCCACGCCCGCGATGGCGTCCAGCACGGCGGCAGAGTCGGAGACGGTGTGGGTGACGACACCCTCGACCGCCGCCCCCTCCCAGCTCTGGGTGAGGCGCGGCACGCGCCCGCGGCTCGGCTTCAGGCCGACGAGGCCGCAGCACGCGGCCGGGATGCGGATCGATCCGCCGCCGTCGTTGGCGTGCGCGAGCGGGAACATGCCCGCGGCGGTGGCCGCCGCGGCGCCGCCGCTGGAGCCGCCCGGCGAGCGCGACGGATCCCACGGGTTGCACGTCGGGCCGTAGCGCAGGTTCTCGGTGACCGTGATCGGCCCGAACTCCGGGGTGTTCGTACGGCCGCACAGGACGAACCCCGCGCGACGGAAGGCGTCCACGACGAGCTCGCTCTCCTCGCTCGGGCCCTCCGGGGCGCCGTGCGAGCCGTAGGTGACAGGCCAGCCCGCCACGGGCGTCAGGTCCTTGATCGGCAGTGGCACGCCGTGGAACGGCGGGAGGGCGTCCGCGTCCCCCGACGCGAGCGCCTCGTCGGCGCGCGCGGCCTCGGCGCGAGCGCCCTCGTCGTCGCGCCAGATGACGGCGTTGAGTGTCGGATTCAGGCGATCGATCGCCTCGAGGGAGGCATCGAGGGCCTCGACGGCGGTGAGCTCGCGGCGGCGGATGGCGGCGGCGAGATCGAGTCCAGAGCTGAAGTCGGTCATACCGCGACCGTACCGGACCGGCGGCTGCCGGTGAGGAGCCTCCGTCAGGCTGCTGCTGCGGCCTTCCGGACGCGCCCGCGCCGCGCCTTCGGCGTGGCCGGGGTGACGAGCCCGGACAGGAAACGGCCGGTGTGCGAGCCCGGCATGCCCGCGACCTCCTCCGGCGTGCCCTGGGCCACGAGCCGGCCGCCCTCCTCCCCGCCCTCCGGGCCGAGGTCGATGATCCGGTCGGCGACCTTGATCACGTCGAGGTTGTGCTCGATCACGACCACCGTGTTGCCGCCGTCCACGAGCCGCTGGAGCACCTCGAGCAGGCGCTGGACGTCGGCGAAGTGGAGGCCCGTGGTGGGCTCGTCGAGGATGTAGAGGGTGCGCCCTGTGGCGACCTTCGACAGCTCCGAGGCGAGCTTCACCCGCTGCGCCTCGCCGCCGGACAGCGTGGTGGCGGGCTGCCCGAGGCGGATGTAGCCGAGGCCGACGTCGCGCAGCGCGTCCATCTTGCGCTTGATCTTCGGGATGTGCTGGAAGAACTCGCAGGCCTCCTCGACCGGCATGTCGAGCACGTCCGAGATCGTCTTGCCCTTGAAGCGGATGTCGAGCGTCTCGCGGTTGTAGCGCTTGCCGTGGCACTGCTCGCACGGCACGTAGACGTCCGGCAGGAAGTGCATCTCGATCTTGATCTGGCCGTCGCCCCGGCAGACCTCGCAGCGCCCGCCCTTGACGTTGAAGCTGAAGCGGCCCGGCTTGTAGCCGCGGGCGCGCGCCTCCTGCGTGCGGGAGAAGATGTCGCGGATCGCGTCGAACACGCCCGTGTAGGTGGCGGGGTTGGACCGCGGCGTGCGCCCGATCGGCGACTGGTCGATCGAGATGATCTTGTCGACCTGGTCGAGGCCGGTGACCCGCCGGTGCGTGCCCGGGCGGAGCTTCGCCCGGTGCAGGCGGTTGGCGACGGCCTTGTAGAGGATGTCGTTGACCAGCGTGGACTTGCCCGACCCGGAGACGCCGGTGACCGCGCACAAGACCCCGAGCGGGACCTTGACGTCGATGCCCGTGAGGTTGTGCTGCGCCGCGCGCTCGATCTGGATGGTGCCGCTCGGCCGCCGCCGCTTCGCGGGGACCTCGATGCGCCTCGTTCCAGCGAGGAACTGGCCGGTGAGCGAGGCCTCGACCGCCATGACCTGCTCGGGGGTTCCCTCCGCGATGATGCGGCCGCCGTGCTCGCCCGCGCCGGGGCCGAGGTCGACCAGATGGTCCGCGGCCAGCATGGTGCCTTCGTCGTGCTCGACCACGATCACCGTGTTGTCGAGGTCGCGCAGGCGCTGGAGCGTGGCGATCAGGCGCTCGTTGTCGCGCTGGTGGAGCCCGATCGAGGGCTCGTCCAGGATGTAGAGCACGCCCACGAGGCTCGAGCCGATCTGCGTGGCCAGGCGGATCCGCTGCGCCTCGCCGCCGGAGAGCGTCGCCGCCGCCCGGTCGAGCGAGAGGTAGCCGACGCCGACGTTGTCGAGGAAGCGCAGGCGCTCATCGATCTCGCGGAGGACGAGGCGCGCGATCGCCCGCTCGGTGTCGGACAAATCGAGCGCCTCGAGCCACTCGATCGCCCGCCGCGCGGACATCCCGGTGACCTCGTGGATGCCCATCCCCGAGACCTTCACCGCGAGCGACTCCGGGCGCAGGCGCGCGCCGCCGCAGGCCGGGCAGGGCCGAACCGACATGTACTCCTCGATCTTCTCGCGGGACCAGTCGGAGTCGGTCTCGCGGTAGCGGCGCTCCAGGTTGTTGACGATCCCCTCGAAGCTCGTCGTGTACGAGCGCCGGCGCCCGTAGCGGTTGCGGTAGGAGACGTAGAGGCGGTCGCCGTTGGTGCCGTAGAGGAAGGTGTCGCGGACCTCCCCGGGGAGCTCGTCCCAGGCGACGTCCATGTCGACCTCGTAGCGCTCGGCGATCGCCTGCGTCATCTGCTCGTAGTAGTTGGACGCGCTCGTGGACCACGGCAGGATCGCCCCCTGCGAGAGCGACAGCGACGGATCCGGAACGATCAGCTCGGGGTCGATCTCCATCTGCGAGCCGAGCCCGGTGCAGCGCTGGCAGGCCCCGTGCGGCGAGTTGAAGCTGAACATGCGCGGCTCGAGCTCCGGCATGGAGGTGCCGCAGTGGAGGCACGCGAAGCGCTCGGAGTAGGTGCGCACCTCCCCGCTGTCGACCAGCTCGATCTCGACGAGCCCCTCGGCGAGTGCGACGGCCGTCTCGATCGAGTCGGCGAGGCGCTTGCGGACGTCGTCGCGCATGCGAAGCCGGTCAACCACGACCGAGATGTCGTGCCCCCGCTTCCTGTCGAGCTCGATCTCCTCCTCCAGCCTGAGCAGCTCGCCATCCACCTTCACGCGGGTGAACCCCTCTGCGCGCAGGTGCTCGAGCAGGTCCTTGTACTCGCCCTTGCGGCCCCGCACCACGGGCGCGAGCACCATGAAGCGCGTGCCCTCATCGAGCATGAGAACCTGGTCGATGATCTGCTCGGCCGACTGCGCCGAGATCGGGCGGCCGCAGGAATGGCAGTGGGGATGCCCTATCCGCGCCCAGAGCAGTCGCAGGTAGTCGTAGATCTCCGTGACGGTGCCGACCGTGGAGCGCGGGTTGCGCGAGGTGGTCTTCTGGTCGATCGAGATCGCCGGCGAGAGCCCCTCGATCGAGTCGACGTCGGGCTTGTCCATCTGGCCGAGGAACTGCCTGGCGTAGGCGGAGAGCGACTCGACGTAGCGGCGCTGGCCCTCGGCGTAGATCGTGTCGAAGGCGAGGCTCGACTTGCCCGAGCCCGACAGGCCCGTGATCACGATCAGGGCGTTCCGCGGCAGGCGGACGTGCAGGTCGCGCAGGTTGTGCTCTCGCGCGCCCGAGATGACGATCTCGTCGCTCACCGGGACGAGTCTAGGGACCGGCGCGGATACGAACGTCAGTTCGGGATGACCGGGGCTACGAGCCGCCCACGCGGGCGTACACCTCGTCCAGGATCGCGTCCTGGTCGGCGAGGTTGAAGTTCTCCGTGAGGTATTTCGCGGTCTCGTCGCGCGGCGTCCCGTTGAGCGCCATGTTGAGCGCGATCAGGCGCGCGCCCTCTCCGCCCGCGATCGTCGCGGCGGCGTCGCCGGACTCGTCCTTCGGGACCGCGGACACGGCGGTGTGCTGCTCGCGCTCCGGCTCGGGCTCCGGCTCGGGCGCGGGCTCCGGCTCGGCCGGCTCCTCGATGGCGCTGACCGAGCCGTAGGACGGCTGGTCCGCCGCCGCTCCCCCGTACGCGGGCGTGTCGGACTCCTCGGTCGCGGGCTCAGGCTCGGGCTCGGCGGCCGGGACGGCGGTCCTGGCCGGCGTGTCCGGGGGACGGGCAGAGCTGAGCTCGCCGAGTCCCGAGCGGATGCTCTCGAGCTCGGCGCTGAGCGCCTCGGCGCGGCTGCGGACCTCCTGCGTGAGCGAGCCGGAGGCGGCCCCCACCTCCCCGACGATCTCGTCCGCGGCGGCGCGGAGCCTGTCCGCGAGGGCTGTCGCGGTTTCCTTGACGCCGCCCAGCAGCGAATCGATCTCGGCGTCCACCGCGGACGCGCGCTCCCGCATGGCGCGGGTCGCCTGCTCGACCTTGGCGACGTGCTCAGCCGCCTCGGCATCGGCCTTCGAGCGTGCGTCGCGGGCACCGCGCTCGGCCTCGCTGCGGATGCGGGTGGCATCGTTGTCGGCCTTCTCCTCGATCTCGGCCGCGCTCCGTTCGGCGGCCTCGACGATGGCCCTGACCTGCTCGGCCGCGGCGCCCGCGATCGAGCCGACCTGCTGCTCGGCCGGGCGCGCCTCCGCACGGCGGCGCAGACGGTCCATCTCGTCGGCCAGCTCGCGCAGGTGGCGGTCCACCTCGTCCGGGTCGTAACCGCGGCGTGCCGCGGGAAAGTCCTTGCGCTCGATTGCGTTGCGGTCGAGGTCCACCGGGAGGGGCTCCTACGGTTCGGGGTCCTGGAGGGCGGCTAGCGTAGCGAACCGCCCGCCGCACGAGCGGCGAGTTTCAGGCGGGCGGCGTGGCGGCCCGCTCGCGCTCGCGCTGGAGCGACTTGATCTCGTCGCGCAGCTTCGCCGCGTACTCGAAGCGGAGCTCCTCGGCCGCGAGCAGCATCTCCTCCTCGAGCTCGACCATCGTCTTGTCGATCTCGTCGGGCGACATCGCCTCCTCGCGCGCGCGGGCTCGCCGCCCCTCGCGCGCGGGCACGCGCGACTCGAGCGAGAGGAAGCTCGACATGTCGGAGATGCCCTTCTTGATGTTCTCCGGGGT
>DATMJO010000017.1:0-34216 GCA_035553855.1 Thermoleophilaceae bacterium | reverse complement strand
CTTCAGCACCGGGTTCATCTCGGCGAGCCGCTTCCAGGTCGCGAAATGGAGCTCGCTCTCGGTGGCGCCGGCAGGGCTCGGGTAGAGCGCCACGATGCAGTTGGTCACGCTCGAGTGCATGAAGAACGCGAGCCCGATTGGAATCCGGAACTGCGCCCAGATCTCCTCCGGCAGCCTGAAGTCCGCGAGCCACAGCGTGCGGTTGCCTGTGGGCCGGAACTCCGTGTCGCCCGAGCGCAGCGCCCAGCACGCCTCGCAGACGCAGACGATCTGGCGCTCGTAGAGGTTGAGCATGTGCCGGTGGTCCGGCGGCACGGTCGTCCTACAGAGATCGCAGCGCTCCTGGGCGTCGGCCGCCGGCGCCGGGGGCGGCGGCTCGGGCTTCGCGAGACCGCGCAGGCCCGAAACCATCAGCGCCCGGCGGCGGCCGGCGACCGCCCTGTCGAGGTCGATACGCGTCATAGCGCGACCTTGATGGCCTCCTGCTCGCGCAGCAGCGGTACCGGCTGGAGCTGCAGGTGGTCGTCGTCCATCGAGCGCCCTGCCTTCGGCAGGAAGTAGCTCCGCCCGCACGCCGGGCACCCGAGCGCGCCGTCCTCGAGCGCTCCCCCGTCGAGCGCCCCGCCGCAGTCCGCACAGCGGTTGCGGTAGGCGAGCAGCGTCCCCTCGACGTTCGCGACCACGAGCGGCACGCCGTCGACGTCGGTCGCGACGAGCGTGGCAGGAGCGTCGATCCCGAGCGTGTGCCACCCGGGCGTCCCGTTCACCTGGACGATCGGCAGCGCGATGCCCGTGACCTCGGGCTCCTCCTCCTCGGCGATCCCCTCGACGTCCATGCCGTCGAGATCGGGGGCCGCCTCCTCGAGCGCCTGCCGCACCGCCAGCTCGAGCGTGGAGGAGGACGCCCGGCACGACTTGCAGCTCCCCTGGAGGCGCAGCTTGGCTACCCCGTCCTCGATCCCGAGCAGCTCGACGTTGCCGCCGTGCGACTCCATGTAGGGCCTGACCGTGTCGAGCGCCTGCATGACCCGCTCCTCGATCGGCACCGGATAGAGGTCGTGGATCATCATGAGGCTCGCGAGCAAGCCGTCCTTGGCCATCTCCTCGCGGGTCTCGGCGTCGGCGAGCTCGACGATCCGTTCGAGCCCGGCGCCGTACATCTGCACGACCGCGGAGGTCAGCTCCTCGGCGAGGCCGCGCGCGGCCTCGTCACCGAGGTCCTCCAGCCGCCCCGTGAGCTCCTGCACACGGGCTATGAGCTGCTCCGGCTCCATGGCCTAGCTGAGGGCCGTCGGCGTGTGGACCACCTTCCGCACCGCGCCCTTCCCGCCGTACATGTGCACGCCGCAGGGCAGGCACGGGTCGAACGAGCGGACCGCCCGCATGATGTCGATGCCCTTGAAGTTCTCCGGGCCGTTCTCCTCGAAGATCGGCGTGTTCTGCACCGAATCCTCGTAGGGCCCCGGAGTCCCGTAGACGTCGCGCGGACTCGCGTTCCACGGCGTCGGCGGGTAGGGCTGGTAGTTCGCGATCTTGCCGTCCTCGATCACCATGTGGTGGGAGAGCACGCCGCGGGCCGCCTCGTGGAAGCCGACGCTGACCGCCCGGTCCGGAACCTTGAAGTCGTTCCAGCTCTTGGTGCGGCCGGCCTGGACCTCCTTCATCGCCCGCTCGAGGTTGTGCAGCGCGATCAGCGCCGAGTAGGCCTGGTGATACGTGCGCGCGCGGTCGCGTTCGATCGCGTTCGACTTCTCCGGCACGTGCCACTCCAGCTCCATCTCCGGCATGCTCGGCGACCGCGGCAGGACCATCTGCAGGCTATGTCCGGTGGCCTTGACGTAGCCGAAGTCGACGAGGCCCGCCTTCGCCGTGCACCACTGGCGCGCGAACGGGCCGCCGCCGGTGTCGCAGGAGACGTGGGTGTCGTTGCGCTTGTCGTAGATCCGCGGCGACACGACCCACGTGTACTTGTCCGTGAAATCGCGCTTCTGCGGCTTGGGCAGTGTGACCTTGTTCCACGGATGGTTCTTGTCGACCGGGTTGCCGAGCGGGTCCTCGGTCACGAACGTGCGCTCGTTCTCCCAGCCGTCGAAGTACGAGCTGCCGAGCAGGATCCGGATCGCCAGGTTGATCTCGACGAGATCGGTGGTGATCAGCTCCCCGTTGATGGCGATGCCGGGGGTGATGTAGCGCTTGCGCCCCCAGTCCGTCATGTTCTCGTAGCTGTAGTCGACGTAGTCCGGGTCGTCGAACGAGCCCCAGTTGACGAGGTTCGTCTCCCGGTAGCCCACCATGTCGTACCCCGGCAGCTCCTGCAGGAAGAAGTCGTACAGGTCGTCGTGCATCGGGACGCTGCGTTTGACGTAGTCGAAGTACCGCATCAGCCGCACGTAGTAGTCCGTGCACGTCTGGTGCGTTATGTCCGCACTGCACCCGCCGGGCATGATCGTCGAGGGGTGCGTGTGACGCCCGCCGAAGAGGCAGTACATCTCGCGCGTGTAGCGGGCGACGTGGAGGGTCTCCAGGTAGAACTCGCCGGTGAACGGGTTCAGCGACCGCATGATGTCCGCGATCGTCTTGTAGCCGTGGATGTCCGAGCCCGGAGCCGAGGTGTTCTCGGCCTTCGCAAGCAGCGTTGGGTTCGTTTCTTTCACCATCTGCTCGCAGAAGTCCACGTTCGCCATGCAGTCGTTGAAGATCGCGTGGTCGAAGATGTAGTCCGCGGCCTCGGCCATGTTGAACGCCATGTCGCCCAGCGGGGGCGGCTTGACGCCGTAGGCCATGTTCTGGTTCAGGCATGAGCACGTGCAGTGGTTGTCACCGCAGATGCCGCAGATGCGGCTCGTGATGAAGTGCGCGTCTCGCGGGTCGATCCCCTTCATGAAGATGTCGAACCCGCGGAACACCATCGACGTCGAGTAGCACTTCAGCACCTGCCGGTTGGAGAAGTCGATTTCCGTGTGGATTCCGAGCGACCCGACGATGCGGGTGATCGGGTCCCACGACATCTCCTTGACGACTACCTTCTGATCGCGGGGTCTCTCAGCGGTTGCCATGGGTGCCTTTCTCTACCAACGCTTGGAGTAGCCTGTCGTGAGCTCGGAGCGGTTGTGTCTCCACTCGGGCTCCTTGTCGTACCGGTTCTTGATGTTCCGCTTGCGCATGTAGCGGACCACCGGGCCGTAGGTGAACTTCACGAAGCTGGAGGCCGCCGCGCCCCATGGGTCCGGGTCCATGAACGGCATGTACTTGTCGGGGAACCCCGGCATCGTGCAGGCCATGCAGATGCCGCCCACGTTCGGGCAGCCGCCGATGCCGTTGACCCAGCCGCGGATCGGCACGTTGCACTTGACCACCGGCCCCTTGCAGCCGAGCTTCACGAGGCAGCGGTGGTCTGAGCCGTACTCGGTCGCGAAGTCGCCCTGCTCCGCGAAGCCCGCGCGGTTGCAGCCCTCGCGGACGGTGCGGCCGAAGAGCCACTTCGGGCGCAGCTGCTCGTCGAGGTCGGGCGCCGGAGCGAGCCCCGCGAGGTGAAGCGCCAGGTACAGCAGCGTCTCGGTCATGTTGTCCGGCTGGGCCGGGCAGCCGGGGATGCAGACGACCGGCAGGCCGGCCTTCGACTTCCAGTTCCAGCCGAGGTAGTCGGGGACGCCCATCGCGCCGGTCGGGTTGTTCTTCATCGCGGGGATGCCGCCGTATGTGGCGCATGTCCCGACCGCGACGACGGCCGCCGCCTTCGGGGCGAGCCGGTCGAGCCACTCGTTGATCGTGATCGGCTGGCCCGTCGAGGGATCCACGCCGAACCCCGTCCAATAGCCCTCGCCGCTGATGTTCTCGTTGCCGAGCGAGCCCTCGATCACGAGCACGAACGGGTCGAGCTCGCCCTTCTCTGCGTCGAACCACGCCTGGATGTACTCGTCGCCGACCTCGTAGGCGATCACCTGGTTGTGGATGACGACCTTGGGCATGCCCGGGATCGCCTGCGTGATGATGTCCTCGAGGCTCGGATTGGTCGCCGACGTCATGGCGACGGAGTCGCCCTCGCACGACTGGCCCGTGGTGACCCACAGGACGTGCGCGGTGACCTCCTCGGTCTTCTTGTGCTCCGCGAATACGTCGGTCGTCGCCATCGGCACTCCTTCCTCGCTCAACAGATCCGCGGCAGCGGATCCCCGACCAGCTGGTCCATCACCCGCCTGCCGCCGAAGCTCGTCTCCACCAGGACCATCCCGGGCGGCTCGGTGCGCACCTCACCGATCTCCGCCGCGCGCTCGCAGCCGGGGACCGAGCGCAACGCGGCGAGCGCCTGGTCCGCGGCCTCCGGGTCGACGAAGGCCACGAGCTTGCCCTCGTTCGCCACGTACATCGGGTCGATGCCCAGGAGCTCCGACGCCCCGGCTACCGCAGGTTCGATCGGCACGGCCCCCTCGCGCACGAGCATCGCGACCTGCGAGCTCCGCGCGAGCTCGTTCAGGGCCGACGCCACACCGCCCCGCGTGGCGTCGCGCATGCAGCGCAGCGACGGTCCGGCCTCCTCCAGCAGCGCGTCCACGACCGGCCACAGCGAGCGCGTGTCGGACTCGATCGCGGCGTCGAGCTCGAACTCGCCGCGGGCCAGCATGATCGCCGTGCCATGCTCGCCGACGGTGCCGGACAGCAGGATCCGGTCGCCGGGCGCGATCGCGTTCGTCGCCATCCGCGCCCGCGGGTCGCGCCGGCCGACGCCGGTCGTGCAGGCGTACATCTTGTCCGCGGCCCCGCGCTCGACGACCTTCGTGTCGCCGGCGACGATCTGCACGTCCGCCGCCTCGGCGGCGCAGGCGATCGCCTCGACCTCGGCCTTCAGCTCGTCGGCCGGGAGGCCCTCCTCAAGGATCAGCGACAGGCTCAGCGCGAGCGGCCGCGCACCGGACACGGCCAGGTCGTTGACGGTCCCGTTCACGGCCAGGTCGCCGATCGAGCCGCCCGGGAAGCGGATCGGCTTGACGACGAAGGAGTCGGTCGTCATCGCGAGCTCGATGCCGTCCGCCTCGACGACGCCCGCGTCGCCCATCGCGGCGAGCGCCTCCGACCCGAAGGCCGGGAGGAAGAGCCCCTCGATCATGCTCTGGGTGGCTCTGCCGCCGGCGCCGTGGGCCATGTTGATGCGCTCGTCGCGGAACTTCCCGCGCTTGCCGCGCGCGGTCTCGATGATCCCGAGGATGCGCCCCTCGCGATCGGTGGCGGGAGCGGCCGCCGGCGGCTGTCCGGCCACCTACACCACCTCCCGCTCGCGCGCGAAGCGGCCGTAGTTGTAATACGCCGCGCAGGCGCCCTCGGAGGACACCATGCAGGTGCCGATCGGGCGCTCGGGGGTGCAGGCGGTCCCGAAGACCTTGCACTCCCACGGCTTGATCACGCCCTTCAGCACCTCGCCGCACTGGCAGGCCTTCGGGTCGGCGACGCGGACCCCGGGAACGCTGAAGCGAACCTCGGCGTCGAGGTCGGCGTAGGCGTCGGAGAGCTTCAGCCCGCTCTGCGAGATGAAGCCCAGGCCACGCCATTCGAAGTGCGGGCGCAGCTCGAACACCTCGGCCATCACCTCGAGCGCGCGCGGGTTCCCCTCGTAGGGCACCACACGCGAATACTGATTCTCGACCTCGCAGCGGCCCTCTTCGAGCTGCGCGAGGATCATCCCGATCGCCTGCAGGACGTCGAGCGGCTCGAAGCCGGCCACCACGATCGGCTTGCCGTAGTCGGCCGGTATGAACTCGAACGGACGGGCGCCCACGACCGTCGCCACGTGCCCGGGCCCGACGAAGCCGTCGAGCCGCAGGTCCGGCGAGTCGAGCAGCGCGCGCAGCGGCGGCACGATCGTGACGTGGCTGCACATGCACGAGAAGTTCCCGACACCCTCGGCCTTCGCGCGCTTGAGCGTGAGCGCCGTCGACGGCGCCGTCGTCTCGAAGCCGATCGCGAAGAAGACGACCTCGCGGTCGGGGTTCTGCTTGGCGATCCGCAGCGCGTCGAGCGGCGAGTAGACCATCCTGATGTCCGCGCCCTCGGCCTTCGCCTCGAGCAGGCTGCCCTCCGACCCGGGCACGCGCATCATGTCGCCGAAGCAGGTGAAGATCACGCCGGGCTCGCGCGCGATCGCGATCCCGTCGTCGACCCGGCCCATCGGGATGACGCAGACGGGACAGCCGGGGCCGTGGACGAGCTCGACGTTCGCCGGCAGCAGGTCGTCGACGCCGTACTTGTAGATCGAGTGGGTGTGGCCCCCGCACACCTCCATCAGCTTGTAGTGGCGGCCGGGCTCGACCGCGCTGAGGATCTCCGTCGCGAGCACGCGCCCGAGCTCGGGATCGCGGAACTCGTCGACGTACTTCACGCGTCGAGCCCCACGAGGGCGACGTCGGCATGGACGAGCAGCCTGTCGCCGGGGACGACCGGCCCGACGAGCGCGATTTCGACGGTGCGCCTCGAGCCGCCCTCGGTCGCGCAGAGGGCGAGCTCGCGATCCGCGTCGACGCCCACGACCCGCATCGGGATGCCCTCGTCGGAGCAGGTGATGCAGCGATCGCCGCAGTCGTTCACTCGATCACGCTCGCCTTGAGCTCCTCGAGCTCCGCCTCGTAGTCCTCGCCCATCCGCTCGAGCTGCCGGCGGGTGGCGATCGCCTCCTCCTCGTCGACCCGCGACATCGCGAAGCCGACGTGGATCAGCACCCACGCGCCGGGGTCCACGCCCGTGCCGTCGTCGTCGAGCAGACCGATGTTGATCGTGCGCTGCACCCCGGCCACGTCGACCTTCGCGAGGCGGTTCTCGTGATCGACGACTTCGATGATCCGGCCGGGAATGGCAAGGCACACGCGCACCTCCAACGTTCGCTCGACCGGACATTAGGTCCGCGGCTTGCAGCCGAAAAGGCGCCAGGTTGAATCTCAACGTTGATTTTCAACCCTCCCCGGGCATACCTTGTTTGGGCGACCAGAGGAGGGATGCTCAATCGGTCGGAGGCGTATGGCGCCGCACGCGGCTTCCGAGTACTCGGCGCGACCCGCTGAAGCGCACATGGAGGGACCGGTCCGAATACTCCAGATCGACCCCGAGCTGGGGCTCCGGGTACCGGCCGCCCAGATCGCGCGCGCGAGAGACGAGCTCAGGGCACGCGTGAAGTCGCTCCCCTGCGGCCACTGGGAGGTGCCGAACGACGGGGGAGATCGAAGCCGGCTCGGCTTCCTGATGCTCGACGGGCTCCTGGCGCGAGACCTGACCCTCGCAGGCGCGACCAGCACCGAGCTGGTCGGTGAGGGCGACGTCCTGCAGCCGTGGGTTCCCGCACGGGAGGACGGGCTCGTCCGCTACCACGTCCAGTGGCACGTGCTCGCGCCGGTCCGGTTCGCGATCCTCGACGAGACCTTCGCGCGCGCGCTCGGCTCCTGGCCGCAGGTGATGGGGGCGCTGCTCGAGCGCGCGGTCAGGCGGACGCTGCGGATGTCGGTCCACCAGGCCCTCCTGCAGCTGTCGCCGGTCGAGACGCGGCTGCTCGTGCTCTTCTGGCATCTGGCGGAGCGATGGGGCCGGGTGACCCCGGACGGGATCAGCGTCCGGCTGCGGCTCTCGCACGAGCTCCTCGGCCAGCTCGTGGGGAGTCGCCGCGCCTCGGTGACCACCGGACTGCAGAGGATCGGCGACAGCGGTCGCCTCGTGCGCAGGGCGGACGGGACCTGGCTCCTGCGTGGCCCCCCGCCCGACGAGTTCGCGCAGATCCAGTGGCAGCAGCGGGTCGACTCCGCAGACGTGCGCGCGCGCGGGTAGGGTCGGTGTCGTGTCCGTGGCGGTCGTGTTCAGGTGCGAGATCTGCGGTCGCCGGCCGAGCTTCGAGACGCAGACGAACCTCGAGCGCCAGCTCCTCGACCTGCGGCACGGCGAGTACGTCGACGTGGAGCCGGAGCGCTGGCTCGTCTGGCACGGCCGCGGGATCTATGGCGCCACCCGCTACGCGTGCGGGAACCACCGGGGCGATCTGAAGGCGGCGCTGCGCGAGCAGTACGGAACGCTCGGATGGCACCCGTGGGCGAAGGGCCCGCACCCGTGGGCCGGGCGGCGCGGGACCGATCGGGCGCGCGCGCTGCAGCGCGGCGTCACGCGCCCCTTCGGTCCGTAGGTCTCAGTCCTTGTCCGCCTCGGGGAAGTTTGACTCCGGGTCCTCGCCCTCCGCGATCTCCTCCCGCTGCGCCTCGTCCGGGTTGCCCTCCTTCAGCTTCTCCGCGTCGCCCTCGACGTCCTCCTCACGGCCCTCCCTGTACGCGTGCAGCGAGGTGTCGGGAAGGGTCTCCTCGCTCGCGTGGTCCTGCTCGTCCTCGCCAGACATCGGTACCTCCCTCTTCACTTGCTGGTGGAGTGGCTATTTACCTCTCGAGCGCCTCCCAAAACCGCGCGCCGGCCAGGTGCCTGAATCGCCCAGGCGCATTCGCCGGTTGCGCTGCGCCGGACGCCCTGCCTTCACGTGGGGAGCGGGAGCAGCGTTTTTCTGACGGCGTCAGGTCAGGCGCGAGCCGCACGCAGGGCCTTCTTACTCGGCTTCTGATCGAGCCGCCAGGTGCGGCGGTCGACGCGCGTGGCGACGCCTGCGTTCTCGAGCCGCTTGATGACGACCGGGCAGCGCTTGCAGCGCGGACGGTCCTTGCAGCACTTCTTCTTGCTGCGTATCTCTTTCATTAGGGCTCCCTAATTAGGCTACCCTAATGCGCATGGGGCCGCCCGATCAGCGTTTGAAGGCCGCGTTTCGCGGCTCGTCGGCCGGCGCCGTGCTGATCGCGCCGCTGCCGGTCGCCGATGCCAGGGCGGAAGCCGAGACGCACCCTGGTCGGGGCTTCTGGCCGCCGGCAGGGTGGCTTCTGGCGGAAGGAGGATAAGGATGCGGTGCTGTCGATCGCGGCCGCGCTGCAAGGCGTGCCCGATCGTGCTCAATCAGCAGCTGCGCGCGCTTCAGCGGGCCACCGAGGACGGCGGCGCGGTCGCCAACCTGCCGGCGCACCTGGCGGACGTTCCGGCCTGCCTGCACAAGTACGAGCCGTTGCTGCGGCCGGCTGCCGTTGCGAGGGGCGCGGCGAGCGTGTCCCAGGCCGGCTAGGAACTACGGCTAGCCGCCGACCGGGCCGCGAGCAGAGCCGAGCTCGTCGCCGTCGCGGGCCAGGAACTCCTCGAGCATCATCGGGAACTCGCGAACGCGCTCGGCCACCTTCAGCAGCGACTCCATCGTGGCCTCTTCCTCGACCTGCTCCTCGACGAACCACTGCATGAACACCTCGCCGGCGTGATCGCGCGTCTCGCGAGCAAGGTCGAACAACCTGCCGATCTCGACGGTGACGCTGCGCTCGTTCTCCAGCGCGAGCCGGATCGGCTCGACGTGATCGGCGAAGCGGCTCTGGGGCGCGGGGACCTCACGGAGATCGAGCGCCGCGCCGCTTGCGAGAAGGTGGTTGACCATCCGCATCGCGTGGCCGCGCTCCTCGTCGCCCTGGTCGAAGAAGAACTTGGCCAGGCGCGGGAACGTCTCCGCCTCGTAATAGGCGCCCATCGCGGTGTACTGGTGCGACGCGGCGAACTCGCGCGCGATCTGCTCGTTCAGCGCGGCGACGAATCTCTCAGATGGCATGGCTCGCTCCGGTCGTGTGTCGGAGGTCAATCTAGCGCGGGCGCCGCGCCTGTACACCCGCAGGGGACCTAGCGCTCGCTCACGGCTTCTCAGGCCGGCGTGGGCCGAGGGCCACGAGGCGGGGGCGCCCGTGATGGATGGTGATATGCGCCTCCACTTCCCATACGGCTCGCATCAGCCCGGGATCGATGACCTCGCCGGGCGCCCCGGCAGCCGCCACCTCACCGCGGTGCAGGACGATGATCTGGTCGGCGATCGCGCAGGCGAGGTCGAGGTCGTGCAGGACGCAGGCGATCGCGCAGCCCTCGTCGGCGAGCGAGCGCAGCAGCCAGGCGATCTCGAGCGCCGCTCCGAGGTCGAGGTGGGCGGTGGGCTCGTCGGCGAGGATCGCGGGCGCCTGCTGGGCGAGCGCGAGCGCGATGAGCACGCGGCGGCGCTCGCCGCCGGACAGCGTCGATACCGCACGCGTCGCGAAGCCGTCGACCCCGGCGCGGCGCATCGCCGTCGAGACCGCGTCGTGGTCGCGCCTGCCGGGCCGGGCGAGCAGCCCGAGGTGGGGTGCGCGGCCGGCCATCACCGCGTCGGTGACGGTCAGTCCGTCGGGCAGGCGTGGCTCCTGGGGGACGAACGCGCGCAGGCGAGCGAGCTCGCGGGTGCCCAGCTGCGACGCGGGGCTGCCGTTCCAGGTGACGGCGCCCTGCTTCGGTCGGATCAGCCCGGCGGCGGCGCGAAGCAGCGTCGACTTGCCGGCGCCGTTGGGGCCGACTACAGCCACGAGCTGCCCGGCGTCGACGCGAAGCGCAGCCCCGCGGACGACGTCGACCCCGCCGAGACGGACGACGAGGCCGTGGACGTCGAGCACCGGGGACGCGCCGAGCCGGCTCGGGGCGGGCCGGCGGCGGGTGGGAGAGCCGAGCGCGGTCATGCGTGACGGCGCAGCAGGTGGAGGAAGAAAGGGACGCCCAGCGCCACGGTGAGGACGCCGACCGGGAGCTCGCTCGGCGCGAGCGCGGTCCGCGCGACGGTGTCGGCGGCGACGAGGACGGCGGCTCCGAGGACAGCCGACGCGACGAGCAGATAGCGGTGACCGGGTCCCCCCGCGAGCCGCGCGATGTGCGGGACCACGAGACCCAGGAAGCCGAGCAGCCCGGCGACCGCCGCGGCGGCCGCCGCCAGCACGGCCGCAGCCGCGGTGGCCGCGACGCGGACGAGGGAGGCGCGCACGCCGAGCGCGCCGGCCAGGTCGTCCCCGAGCGCGAGCAGGTCGAGCGGGCGGGCGAGCAGCCCGGCCGCCACGGTCCCGACGAGCATGTAGGGAGCTGCCATCTCCAGGTGCTCCCAGCCACGGCCGGTCAGCCCGCCGGCCAGCCAGACGACGGCCGCCGGGGCGCGATCGGAGCGCCAGACCATCACTGCCGTCGTCGCCGCGGTGAACAGCGCGCCGACCGCGATCCCGGCGAGGATGATCCGGACGCCGCCGACGCCTCCGCCGCGCGGTCCGGGCGCGGCGGCGAGCACGACCAGCGCCGCAGCGACCAGCCCTCCTCCCAGAGCGGCGGCGGGCAGCAGTGCCGAGGAGGCGGGCGCGAGCAGCAGGATGGCAACCGCCCCGAAGGCCGCTCCGGCGGTCACGCCCACGACGTCGGGGGCCGCGAGCGGGTTGGCGAGTGCTCCCTGGAGCAGCGCGCCGGCGAGCCCGAGCGCGGCTCCGACGATCACCGCGAGCAGGGTGCGCGGCAGCCGGACGTCGGCGACGATCGTGGCGTCCGGCCCGTCGGCCGATCCCGTCAGCGCCGCGACGATCCGGCCTGGCGACACAGCCACCGCACCGAAGGCCAGCGATGCGACCGAGGCGAACATGAGCGCCACGAGGCCGCCGCCTATCACGAGCCGCTGCCGTGCGGTCATCGGTGAACGAGCCTGTGCAGCTCGCGCAGCGCACCCGGCAGGCGAGGGCCGGGCGAGGCCACGAACAGGTCGGCGTCGGTGACATGGACCCGTCCGGCCTGGACCGCTTCGAGGTCTCTCCACGCCGGCTGGGCGGCAAGCCGCTCGGCGATCGTGGAGTCCGCCCCCTCCGCCCCGTGGGTCATCGCGATGATCACGTCGGGGTCCCTGCGCACCACCTCCTCGAGCGAGATCGGGGCGAAGCCGGCGAACTCGCCGGACTCCCGCAGCCGGTCCGAGGCGACCCGGCCTCCGACCGCCCTGACCAGGTCGGCGGCGTAGGTGCCGGGAAGGAACGCCAGGGTTCCCTGAACCGTGCCGAACAGCAGCAACACATCGGGCTTGGCGGTCGGCGCGCGCTCGCGCGCCTGCCGGACGGCGCTGCGGTAGCGCACGACCAGTCGCCTGGCCCGCTCGCGACGGCCGACGAGTCCGCCGAGCAGCAGCGTCTGCCGAGACAGCTCGTCGATCGACCGCGGGTCGAACGAATGGACCTCGATGCCCTGATCCTGGATCGCCTCGTGGAACGAGCTCCACCGCGGCGAGGAGAGCACGCGATCGGGCGCCAGCGAGACGAGACGCTCCATGTCGGGGCCGGCGGAGTGATCGACGCTGATCGTGGGAAGGCCGCGCAGGGCCGGCGGCGGATCGCCCAGCCTGGGCACTGCCGCCGGTTCGACGCCGAGAGCCACGAGCGTCTCGGCGGCAAACGGCTCGAAGGCCACGACGCCGCCGCCGCCGGAAGCCGCCTGGCCGCCGCAGCCGCTCGCGGCGGCCAGAGCGATCGCGGCGCCCGCCGCCGCAACCGCGCGCATCACGGCAGCGCTGTTCTCAGCCGCCGCCGCGTCAAGCCGAAGCCGCCGGCGAGCGCCGCGAGGATGCCGCCGCCAACCGCGCCGGTAAGCCAGCCCGGCGTGGGGGCGGTGACGAGCGCCGGTACATCCGGCACCTCCCGCAGCGAGGACGGCGACCCGCTGGCTCCGGAAGCCCCCGAGCCGCCTTCGGCGGCGGTGGAGAGCGGACGCGCCTCGCCGCCTTCACGCTCGGAGGCCGATTCCCTCGCCGGGCCCGCCCCGGTGACGACCGCGCTCGAGCCCGACCGCTCTGCCGACGGCGTCGCATCGCCGGCTCGCCGCGCGCCGGAACGGCCGCGCTCGAGCGCGCCCCCGACCGCGCGGCCGTCGTTGCGGCCCGGTGACGACCGGGCCTCCCCACGTCCGGAGCCGGTCTCACCCCCGCGACGCCCTCCGCGGCGCGTCGAGCCGCCCGTGTTCGCCTCGGCGTCGCCTGGCGCTGAACCGCTGACCGGGCCGTTCCCCGAGCCGCTACCACCCGACCCTGGATCGCCAGACGGAGAACCACTACCAGGCGGGTCGCCACCGGTGTTCCTACGTGGGCCGGGACCGGCGATCGCGGGCAGCAGCGACTCCCAGAAGGGCTTCATGCCGAAGTTCTCGTTGTCGTAGAACGTCGCGGAGCCGTAGGAAGCGACATGGAGCGAGAGGTCGCCTCCCGTCACCACCTTTCCCTTGCCGACACGATCGAGGGTCACGCCCGCGACCGCTCCCTCGACGCGGTCGCGCTCGGCGCCGCACGAAGCGGCTTTGCCGTCGTCGCCCTTCTTCTCCGCCGCGCTGCGCAGAACCGTCCAGGCT
Source organism: Thermoleophilaceae bacterium (assembly GCA_035553855.1). GTDB lineage: Bacteria > Actinomycetota > Thermoleophilia > Solirubrobacterales > Thermoleophilaceae > JBBDYQ01. Next base: position 20,971 of record DATMJO010000017.1, on the reverse strand, counting down.
TCGCCCTCCGCGTCGGGCGGCGGGACCGGCACGACACCCCCGACCACGGGAGGCGCCTCCGGCTCGCGCTCCGCGTCGAGGCTCATTCCGGCTAGGTCGAGCTGCGCCCCCTCGATCGTGTGTCCCACGAAGTGTCCGAGCCGCTGTCCGGGGTCGGTGAACAGGCCGTGCGTTTCGACGTCGAGCGCGACCGCTCCCTCTGGCAGCTCGGAGCCGTAGATCGCGTTCAGCCCGCCGTCATCGGTCCCGGAGGGCTTGTCCTCTGGCCGGGTGGAGCAGACGACGTCGGCGTTGACGTGTGTGCCAAGCCCCAGGCGGCTGAGCAGGTTGTTGACGATCTCGCCCGACCTGTAGGCCCCGATGCCCGAAAAGCCCTCGCTCAGGAACGTGGCCCCGCTGGTCGTGATCAGCGGATCTGCCACGGCGACTAGCGTCCCGCCCGCCTGTAGCCAGTCGCGCAGTGCGGCGATCTCGGAGTCTCCGAAGCGGGCGGGACGATCCGGTCCCACCAGGTCCGGCTGGAGTACCGCGACGACGCTGACCCCGTCCAGGCCGTTCGGCGTGAATGGCGATGTGGCCGCGGTTTCGATCGCAAAGCCGTGGGCTGCGAGCCCGTCGGCCCAGCGGTCGACGTCCTGGCGCTGGGCGTTGTCCGCGGTGTGGAGGTTCGGCGCCCCCGCGCCGCGGTAGGTGACCCGCTCGGCATGGGAGAGGTCGATGATCAGGCGCCTCTCCCCGGCGCCGGGCTGCTGGCCGGCCGCCGGCATCGCCGCGGCCATCAGCGCCACGAGGGTCACGAGCGCGCAGGCGGCGGCCGGCATCGAATAGGTGATCTTTGGCATCGCGTCCTTTCCGCCGCTCCTGTGGGCGAACCCGGGATCGGTCAAGCGACCGCCGGCTCCTCGGTCTCGATCACCTCGTACATGTGGACGCTGTTCGCGGCCGCGACCCCGGACTCGCGCCCGCGATGAGCGCGCCGAAACAGGTCGCTCCGCACCCAGCCGTGAAAGTGCTCGGCCGTCTCCCAACGGGTCACGACGATGTAGCTGCCCGCAAGGACTGGAGCCCCGTCGTCTGGGTGCGACGCGCCGTGGGCGCTCAACGCCTCGTCGGGACGCGGGCGCAGCAGCTCGAATCCGCGAAAGCCGGGTGCCTGGTCGAGCAGGCGCTCGCGCTCCCGGAAGGCGCGTTCGAAGTCCTCCTCACGCCCCTCGCTGACCTGAACGACGTTCATCACGATGACCACTGATTCCTCCTGTTCGTCTGGGTTTTCACCGACCGCCGGCGCTGCCGGCGCCGGTGTCCTGCTCAAGCGTGTAGACGAGGCTGCCGTCGCGCAGCCGCAGCACCCGGCCCACCTCCCGACCGTCAGCCGGCGCAGCCGGCGAGGCGCCGGGGTTCGGGATAGGTGCGCGCTCAGGCTCGCTCCCGGTCAGCCGGCCGGCCTGGTCGGTGGCGAACACGAGGTAGACGACCAGTGCGACGGCGAGGACCATCGCGATGTCGAAGAGGTTCACGACGGAGGCGAGCGGGTCGTCGAAGTCATCGGACTGGACCGCGCCGCTCACCCGGATCGGCCGGCGCATCACCCGCTCCCCTCAGCGAGACGCCCGCCGGACGGCGCAACCGATCGGCCGGCGCTCGCCGTACTCCGCGCTGGACGCTCGGGCGCCACGGGCTCGGCGGGCGCCGGCTCGGCAGATGACGGCGTTCCCCCTCCGCCCTCCGGGGCCAGCGCGTCGAGCAGCGTCGCCGCGTCGGCCATCTCCTCGGCGAACAGGCGCGACCGGACGGCGGTCGTGGCGAAGCCGAGCCCGCCGATCAAGAGCCCGACGACCGGCGCCGTGAAGGCCACCTCGAGCTTCTCAGCCAGCGTCGTGACATCCCTGTTGGCGAGCGCCCCGAGCGCCGGACCGAGCGGGATCAGCGTGGCCATCAGCCCAAGCAGCGGCCCCACCCTCGTATGGATGCGCGAGGGCTCGAGCGCCCGTGTCACCCGCAGCTCGAGATCGGCGTAGACGCTTTCGGCCACGTCCCGCCGCGTGATGTCCGAGCCCACGTCGCGGACCGCGACCGCGAGCGCCACCAGCGTCGGGCGGCGATTCAGCAGGACCGCGCGCGCAGCAGCCTCACGGCGGCCCTCGCCGAGCTCCGCGCGCGCCTCGAGCGCCGCCCGCTCGAGGCTCTCCCTTGCCGGTCGCCGCCCCGCGAGGCGCTGAGCCGCCGCGGCGCCGACCAGCCACAGCGCATGGAGCGCGAACACGAGCGCGACCGCCAGAACCGGCAGCAGCAGCAGCCCCACCAAGCCCTCCATCCCGCGAAAGATCGAATCAGTCATTCAGTGCCTGCCTCCGGCCGAAATCGCATCCGATCCCGAAACCAGATCCGCCGGGTCGGAATTCACGCAGGCGGCACAGTAGCAGAGTTAGGGCACCCTAATTAGGGTGCCCTAACCGCCCGCTTCGTCCCTGAGAGCGCCGCTGGCGCTGGTCCGAGGTGCCGTCCTGGGCGCTGCGGCGCTACGGGTCGATGAGCCGCCGCTCCATGGCCCAGCGGCTGAGCTCGTGGCGGCTCGACAGCTGCAGCTTCCGCAGGACCGCGGACACGTGGGCCTCGACGGTCTTCGCCGAGATGCCCAGCCGGTGCGCGATCTCCTTGTACATGTACCCGCGGGCGATGTGCTGGAGAACCTCGCGCTCGCGTGCGGTGAGCTGGTCGAGGTCGGCATCCGCGGCCGCGGCGGCGGGCGCGCCGGCGAACGCGTCGAGCACGAACCCGGCGAGCCGCGGGGAGAACACGGCGTCGCCGCCGCGCACGCGCTCGATCGCGTCCGCGAGGTCGGGCCCCGAGATCGTCTTCGTCACGTAGCCGCGTGCGCCGGCGCGGATCACCGCGATGACGTCCTCCGCCGCGTCGCTCACCGACAGGGCGAGGAAGCACACGCCCTCCGCCTGCGCCGTCTGGCGGATCACCTCGACCCCGCCGCCGTCGGGCATGTGCACGTCGAGCAGGACGACGTCCGGCCGGAGCTCGCGGATGCACTCGACCGCCTCCTCCACCGTCGCGGCCTCGCCGACGACGTCCACGCGCCCGGCGAGCTCGGACCGCACGCCGGAGCGGAAGAGGCCGTGGTCGTCGACGATGACGACCCGTGCCGGCCGCCCGTCGCTCACGGGGCTCCCCGCTCGAGCGTCAGCTCGACCTCCGTGCCGCCCTCACCGCCGCTCCGGATCGCGGCGCGGCCTCCGTTGCGCTCCATGCGGCCGACGATCGACTCGCGCACGCCGTGGCGGTCGGGAGGGAGGTAGGCGGGGTCGAAGCCCGGCCCGCGGTCGCGGACGTAGACCTCGACGCGCTCCGGTGTCATCTCGGCGAAGACGTCGATCGGGCCGGCGGCGCCGGCGAACTTCGCGGCGTTCAGCATCGCCTCGCGGGCGGCGCCGAGGACCGCCCCGGCACCAGGGTCGAGCGGGCAGTCGCCGACGGTCACGACCTCGACCGTGGAGCCGTGGCTCTCCTCGACCTCGGCCGCGGCGGCCTCGAGGGCACCCGCGAGGCTCTCGCCCGCGCGCGCGGGCGGGCGGTCCAGCAGCCACGCGCGGAGCTCGCGCTCCTGGCGCCGTGCGAGCGCCGCGACCTCGCGCGGGTCGTCCGCCCGCCGCTGCATCAGCGCGAGCGTCTGGAGCACGGAGTCGTGGAGGTGGGCGCCGAGCTCCGCGCGCTCCTGGGAGCGGATCCGCTCCGCCCGCTCGTCCGCAAGGTTGCGCCCGAGGCGCCACCAGAGCGGCGCGAGGATGAGGCCGAGCGCGACGACGACGACCACCACGGCGAGCACCACGTCGTCGGCCGCGTCGAGCGCGCCGTTCGCCCACAGGAACATGAGCGCGGCGCCGAGCACGAGGGCCACGCCGACCCCGACCCTGCTCAGGCTACGCCCGCCGCCGGCGGATCCGGCCGCCCGTCCCGCGTCCGGGCGCGGCTCCTCCGTGATCTCGCCCGAGGGGCCGACGAAGTGGCGCCAGATCAGCGCGCCGCCGATCGCGGCCACGACGGCCGGCCAGACCACCGCGTCGCTGACCCACCAACCGACCGCCCGCAGGAGCAGCGCGGCGCTCAGCACCAGCAGGGCGACCCCGGCGACGATCTCGAGGTTCCCGCGACGCGCACGGAAGCGCGTCGCCACGGCGTCGCCCTCGCCGGCCGGGACGAAGACCCACGCGAGGACGTAGGCGATGAGCCCGGCACCGCTGAAGAGGGTCGCGGCGACAAACGCGAGCCGCACGATGATCGGGTCGATCCCCACTCGGCCCGCGATCCCCGCGCACACCCCGGCGATCAGGCCCCCGTCGGGGTCGCGCCGGATGCGGGGCGCCGGCTGCGCGGTCGCGGCCACGGGAGCGATGATCCCACCTCCTCCCGGGTCGTCAGCGGTCAAGGCTCCTCCCGAGCCCCCGCGCGAGCAGGATCGCCCCCGCGGTCGCCGTGACCGCGGGGGCGAGGTAGGCGAGCGTCAGCCCGATGCCGGCGGCGGTGTCTAGGAGCAGGAGCACCCCGAGACCGGCGATCGCCACGCCCGCGACAAGCGAGACGGCGTCCCGCGGACGGTCCTTCACCGTGCGGGCTCCTGGCACGCGTCGTTCGTCCCGCTGACGGCCCGGCGGTCGCCGTGGTCGTTGTCGTGGTCCACCGGGCGGTCGGAGATGAGGAGCGCGCCGAGGCCCACGTCGCCGTCCACGACGAGGCGCGGCACGCCTCGCGGGGCCGTGGGCGCGTTCTCCCAGTTCACGTCGATGCCTTCCGCCTCGCGCTCGAGGGCGCCAACGTACCCGGCCCCGATGCGCGCCTTCGTCATCACGCACACGTCGTCGGGAACGATCAGCTCGACCGCCCCCACGCCGGCGCGCAGCTCCACCGGATGGTCGCCGGCCGGGAAGCGTACGTCGCGCACGTCGAGCTCGAGGCTGCCGACGCCGACCCGGTAGGAGTCGCGAAGCTCGTCCACGCTCTGCGGACGGTAGGAGCGCTCGCCGACGCCGCCGCGGAGATCGACGTCCGCTGCCGCCGTGACGCCCGCCGACAGCGCGACCGCGAACGCGGGAAGGACGAGCCAGCGCGCGCCGCCGCGGAAGGCCGCAGCCACGAGCACGAGGCCTAGGACGATCACGCTGACCGCCACGATCTCGCCGGAACCCGTCCCGGTCGCCCACGCGCTAGCGATCGCGAGCAGCAGGCTGCCGGTGATCACGACCAGGATCAGGCCGAGCCGCCGGAGGACGCCGCGGTCGCCGCGGAACAGGCGCGTGCCGACCGGGGGCGTTGAACTCCCCTCCGCCGGAACGAAGAGGAGCGCCGCTATGTAGATGCAGATCCCGGCGCCGCCCGCGAACGCGAGGGCGACGAGCCCGATCCGGAAGATGATCGGGTCGATGCCGAAGTAGCGGCCGAGGCCGCCGCCTACGCCTCCGACGATCCGCTCGCGGGAGCGGGTCAGGCGGCGCGGCTCGGGCTGAATCTGCTGGGTCTCTGTCGTGTCGTTCATCTGCTCGTCTCCTGTCTCGGTTGGTACGAGCAGTGTCGGGATCGGCAGGCGCCCTGCCTATCGGGAATGTCCCCTAGTGGGCCCCCGGCATCGCGTGGCAAGGGTAATGTCGGTCCTAATCCCCGTGAAGACGGCGGGGAGGTCGGTGCGCGATGTGATGCCGAGCTTTCCGTAAGCGCGGCCGAGGTGGTTCTCGACGTTCTTACGAGTGACGAACAGCGCCTGCGCGATCTCGGGGTTGCTCATGCCCTCGGCGGCCATCCGCGCAATGCGCATTTCGCTCGGCGTGAGCGCTTCGATCCCCCCGAGCGCGGCGGCACGCGGTCGGGCGCCGGCAGCGCGAAGTTCGGCGCGTGCGTGCTCTTCCAGTGCGCCGGCGCCGCAGCGGTGCGCCAGGTCGAGGCCTTCGCGTAGCGGGGCGCGCGCATCGCGGCGACGGTTCGAGCGGCGGAGGGCCGCGCCCAGCTCGACGAGCGAGCGGGCATACTCGAGCCGCGCGGCCGATCGGGCGAGGACATCCACGGATTGCCGCAGGAGCTCAATGGCCTCGTCGCCTCCGCGCGTAGCGGCTAACCCGCGCAGCGCGACGCCGGGCCAACGCGGGATCTCGACATCGCGTACGGCGTCCCACTCCGCTTCCGCCAGCACGCGTGCGCGTTCCTGCTCGCCCCGCGCCGCGAGCAGTGGTGCTGCATGCGCGCGGGCCTGCATGCCGTGAACGCTGCGACCGACCGCGGTCTCCCAGTCGATCTGGGCGAGCAGGTCCGCGAGAGCTTCCTCGAGGCGCCCTTGCGCCGCGCGGAGGCGGCCGCGGTGGAACAGCAAGAGTCCGGCGAAGTTCGTCCCGAGGTCGACTTCGCCGTCGAGGGCTGTCTCCTGGAGCGTGCGCTCAGCGGTCTCGAGGTCGCCGCGCTCGGTGGACGAGGCCACGAGGTAGGCAGCCGCGATCGGGATGCCGAGCGGCCACGCGCTGCACGCCGCGTGGAGGCCGCTTGCGGCGTCGGCCGCCGCTTCGGAGACCGAACCTCGGAACCAGGCACCTTGGGCCCGGAACGTAGAAGCGCTCGCGAACCCGAGCAGTGAGCCCCGATCACGCGCGTCGGTGAACGCGCGCTCGAGCACCGTGTCGAAGAGTTCGAAACGCTCTGCGTCGACGAGCACGTCGAGCGCCATGTAGAGCGCCGGGCCGTCCGGAAGCTGATCTCCGACCAGTCGCCCACCGGCGAGCGCACACTCGGCGGTCGCCGCCGCGTCGGCAATCGGCTCACCGTTCATCGATTGAAGGAATGCGAGGAGCGCGAGCAGGACGCGCTCCGCGGGCGTATCGCCGGTGAGCTCCTGAGCCAAGGCGGTCACCCGCTCGGCGGCCTGGGGCGCGGTCTCGACGGATATGAACCCAACCGAGCAGAGGTCGGCCTCCATCCGCAGGCGTGCGTCGCGATTGCTTGGCTTGTACCTATCTACAGAGCGGGCGAGCACGTCGAACGCCTCGATGCGCTGGCCGCTCATCAAGAGGGCGAGCGCACCGTGCCGAGTCAACGCGGCGGCCTCTTCCGGTTCGTCCGTAAGGGCGATCGCCTCTCTCAAGCTCGCGACGGCGTCGGGCGCCCCGGTCCTCAATTGCGCGATTCCGAGCTCTGCGAGCACCGTTCGGCGGGTACCTTCTGGCGCCGGTTCGGCAAGGGCCCGCTGCAACAGAGCGGCAGCGGATTGGGCCGCACCGCGTGCGAGCGCCGCGCTTCCCGCCGACGCCAGGTATCGCGCAGTCGATGCTCGGCCGCGCGGCTCGGTAAGCAGCAGCTGCGCCGCGACGGCTTCCTCGGGAGCGTCCCGCTGCGCGAGGACCTCCGCCGCGCGGGCGTGGAGCGTGGCGCGCTCGGTGCCGCTCAGCTCGGCGTAGATGGTGGTCCGGATGATCGGATGGCGGAACCGGAGCTCAGCGCCGGCCGCGAAGATGCCGGCCGAACGCAGCTCGGCCTCGGCCGCCCCGAACTCTGCGTCCACCCCGCTCACACCCCCGGCGTCCGACGGAGTCCATGGCTCGGCGAGCACTGAGGCCGCCTTTGCTAGGTCTTGGGCCGCGTCTGAGAGAGTTGAGAGGCGCCTCAGCAGCTCACGCCTGACGCCGTCAGGTGCGAGTTCCTCCACACGCCCCTCGGCCCCTGCCCGCGTTTCGGTCTGCTCGGGCGCGATCGCCCTCGCGATCTCTTCGACGAAGAAAGGGTTGCCGCCGCTCGCTCGAAGTGCAGCGTCGATGAAGAGCGGCGTGGGAGCGGTTCCATGCACCGCCTCGATGAGGGCGCCGGTGGCCTCGCGCCCCAGCGGTCGCGGCACGATTCGCTCGACCGCGTCTGAGGCGCTGAGCGAGTAGAGCGGGGAGCCGGGATCAAGCCGGCGAGTGGCCATCACGAGCGTGACCCGCGTCCCCGCGATCCGGTTGCCGAGGTAGGCCAGACAGTCGACCGACTCGCTGTCTGCCCACTGCAGATCGTCGGCGACGAGTACGAGCGGCTTCTCGAGCGCGAGGTTCGAGCACAGCCAGTAGATGCCGTGGACGGTCTGGAGGAGGCCTTGCGTGGCCTTCTCGGCGGTCAACGCCGGTAGCGCCATCCGTGCGGGTCCGCCGAGTACGCGTTCGCGCGCCGAGCCGTCCAGTCCGAGGACGTGCCGCTCGAGCAGTCCTCGGACGACAGCGAATGCGTAGCGCGTCTCGTGCTCGCTCGCCGTCGCCGCAAGGACTTCAGCGCGGTGCTCGCGAGCACGCTCCGCCAGAGCGTCCAGCAATGCGGTTTTTCCGATGCCGCCTTCGCCCTCGACGATCGCGACGCCGCCGTCGTCCAGGCCTCGCTCGAGCGAGCGCTCGAGCGCGCTGATCTCGTGGTCCCTGTCGAACAGCGAGTTAATTGTGGGGAGCCTCCCTATCGACGAAAGACACGCCTGGCCGCATCATCGCCGCTCGGTCAACACCTACTGGAGGCACAGGTGTACAAAGGATTACTCGCAGCGATACTCGCGACGCTCGCGCTGGCCGCTCCGGCGCACGCGCTCGAACCCCCGCCCGACTGCCCGCGTCCCGTACCGAAATGGGACGGAGAGTCCCCGCGAGTTGTCGAAGGGACGAGCGGCGCGGGCCCCACCGCGGACAGCTACCTGGCAGTCCTGCCCGAGGGCTACCGGTCAGACCCCGCCCGGCGGTACCCGGTCGTCTACCTGCTCCACGGCATGGACTCGATCGGGGATGAGTACCTGACCTGCATCCGCCTGCTCGAGCTGACCGCCGACGACCAAGTGATCGTCGTCCTCCCGCAGGGCACGCCATTCGGATTCTGGATCGACTGGCACAGCGGTGAGCAGATGCGCGAGTCCGCGCTGCTCGAGATGATCGACGCGGTCGACCGCCGGTTTCGCACGGTCGCCGACCGATCGGGACGCGCGATCGGCGGTCTCTCGATGGGCGGGTACGGCGCGATGGTGCAGGCCGCCCGACACCCAGAGCTCTACGCCGCTGCCGCGAGCTTCTCCGGCGCGCTCGACTCAGCCGACTCGCGCCCAGGCGAAGGTGAGCTCGTTTACGCGCTCGAGACGGGAGTCGCACCCGGCGCGTTCGCCCCCCCGACGACCCCGGAGGGGCGCGAGTGGCGCACCGCCCATGACCCCGCGTCGCTGGCCGAGCGCCTGCGCGGCAAATGGCTCTTCCTCAGCTCGGGCAACGGCGTCCCATGCGACCCGGACGAGGCCCGGCGCTTCGGCGAGCTCGACCCCTCGTACCCGGTCTTCGAACCGCTCTTCCGCACCGATCACGATCGACTCGCCGCCGCCCTCGAAACCGCCCGCATCGCCCACATATCGCGACGCTACGAATGCGGCGCCCACACCTTCCGAACTTTCCAGCGAGGCCTGGAGGAAGCCTGGCCCGGCCTCCTTACTGCGATCGGTGCAATCAACGTCCGCTTTACCCCGGCGCGAGCCGGTCTGCATCGGGCCGTGGCGCGCTCCGGGTCCGAGACGGCATCGCTATCGATCCGCGCCGTCGGGAGATAGCGATGCCCTCTATCCAGCTGCGTGATGGACGGCGGCTCGCCTACGAGACGTGGGGCGATCCGGAAGGGACCCCGGTCGTCTTCAATCACGGCGCCGGCGATTCGCGGCTCGCCCGTCATCCGAACGAAGCGCTTACCCGGGACGCGGGCGTGCACCTCATCACCGTCGATCGTCCCGGCCACGGACGGTCGACACCGAAACCCGGCCGCACCTTGCATGATTGGACCGCAGACGTCGAGCAGCTCGCCGGCGCCCTTCGTCTGGAGCGGTTCATCAGCGCGGGGTGGTCGGGCGGCGCGCCGCACGCCCTTGCCGTCGCACATGACCTCGGCGAGCGCGTAACCGGCGTCGCGCTCGCCGCACCACTAGGGCCGATGAACGCATCCGCTGCGGCGAACGTGCACACGAACCTGCGGGCGCTATGGCGCCTGAGGCGTGTGCCCCCGCTCCTTCGCCTCGCCGCGGACGCCGCCGGCATCAAGGCCCGGCACCGCACCACAGCCTTCGCGGACGAATGGCTTGAGACCGGCCCCGCGCTCGACCGTGAACTATTCCGCGAGCCCTCGCTGAAGGCGATGCTCCAAGCGCAGGTTCGCGAGGGGTTCCGGCAGGGTGGCATAGGGCTATACGGCGACCTCCGCGCGCTGGCCGATTGGCACTTCGAGCCCGAAGGCGTGACCCAGCGAACAGAGATCATCCACGGCACCGCCGACCACATCCTCTTCCCGCGGATGGCCCTGGAGCTCGCCGCACGCCTACCTCGCTCGAGCCTCCACCTACTCGAGGGCGAAGGGCACTTCTGCCTCTTCAGGCATTGGCCGTCGTTTCTGGCCGCCGCCAATCGGGCGAACGAGGGTAGAGAACATCACCCTCGGAGTCGTATTCGACGCGGTCGAACGTGATACCACCGACCGTGATGCTCATGGCTTCCTTCGTCGGGGGTAGAACCAAGCCACTGTCGAGCGGCGCCGAGCCTCATGAACTTCCGCGGCGCCACGGGCGAGACCCCCGTCCCTCGGTGTCGGCGTGAGAGAAGAAGTTGCGGGCGATGACTCAGCGCACCGCCTCGCGCGCCTGCTCGACGGCGGTCTCGAACGAGCCGTCCCAGCCGCGGTCACGGGCGGCCGCGAAGCTCCGCTCGTCCAGGCGAGCCCGGATCGCGTCCAACCCCCGCCGCCGGACGCGGGCCTCGTACGCCGGCGGGACAGTGCCGAGCTCCTCGCGCAGCCGGCCGGCCGTGCCCAGCAGTTCGGCTGCCGTCTCGGCCCGACCCGTGCCCGCGGCGACGAGCGCGGCCGTCTCCAGGCAGTGCGCGCCGCAGGCGCGGTTGCCAATCTCCAAGTACAGCGGCAGCGCCTCCGCGATCAGGGCGCGGGCCCCGTCCGGCCGGCCCGCGACGAACGCCACGTAGGCGCGAAACTCGCCGATGTGGGCGAGCCAGTTGGGGCTGCGCGCCGTTTGGATCAGCCGTCCCGCGTCGTCGGCGAGCGCGACCGCCCGGGCGATGTCGCGGTCCGCCCACCAGACGGCGGCCAGCCCCGCGGCGAGCGCGTGCTCGAACGCCCGGCCGGAGCGTGCGGCGACCTCGACGCTCTCGTCGAACAGGTCCGAGAGGTCGTCGCCGCCGCCAAGTCCCCACTCGTTGACGACCTGCCAGATCAGCGCGCGCGCCTCGCCCGCCGGATCGCCTAGGCCCCGCCACACATGGCGGCTCTCGCGGCAGAGCCGCAACCCCTCACGCCACCTGCCCGTCTGGAACGCGATGCGGCCCGCCGCTAGCAGGCCGCTTGCGCGCGCCTGGTCCGAGCTTGGAACGGAATGGCCGAGCAGACGCGCGAGCGCGCGCTCGCCGTCGCTGACGTGGCCGCGCCACAGCCAGAACCCACCGATCGCGATCGAGGCGATGCGCAGGCCCGAGGCAGGGTCGCTGGACTCGACCGCCCAATCGATTGCGCTGCGGAGGTTGTCCAGCTCGTCCTCGAGCCGGTCGAGCCACAGTCCCTGCTCGAGCCCGTTCAGGTGCGGCTCCGCCTTCTCCGCCAGACGAAGCGCCCAGGCGAGATGCGAGTCGCGCACGCTGCCTCTTTCGCCGTGCTCCTCCAGGCGCTTCCACGCATACTGGCGAAGCGTTTCGAGGAGCCGGTAGCGCACCCGTCCTCCCGGCAGCTCGTGGCGGACGACGAGCGACTTCTCGACCAGCGCACCGAGCCCCGCGGCCACATGCGCCGGATCGAAGTCGCGCGACGCGCACACCTCCTCGGCCGCCTCGAGCGTCCAACCGCCGGCGAAAACCGACAGGCGGTCGAAAAGCAGCTGCTCCTCCTCGGCCAGCAGCCCGTAGCTCCACTCGACGGTGGCCTCGAGCGTGCGCTGCCGCGGAAGCGCGGTGCGCGCGCCGACGGTTAGAACCGCGAAGCGGTCGTCGAGATGGGCCGCGAGGTCGTGGAGAGAGAGCGTCGCCACCCGCGCGGCGCCGAGCTCGATCGCGAGCGGAAGCCCGTCGAGGCGACGGCAGATCCGCGCGGCGAGCGGGGCGGCGGCGGGATCCAGCTCGAAGCCGGGCAGAGCGGCCTGCGCGCGATCCATCAGCAGCATCACCGCCTCGGACCGCAATACCGCCTCGAGGGGCGCGCCCTCGTTCGGGGTCTCGAGCGGGTCGACCCTTCGCAGGAGCTCGCCCGGGACCGCGAGCGGCTCCCTGCTCGTCACGAGGACGCGCAGGTGAGGGCAGCGCTCCAGCAGTCGCGTGACGAGCTCGGCGCATTCCTCCACGAGGTGCTCGCAGTTGTCGAGGACGAGCAGCAGCTCGGCGGCGCCTGCGCGCTCCACGACGTCGTCGAGGAGAGGGACTTGGGGACGCTCGCGCACGCCGAGCGCGCGCGCGACGGCCTTGAGCGCGACTCCGGATTCGAAGACCGGGGCGAGGTCCACGAACCATGCACCGCCCGGAAGCTCGTCGGCCAAGGGCCTCGCCACCTCCAGCGCGAGTCGGGTCTTGCCCGACCCGCCGGGTCCGGTGACCGTCACGAGCCGTGCGGCCTGCAGCGTGGCGGTAAGCTCGGCCAGCTCGCGTTCGCGGCCGATGAAGCTCGACAGCGGCACGGCCATGTTGTGAGAGGAGCCGCCGGGCGCGCGCGCCGGCGGCGCGCCGGCGAGCGGCTCATCGAGCAGGACGAGTGGCGCCTCGGAATCGGGTTGGTAGCAGCAGTAGGTCCCGGTCCGGACCGCCTGCTCCAGATGAGCGCCGAGGGCCGGGCTCGCGGCGGCAATGCGTCCCACCGCCTTGCGCAGCGCGCGCCCGACGTTCTGGCGAGCGCGTTCGGCCTGCGACGCCGAAGGGCGATCGCGCCCGCCGAGGCCGACGCTGCGCGCGAGCTCGTCGGTGAGCGCCTGGAGCTCCGCGTGCGCCCGGGCGGCGCGCTCGCCGTCGCGCCAGGCGGTCGCCTGCTCGAGCTCCTCCCGCAGGTCCTCGATCCGGGCCCGGTACGCCGCTTTCGCCGGCTCGTCGAGCGCGGGACCGGCGCCGTGGGCGTCGTCGCCCCCGAGCCCGGCGGCGTCGCCCGGTGCGAGCCGCGGCTCGTCCGCCGGCGGCGCCGCGACCGTTCCCGCCAGGTCGAGCGCGTGCATCTCCACGCCCGGGTGCTCGACGAGCAGCGCGAGATATCGGAGCCCCTTCGAGTCCCGCAGGCGGACGGCGTCGCCGGCGTCGCCCAACGCCCAGCAGTCACCCTCCCGCCAGATCGCGTTTTGCCCGGAACGGTTCACGGATAAGCGCTCCTCGCGCTATTCAACCAGGACTGGCCCTGGCGCCCGTCCGGATCAGCGCTGGGCGAGGAACAGGTACCGGCAGGAGCTGAAGAAGTAGCCGTCGCCCAGCGCGGTGAGGTCGCTCGCCCACGCGGCAACGTCGATCTTCTCCACGCCGACCCGCCCGTCGACGAAGTCGCGGATCAGCTCGAGCAGCCCGGCGCTGTAGGTCTCCCGGCGGTACCCGACGTTCAGCAGTGGTACGACCTGGCAGCCGCTCAACGTCAGACCTGCCTCCCGCAGGAGCTCCGGAAGGCGGCGGGGCAGGTCGCGATGGACGAGGTGCTGGTCCCAGACCCGCATGACGCGGCGCATCCGGTGCTCGTCCGACGAGCGCCAGACGACCGAGTCCCAATCGGTGTCCAGCACGAGCAGCCGTCCCCCGGGCCGCAGGACGCGCCGCGCCTCGGCCAGCGCGGCCTGGATGTCCTCGACGTACTCGTAGACCTGCGTCGAGACGACGACGTCGAAGCACTCGTCGGGGAACGGCAGCGCGAGCGCGTCTCCCAGCCGGAAGGCGAGCGGCGCCGAGTGCGGCTCCGGACTGCGGCGGCGGGCCAACGCGATCATGCTCTCGCTCACATCGACTCCGTCCACCGAGCCCCGCGGCCCGACCGCCGCTGCCATCGCGACGGCGAGGAAACCGGGTCCGGCGCCGATGTCGAGCACGCGCTCGCCGGGGCGAAGGTCCAGCGCGCGCAGGACGGCGCGCCGCTGCTCGACGACGTCCTGCGTGCGGTAGACAGCCTCGATCGTGCTCGACGCCTTCGTGTCGAAATCAAGGATGCCGCTACTCGCTGCCATGAGTCCTCTCCTCGTCGACGCTCGCCATGTGGGCGTGCATTCGAAGTGCACGACGTGCACGCCGGATGCACGCCTTAGCTGACGAGTCCACGCTACGAGGAGGAAGAGACGTGACCACGACCGAGGCACGCACGATCGAGAACCCGGTCAACGGCGAGCGCGTCGTCGTTCGCCGCACTGCGAGCGAGACCGGCGGTACGGCCTTTGAATGCGACTTCTACATGCGGCCGGGCGGCGGCTCGCCAATGTCGCACGTGCACGCGAAGCAGGACGAGCACGTGACGGTCGTCGCCGGTACGGCCACGTGCTCGGTCGGGCGTCCGGAGCGCCGCCTGCGGCTGGCCGTGGGCCAGTCGATGTCACTTCCGGCCGGCACCCCGCACCGAGTCTTCAACGAAGCGGAGGACGAGCTGCACTTGATCATCGAGTACCGCCCGGCGCTCGACGTCGAGGGCCTGCTTCGCACGCTCTTCGGCCTGGCGGCCGCCGGCAGGACCGACAAGCACGGCCGTCCGCGCCTTGCGGACCGCATCGTCCTCGCCCGCGACCACGCGGTTTTCGCCGCGGGCCCACCGATCGCCCTCCAGCGCGCGTTCGCGGCGCTGCTCGCGCCGCTTGCCCGGCGCGCGAGTCGAAAAGATCGGGAGGCAGCATGACAACCACGAACGTGAGACTGGCCCGCACAGCGGCGGCGTCCTATCCGCCATGGGCGCCGGCTTGCTGGCGGCGAGCCCGGCGCAGCCAACCTTCAGAGCGTCAGTCCGATCGGGCCGCCGCTGCGGCTCGCTCCTCCTCGGCGAGTGTCGCGGCCCACGTGCCGAGTAGGTTCAGCGCCTCCTCGGACTTTGAACCGGGCTCGACGCTGTAGGTGAGGAGGTCGAGGCCTGGGTCGGCGGCGATTTCCATCATCTCGAAGGTGAGTTCGATATCGCCGACGACGGGGTGGTGGAAGGTTTTCGTGCCGGTCTGGTGCAGCTTCACGTTGTGGGCTGCCCAGCGGCTTCGGAAGTCGTCGCTCCGGGTTGAGAGTTCGCCGACGAGGTCCGAGAGCTCGCGGTCGTACGGATCGCGCCCGGCCTCGGCGCGCAGCAAGGCGACGGTGTCGTTTGCGGCGCGTTCCCAGTCGACGTAGAAGTCCTGCGCGCGCGGGTCGAAGAAGACAAACCGGGCGTGGTTGGGAGGCCGGGTCGGACCGCTGAACTGCTCGGAGTAGAGCGCCCTTCCGAGCGGGTTGGTCGCGAGAATGTCGAGGCGGCGGTTTTGGACAAGCGCCGGCACGCCGGCGATGGCGTCGAGTATCCGTTGCACGCTCGGCCGCACTGCCTGTTTCTTCGGACGTCGTCGCTTCGGCGTCGCGGGTCCGAGAGCACGGGCCAAATCGAACAGGTGAGCGCGCTCGGCTTCGTCGAGTTGGAGCGCGCCGGCGATCGCTTCGAGGACGCTTTCTGAGACGCCGCTCGCGTTGCCGCGTTCGAGCTTTGTGTAGTAGTCGGCGCTGACGCCGGCGAGGATCGCGACCTCTTCGCGACGCAGTCCGGGTACGCGCCGTTCGCCGTAGACGCGGAGGCCGACCTGGTCGGGCGTGACCCTTCCGCGCCTCGAGGTCAGGAACTCGCTGATCTCCTCTTTGGCGTCCATGAAACTCAGCGTAGCTACGCGTGGAGCGCGTTGGGGGGGCCTGCCAGTACCTGGATAGGCAGGGACTCCCACCCCCGCAGATTCGCTGCTTGGCTTGTCGTCATGACTTCCAACAACACCCACCAGAAGACCTGGTTCATCACCGGCGCTGGCCGTGGCATGGGCGTCGACTTCGCGAAGGCCGCGCTTGCGGCCGGCCACAATGTCGTCGCGACTGGCCGCAACCCTGACAGCGTCGCGAAGGCCGTTGTCGAGTCCGACGATCTGCTCGTCGTCAAGCTCGATGTGACAAGCACCCAGGACGCCGAGGCGGCGGTCGAGGCGACGGTAGATCGCTTCGGCCGCATCGACGTGCTGGTCAACAATGCCGCGAGCTTCGAGGCGGGTTTCTTCGAGGAGCTCTCGCCTGAGCAGATCGAGCGCCAGCTCGCGGTTAGCCTCGTCGGCCCGATGAATGTGACCCGTGCGGCCCTGCCTGTCATGCGCAAGCAAGGCTCGGGACATGTCGTCGCGATCTCCTCACTCGCGGGCCTCGCCGGCTCCGCATACACCAGCGCCTACGCGGCATCCAAGTTCGCGCTCGACGGCTGGATGGAGTCGCTCGCCCCGGAGGTCGAGCCCTTCGGCATCCATACGACGGTCGTCAACCCTGGGTTCTTCCGTTCCGAGCTGCTCACAAAGGAGTCGACGAACTACGCCGTAGCGTCAATCGACGACTATGCCGAGCGGAGCGCCGCGCAGCGCGAGTTCTTCGAGGGCATGAACGGCAAGCAGGCGGGCGACCCGGCGAAGCTCGCCCAGGCGCTGCTGACCATCGCCGACGACGAGCACCCCCCGTTTCGCTTCATCGCTGGCGCTGACGCGATCGCTGTCGCGGAGGAGAAGCTAGCCGAACGCCAGCAGCAGATCGACGCCTACCGGGACCTGTCGACGTCGCTGGCGATCGACGAGGCGGTGACCGCAGCGTGAGCACCGACCAGAACGCAGGCCGCGTCGCGGTCATTACCGGGGCCTCGTCCGGGATCGGCGCGGCGACCGCCCGCGCGCTCGCCGCCGACGGGCACCGGGTCGCGCTGCTTGCCCGCCGCGCGGACCGCATCCACGCCCTCGCGGACGAGCTCGGCAAGGGGGCGATCGCCGTCGCCGCCGACGTCACGGACCGCGACTCGGTCGTCGCCGCGGCCGCGCGCGTGCAACAGGAGCTCGGCGGCGCCGACATCCTCGTCAACAACGCCGGCGTCATGCTGACGGCGCCCTTCACCTCTGACCAGCGCGAAGAGCACTGGCGCATGGTCCACACCAACCTGCTCGGCGCGATGACCACCACCGAGGTCTTCCTCGACCAGCTCCGCACGGGCGCCGGCGGCGACCTCGTCAACATCTCGTCGGTCGCTGGGCGCGTCGCGCCAGCCGGGTTCGCCGCCTACGCCGCGACCAAGTGGGGCATGAACGGTTGGTCCGAGGCCCTACGCGTCGAGCTCCAACCCGAGATCCGCGTCATGGTCATCGAACCCGGTGCTATCGCGACCGAACTCTCCGACCACATCACCCACCCCGACAGCAAGAAGGCTGCCAAGGACGTCCTCGAATGGGCCATCCCCCCGCACGACATCGCCGACGTCATCGCCTTCGCCGTCAGCCGGCCCCACAGGCTGACTCTCAACGAGATCCTCGTGCGCCCCACCGTGCAGGCCATGTGAGCCGAGACGGCTCCCGCTTCGCGGGAGGAGCAGCAGCCGTCACGCGACCCCCGCGCGCTCCCCCTCTTGCATCGAAGGGAAGCGAGCTACTTCGGCGGAACCTCGCCCTCTGCCCAGCGCGTATAGACCAGAGACAGTTGCTTGGCGCGATCCTTGATCGCCCGCCGCTGAGTGCGCGAGCCGGTGAATCGCTGGACCAGTTTGATGGTCACTGCGTGACGCTCGGCATGGCTCAGGGCGCGCTGCTGATGTGGGCGCTCATCGAGCGCGAGGAGGGCCGTGTATGGCTCGTACCATCCGCGCCCGATCTGAACCTCGAGATCCCACGGACCGCGATCCTGCATCATGCGGACGCGCTTGACGCCACGGGTTCGCGGCCGCCGCAGCTGCATGTCACCGCCTCCGGGCCACGGGTGCCACTCCTCGCGCTCAGTCTCGAAGCCCATGTCCTCTAGGTCGGCGACGAGCGCGGCGAGACTCTCAGGAAGCTCGGGCATCCTCCGAACGCTACCTCGGCCGAGACTCCCGCTTTCGCCTGGCTGCGCGACTCGGCGACGGCGTTCCTGAGTGCGCTTGCGCGAAAAGCAGCAGTGATCCTGGCCGCCCACCCGCGATAACCCGAAGTTACGTACCCCGCCCGCCTTCGGCTGGCGTCGCGGACAAGCGAATACGCGGCTCGCTGTGCTTCGGGAGAGCGACAGCCGGCGCCGGACCTTGTCACCACGCCGGCGGCCACCAGCCGGTGGCGTCGCGATCACGTGGGAGGCGGGCGCAGCCGGAAGATCTCGCCGGACAACTCGCTACGACCTGATTGCGAATCGTTCCGGAGTTCCACGAGGCCCGCGGCGCATAGATGGTCGGCGGGATCGAGTTGAACCCAGGTGGCGTGTGCCTTGAACGCCGGGCCGTCGAAGAGGACGGTCCGATCGCTCGTCAGTGCTTCTGCGAGGACCCGGGGGTTCGGGACGACCGGCCTGAGCTTCGGCCAAAGCAGTCCGGCCGTCCGCTCGGCAGCGGTGGTCGCGGCTCCCTGGTGGAGCGCGCCGACAACGCCATCGACGAGCCCCTTCACAACACCCGCGAGCTTCAGGCCGCGACCGGGCGCCGCGTGCATGACCACGTGCACGCCGAACTCGCCTGCGTGCGGGCGATCCTCGGTCAGGACCTCAATCCGGTCCTGGGCCTCGCGCAGCGACCACCAGACGAGCCTGCCGGCCTGAGACCCCGTGACCGACCCGACTGGGATCCGGTCGAATCGCGCGAGCAACTCGTGGGCCTGCCAGCAATAGAAGCGTCGCCCCGGTGGGAGGGCGCGGTAGGCGTGGTAGTAGCCACAGGGGCTTGTGGAGTCGAGCGGGACGGGTGCAGGCGGGACCTCACGCAGCCGCTCGAAGATAAGTCGGTGCGGAAGCGCGCTGAAGATCGCCGAGCCCGGGTTGTAGTAGAGGAGATTCTCGGCGTCGCAGCTCTGCGGATCGTCGCTGGCGAAGACTCCGCTCAGGGCACAATCAGCCCGCCAGGGAAGCCGGGCCAACTCGTCGCGCAGCTGGCTCACCAGCGTTCGCTCCCAATCCTTCTTCGTGTCGAACGCGAGCCGTTTGACCATCCAGGCCTCAACCGCGCCATCGTCGCCGCGCGCAGGGCGGATCACGTAGCGGCCTTCGGGATCGACGATCAAGCCGAGGGACCCTCATCCCCCGTGGCCGGCGCGGTTTCAGCGCCGTCTGCTCGGTGAAGCTCGAGGTCGGCGATCACGGGAGCGTGGTCGCTGAGGCCGCGGTCGAGCAGCTCTGTGCCGCTAGGCCCGCCCTCTCCGCTCACCCCGGGGCGAGTCAGTGATTCTGTCCGAGCATGGAGTGTCCACCGATCGGACAGCGTCACGCGCCTAGAGTCGCACGCACGCGAATCCTGACAAGTCCGTCGCGAAGCGCCGCACCTCCCGACCTGCGTGGACACCCGACCGCGACCGCTTCTAGCCGACGACACTATGCAGTCGCTGAGCTGCCTTGCTTCCACTCGTCGACCGTAAACGTTGGTGGGGCGCCGCTCGACCCTGTCCATCGATTGCAACACCCTCTTGTCCCAGGACATCTCGCGCGGCTACGCACCGTTCGAATTCCCCGCGGCGGCTGCCACATCCTTGTATGCAGCCCAACGACCCTCGGGGATTGCCGCGATGAACCGAACCGCGCGATCGAAATCCATCGTTCGCACATCCAAACGGTACCGGCGGCGCCCTCCGGCCCCGATGACGCTGTCGGGACTGCAGACACGACGCCCACTCGGTGCTCCTCGGCCTTGCGCCGTATCGGACCCACAGAGGCGGCACATACGCCCCCAAGCAAGCCCTCTAAACACGAAAGCCCGCCTGGCGAGAGGCGGGCTTCCGATAGCGGGGGGCCGCTTCGTCTGAGGGAGCGACGCCCGGACTCGTTGCTTTCGCTGACGTTGAGGTGTCGACCGTCCCGACGCTCTTCAGCTGCGCGTGCCCACCGCCAAGAGGTACTCCTTCTGGAAGAGGGCGTCGTCTTCGGTGCCTCGGTTCCACTCGTCGCAGAATGCGTTGAGCGCCTCGTCGAACTCGGCTCCACGGCCGTTTTTCTCCGCGTTGGCGCGGGCGGTTATCGTCGGCCCGTAGCGGGCCGAGAAGTGCTCCCCGTACTCGCGTGGGCGCCGGAATGCCGAGATCTCGAGGTCCTCGCGCTCGAGCGTCCGCCAGTCGATTCGATCGCCGAACAGCTCCGCGAGATGCTCCTCGCTGCCCCACAGGGGCGGGGATTGCGCGCCGGGCGGCGGCGGCGGCGCGAACGGGCCCATGGTCCGGAAGAGGGCCCCGATCATCCCCTCGGGCGTCCAGCTCAGCAGACCCACCGTCCCGCCCGGCCGGCAGACGCGACTCAGCTCGTCGGCGGCGGCCTTGTGATGGGGCGCGAACATCACCCCGATCGACGACATCACGACGTCGAACGACGCGTCCTCGAATGGCAGGTGCTCGGCGTCCGCCTCGACCCACTCGAGCGTGAGCCCGCGGGATTCGGCGTGGCGGCGGCCGACGTCCAGCAGCTCCGGCGTCAGGTCACTGGCGGTGACCTCCGCGCCGAGCGCCGCCGCCGGGATCGAGGCGTTGCCGGTGCCGGCCGCGACGTCGAGGACGCGCATTCCCTCCTCGATTCCACACGCCTCCACGAGCCGCGGCCCCAGTGGCAGCAGGAACGTCTCGACCATCGACGGATAGTCACCCGATGCCCACATCGCGCGGTGGCGCGCCTTCAGCTCCAGGTCCGATGTCCCGGTCGCCATCTTCAGCCTCCCTTGTCGTGCGTTGTCACAGCAGCTCCGCCAGTCGCGCGGCGGCGTTTCGCGCGCCGTCGACCTCGACGTCGCGGTAGTCGACCTCCCGCCCGATCTCAGCGGCGATGGCGGCCGCGATCTGGTGCGGGGT